>NZ_JBDIVG010000001.1:0-420027 GCF_039631275.1 Janibacter sp. LM
GCCGACAGCGACCTCCTCAGCAGCTCATCGGTGGATCGAGGCTTAGTCATGGCGCGCCCGGGCATGACGAAGGGCCGCCAGCTGGTGCTGGCGGCCCCTCGGAAGAACGCGCCCCCGGCAGGATTCGAACCTGCGGCCCCTGGTACCGGAAACCAGTGCTCTATCCCCTGAGCTACGGAGGCGGGATTGTGCCCGGTGAGGTTAGCACCGGGCAGGCCCGTCCCGAGAATCGACCGGCGCACCGGGCACGGACACCGCGCACCTAGACTGGGCGACCGTGACCCCCGAAGAGCTTTCCGCAGCGATCCGTGCCGCCCTGACCGCCGCCGTCGAGACCGGCGAGCTGAGCGTCGAGGTGCCCGCCGAGATCCGCGTGGAGCGACCCAAGCAGAAGGGCCACGGCGACTGGACGAGCAACCTGTCCATGCAGCTGGCCAAGCCCGCCGGCATGAAGCCCCGCGACGTCGCTGCGGTCCTCGCCGAGCGGCTGCGCGCCCACCCCGGCATCGCCGACCTCGAGATCGCCGGGCCGGGGTTCATCAACATCACCCTCGACGCGGCGTCCGCGGGGGAGCTCGCCCGCAGCATCGTTGAGGCCGGCGCGGTCTACGGGCACAACGAGGCCATGGCCGGGCACACGATCAACATCGAGTTCATCTCCGCCAACCCCACCGGCCCGCTGCACATCGGCCACACCCGCTGGGCCGCGCTCGGTGACGCGATGCGCCGGCTCCTCGCGGCCTCCGGGGCCGACGTCACCGCCGAGTACTACATCAACGACGCGGGCGCGCAGATGGACAACTTCGGCGCCTCGATCGTCGCTCGGGCGAAGGGGGAGCCCACCCCCGAGGGCGGGTACCCGGGTCCCTACGTCGACGACCTGGCGGCGACCGCCCTTCGTGCTCGTCCCGACCTGCTGCAGCTGCCCGCCGACGAGCAGCTGGCCACCGCCCGCCGGCTCGGCTACGAGGCCCAGCTCGCCGACATCCGCTCGACCCTCGAGGACTTCGGCGTGCACTTCGACGTCTGGTTCTCCGAGCAGACTCTGCACGAAGGGGGAGCGGTCGAGTCCGCGATCGCGCGGCTGCGCGAGCAGGGGCACGTCGACGACCGGGACGGCGCCGTGTGGCTGCGCACGACCGACTTCGGCGACGACAAGGACCGCGTGCTCATCCGGGCCGACGGGGTGCCGACCTACTTCGCCGCCGACGCCGCGTACTACCTGAGCAAGAAGGACCGCGGGTTCCCCGAGAAGATCTACCTGCTCGGCGCCGACCACCACGGCTACGTCAGCCGGCTCAAGGCGATCGCCGCCTGCGCCGGCGACGACCCGGCGACCAACATCGAGATCCGCATCGGCCAGCTGGTCAACCTGGGTGGGGCCAAGCTGTCCAAGCGCGCCGGCAACATCATCGAGCTGCGCGACCTCGTCTCCTGGATCGGCACCGACGCGGTGCGCTACTCGCTCGCCCGGTACCCCGCGGACTCGCCGCTCAGCCTGGACGGCGAGGAGCTGCGCAAGCAGACCAACGACAACCCGGTCTTCTACGTGCAGTACGCCCACGCCCGCACCTCCAACGTCGCCCGCCTCGCGGCCGAGGACGGCGTCGACCGCCTGGCCGGCTTCGACCCGAGCCTGCTGTCCGACCCGACCGAGGCGACGCTGCTCGCGGCGCTCGGCGACTTCCCGCGGGTCGTCGCGCACGCCGCCGAGCTGCGCGAGCCGCACCGGGTCGCGCGCTACCTCGAGGACCTCGCCGGCCACTTCCACAAGTGGTACGACACCTGCCGCGTGCGCCCGCGCTCGGACGAGGAGATCACGGACACCCACCGCACCCGCCTGTGGCTCAACGACGCGACCCGCCAGGTGCTCGCCAACGGCCTCGACCTGCTCGGCGTCTCCGCGCCCGAGCGGATGTGAGGTCGGCATGGCGACCAACATGAGGGCCCACGAGGCCGGCATCCTCCATGCCGAGGGCTACGGCGCGGCACCGCAGTGGCTGCCCTTCCCGCAGGACGTCATGGAGCTGCTCCCGCAGCTGTGGCCGGTCAACATCGGGCGCGACGGCAGCGGTGTGCTCACCGTCGCGGGCGTGCCCGTGACCGACCTCGCCCGGGACTTCGGCACCGCGGCGTACGTCGTCGACGAGGACGACTTCCGGGCGCGGGCCCGGGCCTTCCGCGACGACTTCACCGCCCCCTTCGAGGCCGTGGCCGGCGCGGACGTCTACTACGCCGGCAAGGCCTTCCTGTGCTCCGCGGTCGCCCGCTGGGTCATGGACGAGGGCCTGAACCTCGACACCTGCAGCGGCGGCGAGCTCGCCGTGGCGCAGCGCGTCGGCTTCCCGCCCGAGCGGATCGCGCTGCACGGCAACAACAAGAGCGTCGCCGAGCTGCGCCGCGCGCTCGAGTACGGTGTCGGTCGGATCGTCGTCGACTCCTTCGAGGAGATCGACCGGGTCGCGGCGCTCGCCGCCGAGCTCGGTGTCGTCGCGCCGGTCATGGTGCGCGTCACCGTCGGCGTCGAGGCGCACACCCACGAGTTCATCGCCACCGCCCACGAGGACCAGAAGTTCGGCTTCTCCCTCGCCGGCGGCCAGGCCCGGGCCGCGATCGACGCGATCGTGGCGAAGGGGGAGCACCTGCGCCTCCTCGGCCTGCACAGCCACATCGGCAGCCAGATCTTCGACGTCTCCGGCTTCGAGATCGCCGCCCGCCGCCTCATCGCCCTGCACACCGAGGTCGCCGACGAGCACGGCATCGCGATGCCGGAGATGGACCTCGGCGGCGGCTACGGCATCGCCTACACCTCCGAGCACGAGCCGCTCACGCCCGGGCAGCTCGGCACCCAGATGGCCGAGCTCGTCGACCGCGAGCTCAAGGAGTTCCGCGACGGCCACCCCGACGCGGCGCTGCCCCGCATCTCCATCGAGCCCGGCCGCGCGATCGCCGGCCCGAGCGCCTTCACGCTCTACGAGGTCGGCACCGTCAAGGACGTCGAGCTCGGCCACGGCGCCGTGCGCTCCTACGTGAGCGTCGACGGCGGCATGAGCGACAACGTGCGCACGGCCCTCTACGGCGCCGACTACTCGTGCACGCTTGCCGGACGCTCCTCGAGCGCGCCGCCGCGGCTCGTGCGCGTCGTCGGCCGGCACTGCGAGAGCGGCGACATCGTGGTCATGGACGAGTACCTCCCGGCCGACATCGTCCCCGGCGACCTCATCGCCGTGCCCGGCACCGGCGCGTACTGCCGCAGCCTGTCCAACCAGTACAACCACACCCCGCGTCCACCGGTCCTCGCCGTGCGCGAGGGGCAGGCGCGGGTCATCGTGCGTCGCGAGACGATCGATGACCTGCTCGCCCTCGACGTCGACGAGCCCAGTCCGTCCCAGGAGGTCCGATGACCACCGCGCCCGCCCCCCTTCGTGTCGCTCTCCTCGGTGGAGGCGTCGTCGGCGGCGCCGTCGCCCGCCAGCTGGCGCTGCAGGCCGACGACCTGGCCCACCGGGTCGGCCGGCCGCTCGAGCTCGTCGGCATCGCGGTGCGCCGCCCCGGCCGCGACCGCTCCGAGCTCGGCGTCGACCCGGCGCTCTTCACGACCGACGCCGAGGAGCTGGTGACCCGCGCCGACATCGTCGTCGAGGTCATCGGCGGCATCGAGCCGGCCCGCAGCCTGATCCTGTCGGCCATGGAGCACGGCGCGTCCGTCGTCACGGCCAACAAGGCCCTGCTCGCCGAGGACGGCCCGACGCTCTACGCCGCGGCGGCCGAGCACGGCGTCGACCTGTACTACGAGGCGGCCGTCGCCGGCGCGATCCCGATCCTGCGGCCGATCCGCGACTCGCTCGCGGGCGACTCCATCCGCCGCGTCATCGGCATCGTCAACGGCACGACCAACTTCGTCCTCGACGCGATGGACACCAGCGGCGCCGGGTTCACCGAGACGGTCGAGCGCGCCCAGGCGCTCGGCTACGCCGAGGCCGACCCCACGGCCGACGTCGAGGGCTTCGACGCGGCCGCCAAGGCCGCGATCCTGTCCTCGCTCGCCTTCCACACACGGGTCTCCAGCGCAGACGTGCACCGCGAGGGCATCACCGAGGTGAGCGCCCGCGACATCGCCGCTGCGCGCGAGATGGGCTGCGTCGTCAAGCTGCTCGCGATCTGCGAGCGGGTCGACGGCCCGGACGGACCGGGCATCTCGGCCCGCGTCCACCCCGCGCTCATCCCGCTCTCGCACCCGCTCGCCTCGGTGCGCGAGGCGTACAACGCCGTCTTCGTCGAGGCCGAGGGTGCCGGTGACCTGATGTTCTACGGCCAGGGCGCCGGTGGCGACCCGACCGCCAGCGCGGTCCTCGGCGACATCGTCGCCGTCGCCCGCACGCGGGTCCTCGGCGGTCGCGGGCCGGGGGAGAGCGCCTACGCGGAGCTGCCCGTCCTGCCCATCGGCCAGGCGATCACGCGCTACCACGTGAGCCTCGAGGTCGCCGACAAGCCGGGCGTGCTCGCCGCCGTGGCCACCGTCTTCGCCCGCCAGGGCGTGTCCATCGAGACCGTCCGCCAGCAGGTCGTCACCGACGACCAGGACGTATCGCGGGCGATGCTCATCATCGTCACGCACGCGGCGACCGACGCCGCGCTCTCCGCGACCGTCGACGAGCTCGCCGGGCTCGACACGGTCAACGAGGTCACCTCCGTCATGCGTGTTGAAGGGAACTGATCCATGGCAGCCCACCAGTGGCGCGGCGTCATCACCGAGTACGCAGACCGGCTCCCCATGCTGGCCGGGGCCCCGGTCATCACCCTGCGCGAAGGGGGGACCCCCCTCATCCCCGCCGAGCACCTCAGCGAGCTCGTCGGCGCGCAGGTGCACGTCAAGTACGAGGGCCTGAACCCGACCGGCTCCTTCAAGGACCGCGGGATGACGGCCGCGATGACGATGGCGGCGGGCAAGGGCGCCAAGGCGGTCATCTGCGCCTCGACCGGCAACACCTCTGCCTCGGCCGCGGCCTACGCCACCAAGGCCGGGATGACCTGCGCCGTCCTCGTCCCCGAGGGCAAGATCGCGATGGGCAAGCTCTCGCAGGCCATCGCCCACGGCGCGACCCTGCTGCAGGTCGACGGCAACTTCGACCACTGCCTCGACGTCGCCCGCAAGCTCGCCGAGGCCTACCCGGTCGAGCTGGTCAACTCGGTCAACCCGGCGCGGATCGAGGGGCAGAAGACCGCCTCCTTCGAGATCGTCGACGCCCTGGGCGATGCCCCGGACATCCACTGCCTGCCGGTCGGCAACGCCGGCAACATCACCGCGTACTGGCGCGGCTACCGTGAGTACGCGAGCGAGACCGAAGGGGTGTCCGGCCTGCTCGCGCCCGTCGCGACGCGCCTGCCGCAGATGTGGGGCTTCCAGGCCGCCGGCTCCGCGCCGATCGTCCTCGGTCACCCGGTCGACGAGCCCGACACGATCGCCACCGCGATCCGCATCGGCAACCCCGCGTCGTGGCAGCAGGCCGTGGAGGCCCGTGACGACTCCGGCGGCCGCATCGAGGCGGTCACCGATGAGGAGATCCTCGCGGCGCACCGCCTCCTGTCCTCCCGCGAGGGGATCTTCGTCGAGCCGGCCTCCGCGGCGTCCGTCGCCGGTCTGCTCAAGGCCTCGGCCGCCGGCCTCGTCCCGGCCGACGCGACGATCGTCTGCACGGTGACCGGTCACGGCCTGAAGGACCCGCAGTGGGCGCTGAAGAACGCCGACGGCAGCGACATCGCCCCGGTCAGCGTGCCGGCGGAGGCCTACGCGATCGCCAGCGAGCTCGGTCTGCAGGGCTGAGGGTGACGATCGCTCCGGGGACCGCGGTCACCCTCAGGGTGCCCGCGTCCAGCGCCAACCTCGGACCCGGCTTCGACTGCGTCGGCATGGCGCTCGGCGTCTGGGACGAGTGCACCGTCACCGTCACGCAGGAGCCCGGGCTCGTCGTCGAGGTCGCCGGGTCGGGGTCCGAGTCGGTCCCACGCGACGAGAGCCACCTCGTCGTGCGCACGCTCATCACCGCGTGGCAGCACCTCGACGTGCCGGTCCCGACCGGGCTGCGGCTGAGCGCGACCAACACCGTGCCGCACGGTCGCGGGCTCGGCTCGTCGGCGACCGCGATCGTCACCGGCGTCGCCGCGGCGCACGCGCTCGCGGTCCGCGGGGGCGCCCTCGCGGGGGAGGAGATCGACCTCGAGGTCGTCAACACCATCGCCGCCGCGCTCGAGGGCCACCCGGACAACAGCTCCGCCAGCGTCTACGGCGGTGCGACCCTCTCCGTGACCACCGCGGGCTCGCCGATGCCGCGGACCCGGACCGTCCCCCTTCGCCTGCACGAGGACATCGTCCCCGTCGTGCTCGTGCCGGACGCGACGCTCAGCACGCACACGGCCCGCTCGGTCCTGCCCGAGGTCGTGCCGCTCGGCACCGCCGCGGCGAACTCGGCGCGCACGGGCCTGCTCGTGCACGCGCTCACCGCCGCACCCGAACTGCTCGTCGAGGCGACGACCGACCTGCTCCACCAGGAGGCGCGGCGCCCGAGCTACCCGACGAGCATGGCGCTCGTCGACGCGCTGCGCGGCGCCGGGTACGCCGCGACGATCTCCGGCGCCGGCCCCTCCGTCCTCGTCCTCACCACCCACGAGCGGGTCGACGGGGTGGCCCCGCTCGTCCCCGCCGGCTGGCAGGTCCTCACGCCCGGCGTCCCCACCGAGGGCGTCCACCTCGTCTGACGCGCCGCGCGATGCGGCTACAGGCAGGTGCAGTGATACATTGGCCATGCTCCTTCGAGGTCCGGTGCATCGACGAACCAGTCGAGTCGCACATGAGGGCCCGGAGCTCCCCCCACGTGAGTGCCCTCGGCCTCCGGGCCCGGCACGCAGCCGTGGGGATCTCACCACACATCCCGCTCTTGACGGGACTCATCAGGCCCGCCCTGTGCGGCTGGCCCTACGAGGGAAAGGGTCCTTCGTGACCGACACCACCACCGGCGCCAGCGCCGAGACCGCTGAGCAGCCCCGCCGCTCCGGCGCTCTCAGCGCGATGCGCCTCGCCCAGCTCCAGCAGCTCGCCTCGAGCATGGGGATCACCGGCACCGCCAAGATGCGCAAGAGCGACCTGCTCGCGGCCATCCGCGAGCGGCAGTCCGGCTCGTCCGCCCCGGCGCGCACGTCCGCCCCGGCCGGCGACGCCCCGCGCGCTGACAAGGCTCCCGCCGAGACGACGCGTGCCGCTGAGGTGCCCGTCGACACGGCCCCGGCGACCCAGGCGTCGGCCGCCCAGGCGCCCGCCGTCGAGGCCCCGGCCACCACGGCGCCTGCCGAGGCCCCGAGCGCCCGGCAGACCGACTCCGGGCAGCAGGAGGGCGAGCGCGAGCAGGCCGACCGCGGCCGCGAGCGCTCCGCCGACCGCGACCGCGGTGGTAACGACCGCCAGCAGGGCGAGCGCACCGACCGCCAGCAGGGTGGCAACCGCGACCGCAACCAGGGCGGCAACGACCGCCAGCAGGGTGGCAACCGCGACCGTCAGCAGGGCGGCAACCGCGACCGCAACCAGGGCGGCAACGACCGCCAGCAGGGCGGCAACGACCAGGGCGGCAACCGCGACCGCAACCAGGGCGACCGCAACCAGGACGACCGCAACCAGCAGGGTCGCCACGACCAGGGTGGCGACGACGAGCGCGGCGGCCGTCGCAGCCGCAACCGCAACCGCAACCGCAACCGGGACAAGCGTCGCGGCGGCGGCCAGCAGTTCGACGAGACCGAGCCGCAGATCTCCGAGGACGACGTGCTCGTCCCCGTCGCGGGCATCCTCGACGTCCTCGACAACTACGCCTTCGTGCGCACCTCGGGGTACCTGCCCGGCCCGGGCGACGTCTACGTACCGCTCGGCATGGTCAAGCGCAACGGCCTGCGCAAGGGGGACGCCGTCACCGGTCAGGTCAAGGCGACCCGCGAGGGCGAGGAGCTGCAGCAGCCGACCGTCGGCACCAAGGGCAACCGCGGGAAGTACAACCCGCTGGCCAAGCTCGAGACGATCAACGGGATGACGCCCGAGGACGCGAAGCGTCGGGTGGAGTTCGGCAAGCTCACGCCGCTGTACCCACAGGAGCGGCTGCGCCTGGAGACCGAGTCCAACATCCTCACCACCCGGATGATCGACCTCGTCGCCCCCATCGGCAAGGGCCAGCGCGGCCTCATCGTCGCCCCGGCCAAGGCCGGCAAGACGATGGTCATGCAGTCGCTCGCCAACGCCATCACGACCAACAACCCGGAGTGCCACCTCATGGTCGTCCTCGTGGACGAGCGTCCCGAGGAGGTCACCGACATGCAGCGCGCGGTCAAGGGTGAGGTCATCGCCTCCACCTTCGACCGGCCGGCCGACGACCACACGACGGTCGCCGAGCTCGCGATCGAGCGCGCCAAGCGCCTCGTCGAGATGGGCCACGACGTCGTCGTGCTCCTCGACTCGATCACCAAGCTGGGTCGCGCCTACAACCTCGCCGCGCCGGCGAGCGGGCGCATCATGTCCGGTGGTGTCGACTCCGCGGCGCTCTACCCGCCGAAGAAGTTCTTCGGTGCCGCCCGCAACATCGAGAACGGCGGTTCGCTGACGATCCTGGCGACCGCGCTCGTCGAGACCGGCTCGCGCATGGACGAGGTGATCTTCGAGGAGTTCAAGGGCACGGGCAACATGGAGCTCAAGCTCGACCGTGGCCTGGCGAACCGGCGCATCTTCCCGGCCGTCGACGTCAACGGCTCCGGCACCCGGCGTGAGGAGATCCTCCTCGCGCCCGAGGAGCTGCGGATCATGTGGAAGCTGCGTCGGGTCCTCGCGGCCCTCGACACCCAGCAGGGTGTCGAGCTGCTCCTGGACCGGCTGCGCAAGACCAAGACGAACTACGAGTTCCTCTCCCAGGTCGCGGCGACCAGCTCCATCAAGCTCGGCGACGAGGACGAGACCGCCTGACGGTCAACGCGATTCGTCGATCCGGCCGGCGTCCCTGAGGGGCGCCGGCCGAGTCGTGCCGCCACCGCGCAGAGCCCCTAGGATGACGACCACCATGCCTCTCGACCTCTCCGACCCCGTGCTGCGTGCGGCCCTGTGGCTCACCGTGGGACCGGTCGTCCTCGGCCTCGTCGTGTGGATCCTGCGACGGATCGCGACCCGCTGGGTGCGCCGTCGTGCCGGGCGGGACGGCCGCTGACACACCCTCGTGCTGTGGGGGGCGCGCTCGCCCCATAGGCTTGCGCGACAGCACCATCGGCTCCACCAGGAGGACAGCATGTCGCAGGGGACCGTCGTCATCGCGGACGACGACGCCGACATCCGGGACCTGGTGGCCTTCAAGCTCGACGCGGCCGGGTTCACCGTCGTGCCGGCCTCCGACGGCGACGAGGCGCTGCGTCTGATCACCGAGCACCGGCCGGCCCTCGCCGTGCTCGACGTGATGATGCCCGGGCAGTCCGGGCTCGACGTCCTGCGCAGCATCCGCGCCGACGAGGCGTTGAGCGGCACGCGGGTCATCCTGCTCACCGCCCGCTCCCGCGATGTCGACGTGGACGCCGGCTTCAGCACCGGCGCCGACGACTACCTCACCAAGCCCTTCAGCCCCCGGGAGCTCGTCCACCGCGTCACCACCCTGCTGGGACGCGGCTGACCACATGGGCGAGGTCGTCGTCCAACCCTGGATCCTGCGCCTGAGCCTGTGGATCCTGCTCGCGACCTCCGTCGCCCTGGCCACGACCATCGCCCTCGCGCGCCTCACCCGCCACGGTCGGCAGCGGTCCATCGCCCGCCGGGTGCACCCCCTTCGCCAGGACGTGCTCGCGCTCGTCTCGGGCGAGGACGACGACGGCCGGGCCGCCGAGCGCCTGCGGACCGTGCGCGGACCCACCGTCGACCTGGTCGTCCCCGTGCTCCTCGGGTACCTCAGCAAGGTCCGGGGGGCCCCGGCCCAGCGGATCGTCGAGATCCTCGGCGCCCACGGGCTCGTGCGCCGGGCCCGCGCCGGCGTCGACTCCCTCTCGGGCGCCCGACGGGCCCGCTCCGTCTGGGTGCTCGGCGTGATGGGCGTGCGCGAGGCCGTCGCCGACGTCGCCCCCCGTCTGCAGGACCGGGACCGCGGGGTCGCCGTCACGGCTGCCCGGTCCCTCGGGATGCTCTCCGAGGGCAGCTCCGCCGAGGACCTCCTCGCCGCGGTCGCCCCCGGTCGACGCGGTCGCGGGGAGCTGCCGGTGTGGGTCGTCGTCGAGGCGCTCGCCACCATGGGTCCCGAGACCGCCGAGGTCGTCGGCCGCGCGCTCGACAGCGCGGACGCCTCCACGCGCACGGTCGCGGCCATCACCATCGGCCGGGCCCAGCACCTCTCGCAGCGTGCCCGGCTGCGTGCCGTCGCCGACGCCGGTGAGGCCGACCCCACGGTCCTCGCAGCGGTCGCCACGGCGCTGGGCGCGCTCGGCAACCCGGCCGACGTCGACCGGCTCACCCTCATGACCCGCGACGAGCACCCTCGGTCCGTGCGCCTCGCCGCCGTCCGGGCGCTCGGCGAGCTCGGGGACCGACGGGCCATCACGGTCCTGTCCGACCTGCTCGGGGACCACGACCCGCGCATGGGCGAGCTCGCCGCGGACGTCCTCGTCGGGCTGGGCGAGCCCGGGCTCGACCGGGTCCGCGAGCACGCCACTGGCGCGGGGCCTGCGGCCGCGGCGGCCGAGTACGGGCTGGCGATGCGCTCCCTCCGGCTCTCGTCCGGGAGGGTCTGATGGACGACGTCCTCGAGCCGGCGAGGCCGCTCGTCGAGGCGATCTTCGCGACGATCGCTCTCCCGGTGCTCGTCTACTTCCTCATCATCAACACCTCCTACCTCGTCCTCGTCATCGCGGCTGCGCTGGAGTTCCGCCGCTCGACCCGCCAGCTGCCCTTCGCCGGGCGGGAGGAGCTGCTCGGCTCCGGCCTGGTCCCCGGCGTCAGCGTCGTCACCTCGATGTTCAACGAGGAGGCCGGGATCAAGGTCGCGACCCAGGCGATGCTCGCGCTGCACTACCCGCGGCACGAGGTCGTCGTCGTCGACGACGGCAGCAGCGACGGTGGCTTCGAGGTCCTGCGCGAGGCCTTCGACCTCGTCGAGGTGCCGCGGCGGATGCCCGCCGACCTGCCGGTGCGCGAGGTCGCCACCTCGGTGCACGTGCCGCGCAACGGCCGCACCCGCCTCACCGTGATCCGCAAGGCCAACTCGGGTCGCTCGGACTCGCTCAACGTCGGGGTCAACTTCGCCACCCAGGACCTCGTCGTCTTCGTCGACTCCGACTCCGTGCTCGACCCGGACGCCCTGCTCGCCATCGTGCGTCCCTTCGCCGAGGATCCCGTGCGCGTCGTCGCCGGCGGTGGCGTGATCCGCGCCGCCAACGGCTGCGTCGTGCGCGGCGGACGCGTCACCGAGGTGCGGATGCCGCGCAACTGGCTCGCCCGCATCCAGGTCGTCGAGTACCTGCGCGCCTTCCACCTGGGCCGGGCTGGCTGGTCCCGCCTGAAGTCGCTCATCCTCATCAGCGGCGCCTTCGGCATCTTCCGCCGCGACGTGCTCGTCGATGTCGGTGGCCTGGACCCGTCGAGCATCGGTGAGGACTTCGAGCTCGTGCTGCGGGTGCACCGGCACATGCGGCAGCAGCGACGCGACTACCGCGTGCAGTTCGTCTCCGAGCCGATCTGCTGGACCGAGGTCCCCGAGACGACCCGCGTGCTGCGCAAGCAGCGCCGCCGCTGGCACCGCGGCCTGTGGGAGACCCTCTGGGCCTACCGGTCGATGCTGCTCAACCCGCGGCACGGACGCGTCGGCATGATCGCCATTCCGTACTACTGGCTCTTCGAGCTGCTCGCCCCGCTGCTCGAGCTCCTGGGCCTCGTCCTCCTGGTCGTCGGCACCCTGCTCGGGGTCGTCGACGTCGGGTACTTCCTGCTCTTCATGGCCGTCGCGTACGGCTACGCGATCCTCGTGACGCTCGCGGCGATGACCGTGGAGGAGCTGAGCTTCCACAAGTACCCGCGCTGGCGCGACCTGCTCAGCACGCTGGCCTCCGCGGTGGTGGAGAACATCGGGTACCGGCAGGCGACCGCGGTGTGGCGCCTCGAGGGCTGGGCGCAGAGCCTCGCGGGCCGCAAGCAGGAGTGGGGCACGATGACCCGCACCGGCTTCGGCGCGAGCGACGAGGAGCCGTCGGCATGAGCCCGAGCAACACCGTCGCCCGCGTCCTCGAGCGCCTCGTCATCGTCCTGTCAGTGGTCATCGTGCTGATGTCTGTGATGTCGATCGTCTCGATCTTCACCATCCGCGAGGAGGTCCGCGAGACGACCCGCACGATGAGCCCGCTCAACGACCAGAGCGGGCGCTTGCGCATCACGATCGCCGGCGCCCAGGGCAGCTACCGCGCCTACCTGCTCACGGAGGAGTCCGTCTTCCGCGACGAGTACCTCACCGCCCGCTCGCGGTTCCGCACCGACAGCCAGGTCTTCCAGCGGCAGGTCGACGACGCCCACATGGACGCTCGTCGGACCGACGCCTTCCTCGCCGCCGCGGACGAGTGGTTCCGGCTCGCCGACGAGCAGCTGGCCACCCGGAGCGAGGCCTCGCTGGCCCGCAGCGCCCCCGCCTTCGCCACCGTCGAGCGCGAGCACGATGCCCTCGCCACGGAGATCGCCGACGTCCGGCAGGAGCGGCGCGACCGCTACAACCTCTTCATGAACGGCGCCATCGCGCTCATGGGGCTGGCCAGCCTCGTCGCGATCTTCGTCACCGTCTCCCAGGCTCGACGCGCCCTGAACCGTCTGGCGCGTCCGCTGCGGGCGCTGCAGCAGGTGGTCTCGCGGCAGGGAGGGGGCGCGGCGCTCGAGCGCGCCGATGTCTCCGAGGGCGCCGACGAGGTGATCGCGCTGGCCAGCGCGTTCAACGCCCTCGCCGAGTCCAACCTGTCCATGCAGCGGGAGCGCGAGCGGCGCCTCGAGCTCCACCGCATCACCGGCAGCCTGCCGACCCTCCTCGCGGAACGTGACGGGGGATGGGACCTGGCGTGCGAGCGCCTCGGCCTCGGTCTCGACGCCGACGGGACGTCGGTCTACCGGCTGGAGGGCGAGGACGTCGCCGCCCTCATGGGCAGCTGGAACAGCTCCGGAGGGGTCTTCCCCGAGGGGATGCACCGGCTGGACATCCCCGGGCTGGGGCGCATGCTGGCGGACCTGCCGATCCTGCGGGCGAGCAGTGCGAGCGAGATCGAGGACACCTTCCCGGCGGCCCTCCGGATGATCGCGGAACAGCGATCGCTGCAGAGCTGGGTGCTGCACCCCATGTGCTTCCAGGACGACGCCGTCGGGGTGCTGTCGGTCGCCAGCTCGGAGCCCCACGCCTGGGACGAGTCGGAGATCAGCGCCATGGAGCGCGTGGCCGAGTACGCCGCGCACACCCTCGTGGAGCAGCGGTACGTCGCCTCGCTCGAGGACCTCGACGAGCAGAAGTCGGTCTTCATGGCCACGACGAGCCACGAGCTGCGCACACCGCTCACCTCGATCGCCGGCTACCTCGAGCTGCTCGAGGACGGGGACTACGGTCCGCTCACCGAGCCCCAGACCCGGGCGCTCGTCGTCGTCTCCCGCAACGTGCAGCGACTGCGCAGCCTCATCGACGACCTCCTCCTGCTCAACCGCCTCGACAGCGGTCAGGCCAACACCGAGCGCTGCGTCCACGATGTGTCCGACAGTGCCACGCGGGTCGTCGAGGAGCTCGCCCCGGTGGCCTGCTCGGCGCAGGTGGAGCTCGTCCTCGAGCGGGGGGATGGGACCCTCGTGCACGCGGACCAGACCCAGCTGGAGCGCGCCATCGGCAACCTCGTGAGCAATGCCCTGAAGTTCACCCCGGCCGGTGGCCACGTGCGCCTGACGACGAGCCGGGCGGGCGACGAGGTGCGGGTCCGGGTCGCCGACACCGGCATGGGCATCCCGGAGGAGGACCAGGCGCGCCTCTTCACGCGGTTCTACCGGGCGAGCAACGCGCAGGCGGGCGAGGTCCCGGGCACGGGTCTGGGGCTCGTCATCGTCAAGACGATCGCCGAGTCCCACCAAGGGCGCGTCGAGCTCGCGAGCGTCGTCGGCGAGGGCACCACCGTGACCCTGGTCCTGCCCGTCGTCTGACGCGGCGGGCGAAGGGGAGCGGCGCTCAGTCCTCGCTCGCGGCCGGCCGCTCGACCCGTCGACGCATCTCGGGGAAGGGCGAGGGCTCGAAGCCGAAGTTCTCGTAGATGTCCCGCCCCGCCTCGGTGGCGTTGAGCGTGATGACCTCGACGTCGGTCTCCTCCTCGAACCACTCGAGCAGCGCCCCGAGGACGGCGTGGGTGAAGCCCAGCCGACGGTGGCGGGGGAAGGTCGCGATGTTGGTGACCAGGCCCCCTGCGCCGGCGCGGGTCGGGGAGGGCATGAGGTCGAGGACCTGGCCGATGGCGCACGAGACGACCGTGCCGTTGGCCTCGGCGACGACGACGTGGGTGCTCCCGTCGGCGAGGCGACGCTGTAGCCAGCGGGAGGAGTCCTGCTGCCACCGGATGTCGGACACCTCCTCGGTGGAGGTGCCCATGGCCTCGAACATCAGGGCCCGCAGCGCCACGATCGTCGCGATGTCCCCGACGACCGCCGGGCGGATCACCGAGCCCTCGACGGGGCCGGGGGTGGACCCCCTTCGTCGATCGCGTGCGGGGCGACGGGGCAGGCGGGGGCGGGGTGGAGCCATGGGCCCATCCTGCCAGCGAGGCGACGGGCGGCCAGCGGGAACATCCGCGCCCACCCCCGTGTTTTGACCACCGTGCCACCACTGCGGCACAATTCATGGTTGGTCCGGTTCACGGCACGCGGCACAGAGCCCGCAGCTGTTCGGCCCCGAGCAGGGGCGCAGCGTCGACCCGGATGACATCGACCCGAGGAGCACCACGTGAAGAAGGACATCCACCCCACCTACGAGATGACGACCGTCTCGTGCACCTGCGGCAACACCTTCACCACCCGCAGCACCAAGGGCGACGGCCAGATCCGTGCCGAGGTCTGCAGCCAGTGCCACCCGTTCTACACGGGCAAGCAGAAGATCATGGACACCGGTGGTCGCGTGGCCCGCTTCCAGAAGCGCTACGGCCAGAAGGCTCCGGCCAACTGACCCGCACGATGCGCCGGCCAACCCCTCGGGGGTGGCCGGCGCATTCGTGTCCCCACCTGCTGTCCCACCCGTGACCCGCCAGGAGGCACCGTGCTCGAGTCCGTCGAGGCACTGATCGCCGAGCACGCCGAGCTCGAGCGCTCGCTCGCCGACCCCGCGGTCATCGGTGACCCCGACCGGCTGCGCACCGTCAACCGCCGCTACGCGGAGCTCACGCCGGTCGTGACCGCTCAGCACGAGCTCGACCTGGCGACCGGGGACCTCGAGGCGGCGCGCGAGCTGGCCGCCGAGGACGCGGCCTTCGCCGTGGAGGTCCCGGCCCTGGAGGAGACGGTCACCGCCCTCGAGGACCGGCTGCGCCGGCTGCTCGTCCCCCGCGACCCCGACGACGACCGCGACGTGATCCTCGAGATCAAGGCGGGCGAAGGGGGAGAGGAGTCGGCCCTCTTCGCCGGCGACCTGCTGCGCATGTACCTGCGGCACGCGGAGAAGCGCGGGTGGAAGACCCAGATCCTCGACTCCACCGACTCCGACCTCGGTGGGTACAAGGACGTGCGCGTCGCGATCAGCGCCAAGGGCGCGGTCGAGCCGGGCAGCGCCCCGTGGGCCCGCCTCAAGTACGAAGGGGGAGTCCACCGCGTCCAGCGCGTCCCCGTCACCGAGAGCCAGGGCCGCATCCACACGTCCGCGGCGGGCGTGTGGGTCATGCCGGAGGTCGAGGAGGCGACCGACACGGACCTCCTGCACCCCAACGACCTGAAGATCGACGTCTACCGCAGCTCCGGCCCGGGCGGCCAGTCGGTCAACACGACCGACTCGGCCGTGCGGATCACCCACCTGCCGACCGGCACGGTCGTCAGCTGCCAGAACGAGAAGTCCCAGCTGCAGAACAAGGAGTCGGCGATGCGCGTCCTGCGCGCCCGGCTGCACCAGATGGCGATGGACGAGGCGGCCGCCGAGGCCAAGGAGGCGCGCGCCTCGCAGGTGCGCACCGTCGACCGGTCCGAGCGGATCCGCACGTACAACTTCCCGGAGAACCGGATCAGCGACCACCGGACCGGCTTCAAGGCCAACCGTCTCGACGCCGTCCTCGACGGCGACCTCGACGCCGTCGTCGACTCCGCCGTGCAGGCCGACGAGGACGCGCAGCTGGCGGCCCTCGCGGGGGACGGGGAGTGACGCTGCGCGGTGAGGTGGACCTGGCGGTCGCCTCGCTGGCGGAGGCGGGTGTCCCCTCGCCGCGCACCGACGCCCTGCTCCTCGCCGCCCACGCCCTCGGCTGCGACCGGGGTGAGGTGGAGCGCCGCCTGCTCATGGGGTGGGAGCCGGACGAGGGCTTCCTCCAGCGCTTCGGCGGCCTCGTCGAGGAGCGCGCCACCCGGCTGCCGCTGCAGCACCTCACCGGCACCGCCCCCTTCCGCCGCCTGGAGCTGCACGTCGGGCCGGGCGTCTTCGTCCCGCGACCCGAGACCGAGCAGGCCGTCGACCACGTGCTCGCGGCGCTCGTCGGGCTCGACGCCCCTCTCGTCGTCGACCTGTGCACCGGCTCGGGCGCGCTCGCGCTGGCCGTCGCCGACGAGGCGCCGACCGCGTCGGTGACCGCCGTCGAGGTGAGCGACCTCGCGCTGGCCTGGGCCGCGCGCAACATCGAGTCGACCGGCCTGCCGGTGGAGCTCGTCGCCGCCGATGCCACCGCCGACCCGGTCGGCGTCCCCGGGCTCGCGGACCTCGTCGGTCGGGTCGACGTGGTCGTGAGCAACCCTCCGTACATCCCGACGGGCATGGTGCCGCTCGAGCCGGAGGTCGCCGAGCACGACCCCGACATCGCGCTCTACGGGGGCAGCGAGGACGGTCTCGCGATCCCGCTGGCGGTCGCTGCCGCCGCTGCGCGGCTGCTGCGCCCCGGCGGGCTGCTCGTCATGGAGCACGCGGACAGCCAGGGGCGGTCGCTGCCGCGTGCGCTCGCGGCCACCGGTGCCTGGCTCGACGCGGTCGACCACGCCGACCTCGCCGGTCGGCCGCGCACGACGACGGCCCGGCGGGCCTGAGCGCCCCGGGCACGACGACGGGGCCCGGCCGGTCGGCCGAGCCCCGTCGTGTCCCGAGGGCTGTCAGAGGATGTAGATGAGCAGGGCGATGATCAGCAGCACGCCGACGATCGTCCAGATGAGACTGGATCCACGCATGTGTTCCTCCTTGTCGTGACGGGGTACATCAGGCGCCAACATACCCAGCCCGTGGCCCGGACATGCGTGAACGGGCGGGAGCAGTGTCCGGCCGCGTCATAGGGTGGACCCATGAGTCCTGTCGTCGATGCCACCACCGCCGACCGCGAAGGGAGCATCGCCACCTGCGTCGATGCCGTCCGCCGGGGCGAGGTCGTCGTCATCCCCACCGACACGGTCTACGGGATCGGGGCGGACGCCTTCGACCCGGCGGCCGTCGCGAGCGTCCTCGCGGCGAAGGGGAGGGGCCGGGACATGCCGCCGCCCGTCCTCGTGCCCGACGTGCGCACGCTCGACGGGCTCGCCCGCGCCGTGCCCGAGTGGGCCCGCCGGCTCGTCGACGAGCTGTGGCCCGGACCGCTGACCCTCGTCCTGTGGGCGCAGCCCTCCCTCCACTGGGACCTCGGCGAGACCGCCGGCACCGTCGCGCTGCGCATGCCGCACGACGAGATCGCCCTCGAGGTGCTGCGCGAGACCGGCCCCCTGGCCGTGACGAGCGCCAACCGCACCGGCGAGCCCGCCGCGACGACCGTCACCGAGGCCGCCGTCCAGCTCGGCCCCGCCGTGAGCGTCTACCTCGACGGCGGACCGCGGGCCACCCAGCAGGCCTCGACGATCATCGACTGCACCGGCGAGCACCCCGTCGTGCTGCGCGACGGCGCGGTCGACCGCGCCCGCCTCGAGGCGCTCCTCGGGCCAGGCTTCGACACCCCGGACCTCGTCGACCCGGCCGACCCGGCCGACCCGCAGGAGTGGGAGGATCTCCCTTCGGACGCCACGTCCACACCCGGACCCAGCACAGACACACCCCACACGGAGGCCCCGCGATGACCGACGACACCTTCTACGGCTCCGACTTCGGCGCCCTGAGCGCCTTCGACCCGGAGATCGCCGCCGTGCTCACCGGCGAGCTCGACCGCATCCGCGGTGGTCTGCAGCTCATCGCCAGCGAGAACATCTCCTCGCCCGAGGTGCTCACCCCGCTCGGCTCGACGCTGAGCAACAAGTACGCCGAGGGCTATCCCGGACGTCGGTACTACGGCGGGTGCTCCGAGGTCGACAAGGCGGAGAACCTCGCGATCGAGCGCGCCAAGAGCCTCCTCGACGCCGAGCACGCCAATGTCCAGGCGCACTCCGGGGCCAGCGCCAACCAGGCCGTCTACGGCGCCTTCCTGCAGCCGGGGGAGAAGATCCTCGCGATGTCGCTGCCGCACGGTGGCCACCTCACCCACGGCACCAAGGTCTCCTTCTCCGGCAAGTGGTTCGACGCCGTCCACTACGGGGTCCACCCCGAGACCGAGGACGTCGACTACGACGAGATGGAGCGCCTGGCCAAGGAGCACCGCCCCAAGGTCATCTGCTCCGGCGGGTCCGCGATCCCGCGCCTGATCGACTTCGAGCGCATCCGCGCCATCTGCGACGAGGTCGGCGCGATCATGTGGGTCGACGCCGCGCACTTCATCGGTCTCGTCGCCGGCAAGGCGATCCCGAGCCCGGTGCCGTACGCCGACGTCGTCACCTTCACGACGCACAAGGTGCTGCGCGGCCCCCGCTCCGGCGCGCTCGTGTGCAAGGAGGAGCACGCCAAGGCGCTCGACAAGGCGATCTTCCCGATGATGCAGGGCGGGCCGCAGATGCACACGATCGCGGCCAAGGCCGTGAACTTCAAGGAGTGCGCGACCCCCGAGTACCAGCAGTACGCCCGCGACGTCATCGCCAACTCCAAGGTGCTGGCCGAGGAGCTCCTGCAGCGCGGCATCCGCCCGACGACCGGCGGCACGGACACGCACCTCGCGCTGCTCGACCTCCAGGGCGTCGGCGTCACCGGCGTCGACGCCGAGGCCCGCTGCGACGCGGCCGGCATCACGCTCAACAAGAACGCCATCCCCAACGACCCGCAGAAGCCGTCGATCGCCTCGGGCATCCGCGTCGGCACGCCCTGCGTCACGACGCAGGGCATGGGCACCGACGAGATGGTCAAGATCGCCGAGCTCATCCACACCGCCGTGACGACCGGCGACGCGGACCCCGAGCACGAGGTCTCGCGCGAGGTCCGTGCGCAGGTGACCGACCTGGTCACCCGCTTCCCGGCCTACCCTCGCTGATCCGATCCGCGTCGGACGGGACGGAGGCGACGGGTGAGGGAGTACGTCTACGTCTTCCTCGTCGCCCTCGTCACGACGTACCTGCTCGTCCCGCTCATGCGGACCCTGGCGGCCCGCGTCGGTGCCTTCACCGAGGTCCGCGAGCGGGACGTGCACGTCGTGCCGATCCCGAGGCTCGGCGGCGTGGCGATGTTCCTCGGCTACGCAGCCGCGACCCTCGTGGCGTGGCGGATGCCCTTCCTGCGGCAGGTCTTCGAATCGGGTGAGCTGCTCGGCATCCTCCTGGGCGCCGGTGTCGTCTGCCTCGTCGGCGCGATCGACGACGTGCGCGAGCTCGACGCCCTGACCAAGCTCGCCGGACAGCTCGTGGCGGCGGCGATCATCGCCTTCTCCGGCGTGCAGTTCTTCTCGCTGCCGCTCGGCGTCGTCACCGTGCTGCCCGCACCGCTGCTCGTGCTCATGACGATCTTCATCGTCATCCTGTGCATCAACGCGGTGAACTTCATCGACGGGCTCGACGGGCTCGCCGCCGGCCTGGTGGCCATCGCGGCGGTGGCCTTCTTCATCTACAGCTACCTGATCTCCGCGAGCTACGCCCCGCCCAACGTCTTCTCCTCGGCGACCTTCGTCTCGGCGGCGCTCGCCGGGGCCTGCCTCGGCTTCCTCCCGCACAACGTCTTCCCCGCGCGCCTGTTCATGGGCGACTCCGGGGCGCTGACGCTCGGGCTGCTCCTCGCGGCCGCGACGATCCTCAACGTCGGGCAGATCGACCCCGCGCAGGTGAGCCGCAACCGGCTGGCCGCGACGATCCTGCCGCTGCTCATCCCGATCTCGATCATGCTGCTGCCGCTGCTCGACGTCGTGTGGGCCGTCGCGCGCCGCACCGCGCGCGGCCAGCGCCCGTGGCACGCGGACAGCCAGCACCTGCACCACCGCATGCTCCAGATCGGTCACGGCCACCGCCGCGCGGTGCTCCTGCTGTGGCTGTGGGCCCTCGTGGTCGCGATGGGCTCGGTGAGCTTCGTCTTCGTGCCGCCGCTGCTCGCCGCAGCCGGGGGAGTGGTCATGCTCGCCGTCGCAGCCGGCCTGACGGCGTGGCTCCCGAAGTTCTCCGCGCCGGGCCACCGGCCCAAGGAGTTCGACAGCCGCGGACGGCGTCTGGACGCCTGAGCAGCCGGTCGATTGTCGGCATCCGGGGCGCTTGTGTAAACTTTCACAAGCGCCCACGGACCGTTCGGTCCGACCCGTCGAGCACCTCGTGCTCCCGTCCCGAAGTGAGCCGATGCCGACGACTCCCCGCAGCCCCGTGCAGGGCATGCGTCGTGGTGTCCTCGTCTCCGGAGTCGTCGGGACCGCGCTGACCGTGCTCGTCGCCGCCATCGCGAAGGGGGTCGACGGCGCCCTGAGCGCGCTCGCCGGATCGCTCCTCGCCTTCTTCGTCGTCCTCACGGGGTTGCTGGCGATCACGCTCATCGTCGCCGGTGACGTGGGCACCTCCACGGCCGGGGCCGGGGTCGTCTACCTCGGGCAGCTGATCATCCTCGTCGCCGCGATCGCCGTGCTGCGCGAGATGCCCTGGCTCGACGGGCGCACCGCCGCACTCTCGGCCGTCGCCGCGACCGTCGTCCTCCAGGTCGGCGTCGTCGCGGGCTACGTCCGCGGCCGCCACCTGATCCACCCGTCCGGAGCCGGCGCATGAGCGCGCTCGCCCGACGGCCGAAGGGGGAGACCCCCCGACTCGTGACCAAGGCGCTCCCGAGCGTCGAGGAGTCCGCGGCCCAGACCGCGCGCTACCGGCATGACCCGACCGCGCCCCATCCCGTCGCAGCGTCGGACGCGATGGCGGCGACGGTGCTCGCACACCTGATCACCGGGCCCATCCTGTACGGCGCCATCGGCTGGCTGCTCGACCGATGGCTGGGGACCTCGTTCCTCGTCGTCATCGGAGTCCTCGGCGGCATGGCCCTGTCCCTGTACGTGATCTGGCTCCGGTACGGTACGTCCCAGGCACCCCACCCCGACAGCGTCACGACGTCGCTTGATGGTGCCCAGCCACACAACGAGGAGAACCAGTGATCCTGACTGCGCCCGCGCTGCCTGCTGCCGGTGGAGGAGAGGGCTTCGAGTCCCCCACGCCGGAGATCTTCTGGCAGCCGCTCTTCGAGGTCGGCGGCATTGTCGTCACCAACCAGATGGCGTGGGCCGCCATCGTCACCGCGGTCGTCTCGATCGTCCTGGTCGTGCTGAGCCGCAAGGCCGCGGTCGTCCCGAGCAAGGGCCAGTGGCTCCTCGAGGGCTTCTACAACTTCCCGCGCAACAGCGTGGCCCGCGACATGATCGGGACCAAGGAGTTCCGTCGGTTCGTGCCGCTCATCGTCACCCTCTTCACGATGGTGCTCTTCTACAACCTGATGGGCATCTTCCCCTTCGCGATGAACCCGGTCACGGGCAAGATCGGGTTCCCGATCGCCCTCGTCGCCGTCGTCTACGTGGTCTACCACTGGATCGGCTTCCAGAAGATGGGCTTCATCGGGTACTTCAAGCACATGATCCCGCCGGGCCTGCCGGGCTGGATCGTGCCGGTCGTCTTCCTGCTCGAGCTGATCACCTACTTCGTCACCCGCCCGCTGACGCTGGCCCTGCGACTCTTCGGCAACATGTTCGCCGGTCACATGGTGATCTTCCTGTTCGTCTCGGCCGGTGCCTACTTCCTGCTCGACGGCGGCGCCCTGCTGAAGCTGCTCTCCCTGCCGACCTTCCTCATGGCCGGCGTCATGGTCCTCTTCGAGGCCCTGGTCCAGTTCCTCCAGGCCTTCGTCTTCGTCCTGCTGACCTCCAGCTACATCGCAGGCGCCCTGGCCGACGACCACTGAGTCGGCCGCACGCACGTACAACTGAACATCGACCCAGCACTTCCTCAGGACACAAGTCCCGGGGTCTCACGAAACACACGAAAGAGGAATCATCGTGGAAGGCAACCTTTCGCTCGTTGGCTACGGCCTGTCCGCCATCGGCCCGGCCATCGCCGTCGGTCTGATCTTCGCCGCCTACATCAACGGTGTGGCTCGCCAGCCCGAGGCCCGTGGCCTCCTGCAGCCGATCGCGATCCTCGGCTTCGCCCTCGCCGAGGCCCTCGCCATCTTCGGTCTGGTGCTCTTCTTCCTCTGAGCCTGCCGGCAACGGCCATCCGTCATCGGCACCAGTAACTAGGAGTACCCGTGCACATCACCGCAACCGCCTCGTCGGTCGTGGGTCTCGCCGCGGCCACGGGGGAGAGCATGCCGCTCATCCCGCACATCCCGGAGCTCGTCTTCGGTCTCGTCATGTTCGCGATCCTCTACTTCGTCGTCGCGAAGTACGTCGTGCCGAACATCGAGAAGGCCTACGCCGAGCGCCACGCCGCGATCGAGGGTGGCATCGCCCAGGCCGAGAACGCCCAGGCCGAGGCCGAGGCCGCCAAGGCCCAGTACGAGGCCCAGCTCGCCGAGGCTCGTGCCGAGGCTGCCAAGATCCGCGAGGACGCCCGCGCCGAGGGCGCGGCCATCGTCGCGGAGATGCGTGGCCAGGCGCAGGAGGAAGCCACCCGGATCACCGACTCGGCGCACAAGCAGATCGAGGCGGAGCGTCAGCAGGCGGCTGTCTCGCTGCGCGGTGAGGTGGGTCGTCTCTCGACCGACCTGGCCGGTCGCATCGTCGGCCAGGAGCTCCAGGACTCCTCGAGCCGTCAGGGCCTCATCGACCGGTTCCTCGCGGAGCTGGAGTCGGGTCAGGTCCAGCCGGAGAAGGTCGGTTCGTCGGGGCGTGACGCCTGATGCGAGGCTCTTCCCGCGCCGCCGTCCTCGAGGGACGCGCGTCCTTCGAGACGGCGCTGACGTCCGGGGACCCGGCCGTCATGGCGGACGAGCTCTTCGCCGTGGCGGAGCTGCTCGACGGCAACCCGACCCTGCGTCGCAGCGCCGCCGACCCCTCCCGCGAGGGCAAGGACAAGTCCGACCTCATCACCCGGCTGCTCCACGGCAAGGTGTCCAACGAGACCGTGGCGGTCGCCTCGGTGCTCGTCGGGCAGCGCTGGGCGCAGGAGCGCGACCTCACCGACACCATCGAGCGGTTCGCCGTCGAGTCCCTCCTCAAGGGGGCCGAGGACGGCGGGGCGATCGACCAGGTCGAGGACGAGCTCTTCCGCTTCGAGCGGGTCGTGGCCGGCAACCCTGAGCTGCGCGACGCGCTGGCCAACCGTCTGGGTGACCCCGCCGGCAAGGCCGAGCTCGTCGGTGGCCTGCTGCAGGGCAAGGCGCGACCCGAGACGATCCGGCTGGCCCGACAGTCGGTGCTCGCACCGCGCGGTCGTCGCTTCGACCGGGCGATCGAGAGCTACCTCGACGTGGCGGCCGACCGTCGGCAGCAGCTGACCGCCGTCGTCACCACCGCCGTCGACCTCACGGACGAGCAGCGCACCCGCCTCGCGGGCGCCCTGCAGCAGATCTACAGCAAGCCCGTGCTGCTGCAGGTCGTCCTCGACGAGGAGGTCATCGGCGGGATCCGCGTCCAGATCGGCGACGAGGTCGTCGACGGGACCGTCCTGCGACGCCTCGACGAGGCCAAGCGCCACCTGGCCGGCTGAGCCGTGCTCACCCACTTCATGCAGACCACCCACTCGGCCGTCACCGCGGCCGGCAACGAGGAGAAGACATCATGACGGAGCTTTCGATCCGTCCGGAGGAGATCCGGGACGCCCTGGATGGCTACGTCCGGTCGTACAACCCGGGCGCGGCCTCCCGCGAAGAGGTCGGTCGCGTGACCGACGCCGGTGACGGCATCGCGCACGTCGAGGGACTCCCTTCGGCCATGACCAACGAGCTGCTGGAGTTCGAGGACGGCACCCTCGGCCTCGCGCTCAACCTCGACGTCCACGAGATCGGTGTCGTCGTCCTCGGCGACTTCTCCAAGATCGAGGAGGGGCAGGAGGTCAAGCGCACCGGCGAGGTCCTCTCCGTCCCCGTGGGTGACAACTTCCTCGGCCGCGTCGTCAACCCGCTCGGCCAGCCGATCGACGGCCTGGGCGACATCGAGACCACCGAGCGCCGCGCGCTCGAGCTGCAGGCCCCGAGCGTCGTCGACCGCAAGTCGGTCCACGAGCCGCTCCAGACCGGCCTGAAGTCGGTCGACGCCATGACCCCGATCGGCCGTGGCCAGCGTCAGCTGATCATCGGTGACCGCCAGACCGGCAAGACCACGGTCGCGGTCGACACGATCATCAACCAGAAGCAGTTCTGGGAGACCGGCGACCCGCAGAAGCAGGTCCGCTGCATCTACGTCGCCATCGGCCAGAAGGGCTCGACGATCGCGTCCGTCAAGGGCACGCTCGAGGAGGCCGGCGCCATGGAGTACACGACGATCGTCGCGGCTCCCGCCTCCGACGCCGCGGGCTTCAAGTACCTCGCCCCCTTCACCGGCTCGGCCATCGGCCAGCACTGGATGTACCAGGGCAAGCACGTCCTCATCGTCTTCGACGACCTGAGCAAGCAGGCCGAGGCCTACCGCTCGATGTCGTTGCTGCTCCGCCGCCCGCCGGGCCGCGAGGCCTACCCGGGTGACGTCTTCTACCTGCACTCGCGCATGCTCGAGCGCTGCGCCAAGCTCTCCGACGAGCTGGGCGCCGGCTCGATGACCGGTCTGCCGATCATCGAGACCAAGGCCGGTGACGTCTCGGCGTACATCCCGACCAACGTCATCTCGATCACCGACGGTCAGATCTACCTGCAGGCCGACCTGTTCAACTCCGACGTCCGTCCGGCCATCGACGTGGGTGTCTCCGTCTCCCGCGTCGGCTCGGCCGCGCAGACCAAGGCGATGAAGTCGGTCTCCGGTCGACTCAAGCTGGACCTCGCGCAGTACCGCTCGCTCGAGGCCTTCGCGATGTTCGCGTCGGACCTGGACCCGGCGTCCAAGCAGCAGCTGGCGCGAGGTGCTCGCCTCGTCGAGGTCCTGAAGCAGAAGCAGGCCGACCCGTACCCCGTCCCGGAGCAGGTCGTCGCGATCTGGGCCGGCACGACCGGTGAGCTCGACCCGATCGCCGTCGAGGACGTCAAGCGCTTCGAGGCCGAGTTCCTCGACCACCTGCGTCGCAACAAGCAGGACCTGCTCGACGGCATCCAGGAGACCGGCAAGTTCGAGGACTCCACGATCTCAGCGCTCGAGACCGAGATCGCCTCCTTCCGCGACACCTTCGTCCCCTCCAACCAGGACAACGTCCCGGTCGGCAGCGCGGAGGAGTCCGGTGAGGACGCGCAGGAGTCCGAGCAGGTCCAGATCGTCAAGCAGAAGCGCTGAGCACCACCGGTCGGGCGCCCTCATCGGCGCCCGACCGGGGCAGCACCACCCCACGGCCACCGGCCGTGAGCCGACCACAGACCACAGGAGAGGCGGAAGCACATGGGAGCGCAGATCCGGGAGTACCGGCAGCGCATCCGGTCCGTCAGTGCGACCAAGAAGATCACGCGTGCCATGGAGCTCATGGCGGCCTCGCGTGTCGTCAAGGCCCAGCAGGCCGTGCGTGAGTCCACGCCGTACGCCCGCGCGCTGACGCGCGCGGCCTCGGCCGTCGCCACGTACTCGGACGAGGACCACCCCCTGACCACCGAGCCGGAGGACGTCAAGCGCGCGGCGCTCGTCGTCATCGCGGCTGACCGTGGGCTCGCCGGCGGGTACAACTCGAACGTCCTCAAGGAGGGGGAGCGTGTCGCTGCCGCCCTCCGCGACGAGGGCAAGGAGGTCGTGCCCTACCTCGTCGGTCGTCGGGCCGTCTCCTTCTACTCCTTCCGCAAGCGTGAGTACGCGGCCGAGTGGACGGGCAGCTCCGAGAAGCCGACCTTCGACAACGCCCGCGAGATCGGCGAGCGGCTCGTGGCCGACTTCGTCCGGGACACGCAGGACGGGGGCGTGGACGAGGTGCACATCGTCTTCACCCGCTTCATCTCGATGGTGGCCCAGGAGGCCGAGGTCATCCGGCTGCTGCCGCTCGAGGTCGTCGAGGGCGTCGAGGATCCGGGTGAGGAGTCCGAGCTCTACCCGCTCTACGAGTTCGAGCCGAACCCCGAGGAGCTGCTCGACACGCTGCTGCCGCGCTACGTCAACGCGCGCATCTTCAACTGCCTCCTCCAGGCGGCGGCCTCCGAGCTCGCGGCTCGTCAGCGCGCGATGAAGTCGGCGACCGACAACGCCGAGGAGCTCATCAAGAAGTACACCCGGCTGGCCAACCAGGCCCGCCAGGCCGAGATCACCCAGGAAATCTCCGAGATCGTCGGCGGCGCCAGCGCCCTCGCCGATTCCAAGTGAGAAGGTAGAGAGAACCCATGACTGCCACCGTCACCGAAGAGAACACCACCACTGCAGGCGGGGTCGGGCGCATCTCGCGCGTCATCGGCCCGGTCGTCGATGTCGAGTTCGGCGTCGACACCATGCCTGAGCAGTACAACCTGCTCACCACCGAGGTCACCCTCGACGACAACACCCGCACGCTGAACCTCGAGGTCGCCCAGCACATCGGCGACAACATGGTCCGCGCCATCTCGCTGCAGCCCACCGACGGCCTCGTCCGCGGTGCCGCGGTCCAGGACACCGGTGGCCCGATCACCGTCCCGGTCGGCGACGTCACCCTCGGCAAGGTCTTCAACGCGACCGGTGCCTGCCTCAACCTCGCGGAGGGCGAGACCCTCGACATCACCGAGCGCTGGGGCATCCACCGCCAGGCCCCCGCCTTCGACCAGCTCGAGTCCAAGACCGAGATGTTCGAGACGGGCATCAAGGTCATCGACCTCCTGACGCCCTACGTCCTCGGAGGCAAGATCGGCCTCTTCGGTGGCGCCGGCGTCGGCAAGACCGTGCTCATCCAGGAGATGATCGCGCGTGTGGCCCGCAACCACGGTGGTGTCTCCGTCTTCGCCGGTGTCGGCGAGCGCACCCGTGAGGGCAACGACCTCATGGTCGAGATGGAGGAGGCCGGGGTCCTCGGCCAGACCGCCCTGGTGTTCGGCCAGATGGACGAGCCGCCGGGCACGCGTCTGCGGGTGGCGCTGTCTGCTCTGACGATGGCGGAGTACTTCCGCGACGTGCAGAAGCAGGACGTGCTGCTCTTCATCGACAACATCTTCCGCTTCACCCAGGCCGGCTCCGAGGTCTCCACGCTGCTGGGCCGCATGCCCTCCGCCGTGGGGTACCAGCCGACCCTCGCCGACGAGATGGGCACCCTCCAGGAGCGCATCACCTCCACGCGTGGTCACTCCATCACCTCGATGCAGGCCATCTACGTCCCCGCCGACGACTACACCGACCCGGCCCCGGCGACGACCTTCGCCCACCTCGACGCGACGACCGAGCTCAACCGTGAGATCGCGTCGATGGGCATCTACCCGGCCGTGGACCCGCTCACCTCGACGAGCCGGATCCTCGACCGCCGCTACATCGCGGAGGACCACTACACCACCGCGGTGCGCGTCAAGCAGATCCTCCAGAAGAACAAGGAGCTGCAGGACATCATCGCGATCCTCGGTATCGACGAGCTGTCCGAGGAGGACAAGATCCTCGTCAACCGCGCGCGTCGCATCCAGCGGTTCCTCTCGCAGAACACCTACGTCGCCAAGCAGTTCACCGGCATCGAGGGCTCGACCGTGTCCCTGCCGGACACCATCGAGGCCTTCACCAAGATCTGCGACGGCGAGTACGACCACGTCGCCGAGCAGGCCTTCTTCATGTGCGGTGGCCTCGACGACGTCGAGCGCCAGTGGGCGGAGATCCAGAAGAACCTCTGACCCGACCCACGGTCGACGTGACGGCCGCCCCCCTTCGTTCCTGGCGAAGGGAGGCGGCCGTCCGCTGTCCCGGACCCGGTCCGGCACGGGTGCCGCGGGCACCTACACTGGCCGCATGACGACCCCCGGTGAGCAGTTCGACCAGCCCGGCCCCGGCGGCCCCCCGTACCCGGGGCCCCCCGCCCCGCAGGGTCCGCCCGCGCCGCCCCAGGGCTACCAGCCGCCGGCGCCCGGGTACACCCCGCAGCCGCAGCTCGGTGCGGGCCCCGCCGGTCGCTACCACCTCAACGTCATGGGGCAGGAGTACGGCCCGTACGGCCTCCAGGAGCTGCTCGGCATGGCGCTGGGCGGCCAGCTCAAGGGCGACTCCCCGGTGCGGGCCGAGGGCCAGCAGAGCTGGTTCCCGGCCTCGCAGGTCCCGGGCCTGTTCTCGAGCCGCGAGTGGATGACCACCCTGCTGCTGTCGATCTTCGTCGGCGGTTTCGGCGTGGACCGCTTCTACCTCGGCCAGACCGGCCTCGGCGTGCTCAAGCTCGTCACCTGCGGTGGCATGGGCATCTGGTCGCTCATCGACATCATCCTCGTCGTCATGCGCAAGCTGCCCGACGTGGACGGCCGGCCGCTGCGATGACCCACCCGGTGAGCCCGGCAGGCCGGACCGTGTACCTCTCGAAGGGGGTCCGCGTCACCGAGCGCATGATCGTGCCCGTCCTCGCGGCGATCAGTTTCGTCGGGCTCGTCGTGGCGCGGGTCTGGCCGGTGCCGTCCGTCGACGGCGGCCAGCCGACGTGCATCCTGCGGATCCTCACCGGCATGCCGTGCCCCGGGTGCGGCATGACCCGCTCGTGGGTGCACCTCGCGCACGGTGACGTCGCGACCGCCTTCGAGTACAACCTCTTCGGGCCGATCGGGATGGCGGCGGCCGCGGGCCTCGTCGTCTACACGGCCGTCTCCCTCGTGCGACGACGACCACCCCAACGGCTGCTCGACCAGCTCAACCCCCGCTTCCTCATGGTGCTCGTCGGCGTGTGGCTCGCCTACTCCGCGGTGCGCATCGTGAGCCTGTCCCTGGGCCAGGACTACTTCGCCCTCGTCGTCGCCTGACGCGGCGTCGGACCATCTCCCACCGCGGGCTAGGATGAACCCCTCAGCCGCACCGACACGAAGGACCCCCCACGTGAGCTCCCTCAACGTTGAACTCGTCGCCGCGGACCGCAAGGTCTGGTCCGGTGAGGCCACCATGGTGCGTGCGCGCAGCACCGAGGGCGAGATCGGCATCATGCCCGGCCACACCCCCCTGCTGGGTGTGCTCGTGGAGGGCGACGTCGTCATCCACACCGAGGGTGGCGACCAGACCGCGACCGTCGACGGTGGTTTCCTCTCGGTCGACCACGACAACGTGACGATCGTCGCCGAGACCGTCCAGGCCCCGGCCAAGGCCTGACCCTGTGACGGCCCTGCAGGTGGTGGAGGTCCTCCTCCTCGCAGGGTGTCTCGTCGTCGCGCTGTGGCTGGTCCTCCTCTGGCTGCGGCGACGCTCCATCGCCGCGCACGGACCCGTGAGCCCGTGCGCCATCCGCCTGCCCGAGTCGCACCGCTGGCGGCTCGGTCTGCTGCGCATGGGGTCCGTGGACCTCGAGTGGTTCAGCGTCGGCGGCCTCACGACGACCCCCACCATGGCCTGGGTCCGGGAGGGCCTGGAGATCTCCACGCCCGACTCCGACGTGGTCTCCGTGCCCGGTCTCGTCGACGCCGTCTCGGTGACGCTCACCGGGCCCGACGGCCGACCGCTGGTCCACCTCGCCCTCGAGCAGAAGATCTACCCGGCGGTGCGCTCCTGGCTGGAGTCGGCGCCCCCGGGACGGGGCGTCAACGTCACCTGACCGGTCGCTCCTCGCGGCCGCCGCCCGGCTGCCACAGGACGTCGCCGCCGATCGGCAGGTTGGCCACGCGGGCGAGGATGAAGAGCAGGTCGGACAGTCGGTTGAGGTAGGTCGCCGTGAGCGGGTTGACGCCGCCGCTCCCGCGCTCCTGCGCCGTATCGGTGCCGTACTGCTCGATCGCCGCCCAGGCCGAGCGCTCGGCACGGCGCACGACGGTCGTCGCGTGGTGCAGGTGGGCCGAGCCCGCCGTGCCGCCGGGGAGGATGAAGGAGCGCAGCTTGTCCACGCGTGCCAGGTAGGTGTCGCAGTCGGCCTCGAGCTCGTCGATCCAGACCTGCTTGACCCGCAGCGGGGGGTACTCCGGCGCCTCCTGCAGCGGCGTCGACAGGTCGGCGCCGAGGTCGAAGAGGTCGTTCTGCACCCGCGTCAGCGTCGTGACGACCTCCTCCTCGAGACCGCCGGTCGCGACCGCGACCCCGATGACGGCGTTCGCCTCGTTGGCGTCGGCGTAGGCCTGCAGACGCGGGTCGGTCTTGCTGGTGCGACTGAAGTCCCCGAGCGCGGTCGTGCCGCCGTCGCCGGTGCGGGTGTAGATCTTCGTCAGGTTCACCATGGGCCCATCGTGGCAGACCCCCGTGACCGGCGAACGGGGAGCGCCTGACCAGACGCTGGTGTGCGCGTGATCACATCGTTGCCCGAGGGTGCAACCCCCGTCGTGGGTCGCGCGTCACACTGGGTGCACGGTCTCAGCAGGGGAAGGCAGGTGCCGTGATGAGCGCAATGGTCGCGCTGACGCCAGTGGGTGGCGAGGGCAGCACCCGGGTCCGGGTCGTCGTGCCCTTCGACCTGCGCCACAGCGCGGATCTGCGGCAGGGCTTCGTCGAGGCGATCCGGGCCGGGCGGGACCCGATCGTCGTCGACCTCGCCGGGTCGACCGTCGTCGACCAGGTGGGCTTCGCGACGCTCCTGGGTGCGCACGCCCGCGCCGCCCGGGCCGGACGCCGGCTGCGCTTCGCCAACGCCGACGAGCGGACCGAGCGTCTGCTGCGCCGGGCCGGGCTCGTCCGGCTCCTCCACGACGTGCCCGCGCCGCGGGTCGCCGTCCGCCGCCGCGCCGCCGTCTGACCTCCCCTTCGTCCCCGGCCGGCTGCGGCCACCCGGTGTGGCGTCATTCACCGTCGCCGGGCCTGTGGTGAGCCGCGGGGCGCGGGTACCTTGCCCTCATGGCCGACCGCACTGATGCCCCGACCCCTGCCGCCGAGGCTGCTCGCCCCGAGCGCGACCGCCCCTGGGTGATGCGCACCTACGCCGGGCACTCCAGTGCCGCGGCGTCCAACGAGCTCTACCGCCGCAACCTCGCCAAGGGCCAGACCGGGCTGTCGGTCGCCTTCGACCTGCCGACGCAGACGGGCTACGACCCCGACCACGTGCTCAGCCGCGGTGAGGTCGGCAAGGTCGGCGTGCCGATCAGCCACATCGGTGACATGCGCCGCCTCTTCGACCAGATCCCGCTCGGCGAGATGAACACGTCGATGACGATCAACGCGGTCGCGATGTACATGCTCGCGATGTACCAGGTCGCCGCCGAGGAGCAGGCCGAGGCGGCGGGTCAGGACCCCGCCGAGGTCCGGGCGCGCCTGGCCGGCACGACGCAGAACGACATCATCAAGGAGTACCTGAGCCGCGGGACGTACGTCTTCCCGCCCGGCCCCTCGATGCGCCTGATCACCGACATGGTGACGTACACCGTCGGCGAGATCCCCAGATGGAACCCGATCAACATCTGCAGCTACCACCTGCAGGAGGCCGGGGCCACCCCCGTGCAGGAGATCGCCTACTCGATGTCGACCGCCCTCGCGGTGCTCGACGCCGTGCGCGAGTCGGGCCGCGTGCCCGAGGACGAGTTCGGCACGGTCGTCGCCCGCATCTCCTTCTTCGTCAACGCCGGCGTGCGCTTCGTCGAGGAGATGTGCAAGATGCGCGCCTTCGTCCAGCTGTGGGACGAGATCACCCGCGAGCGCTACGGCGTCACCGACGCCAAGCAGCGCCGCTTCCGCTACGGCGTCCAGGTCAACTCCCTGGGCCTGACGGAGGCGCAGCCGGAGAACAACGTCCAGCGCATCGTCCTCGAGATGCTCGCGGTCACGCTGAGCAAGGACGCGCGCGCCCGGGCCGTGCAGCTGCCGGCGTGGAACGAGGCCCTCGGCCTGCCGCGTCCGTGGGACCAGCAGTGGGCGCTGCGCCTGCAGCAGGTCCTCGCCTTCGAGTCAGACCTGCTCGAGTACGACGACCTCTTCGCCGGCTCGCCCGTCGTCGAGGCCAAGGTCACGGAGCTCGTGACCGGGGCCAAGGCCGAGATCGAGCGCATCCAGGCGATGGGGGGCGCTGTGCCGGCCGTCGAGTCGGGCTACATGAAGTCCGCCCTCGTCGCGAGCCACTCGCTGCGCCGCCAGCGGATCGAGGCCGGCGAGGACATCGTCGTGGGCGTCAACAAGTTCGAGACCACCGAGCCCAACCCGCTGACCGCCGACCTCGACACCGCGATCCAGACCGTCGACGCCGACGTCGAGGCCAAGGCCATCGAGGCCGTGCGTGCCTGGCGTGCCGAGCGCGACGCCGACCCGCAGCAGGCCGAGGCAGCCAAGGCGGCGCTCGCCACCCTGCAGGAGACCGCGAGGACGAGCGACAACCTCATGGAGGCCTCGCTCGACTGCGCCCGGGCCGGGGTGACGGTCGGGGAGTGGGCCCAGGCCCTGCGCGAGGTCTTCGGCGAGTTCCGTGCTCCCACCGGCGTCTCGGGCTCCGTGGGGATCGCCGACGCCGGGTCCACCGACCTGCTCGCCGTGCGCGACCGCGTACGTGCCACGAGCGAGGAGCTCGGCGAGCAGCTGCGCGTCCTCGTCGGCAAGCCCGGCCTCGACGGTCACTCCAACGGGGCCGAGCAGATCGCCGTGCGGGCGCGCGACGCGGGCTTCGAGGTCGTCTACCAGGGCATCCGCCTCACCCCCGAGCAGATCGTGTCCGCGGCCGTGGCCGAGGACGTCGACCTGGTCGGGGTCTCGATCCTCTCCGGCTCGCACATGGAGCTCGTCCCCGACGTGCTCGAGGGCCTGCGGGCCGAGGGCGCCGGGGACATCCCCGTGGTCGTCGGCGGGATCATCCCCGAGTCGGACGCGGCGAGGCTGCGCGAGCTGGGCGTCGCGGCCGTCTTCACCCCCAAGGACTTCGGCCTCAACGAGATCATGGGTCGCTTCCTCGACATCATCCGAGAGAGTCGCGGCCTGTCGGCCGTGCAGGCCGAGGACGCGACCTCGCAGGTCTAGCCTTCGAGGTATGTCCTTGCACTGCCCGGCGACACTCCTCGTCACCGCACCGCCCACGGACGAAGGGGGTCTGGCCCACCTCGTCGGGGCGCTGCGCGGCGTGGGGATCCTCGCCGTCGTCACGGGGTCGGAGGACGGCGTCGGTGCGCGCCTGGCCGACGCGCTGGACGTGCCGCTCGAGGTCGACGCGGCCCTCTCGGGCGCCGAGGGCGACCCGCTGGCCGGGGTCGCCGACCTGCACCGCGGCGAGACCGTGGCCGTGCTCCTGCCGTCCGCCGCACAGGGGGTGGAGCGGCTCGAGCTCGGCGACTAGAAGAGGCGATGCATGCTCGTGTCGATGCCCTTGAGCTCGTCGTAGTCGAGGGTGACGCAGCGGATGCCTCGGTCCTCGGCGAGGGTGCGGGCCTGCGGCCTGATGACCTGGGCGGCGAAGACCCCCGTGACCGGGCGCAGCGCGGGGTCGCGGTTCATCAGCTCGAGGTAGCGGGTCAGCTGCTCGACACCGTCGATCTCGCCGCGGCGCTTGATCTCGATGGCGACGGAGACCCCCTTCGCGTCCCTGGCGAGGATGTCGACGGGACCGATCGCCGTCATGTACTCGCGACGCACGAGCGTGTAGCCGTCGCCGAGGGTCTGGATGTGCTCGGCGAGCAGCCGCTGCAGATGGGCCTCGACGCCGTCCTTGACCAGGCCGGGGTCGAGGCCCAGCTCGTGCGCCGAGTCGTGGTGCACCTCGTGCAGCCTGACCCGCAGCCGGTCCTCGGTCTTGGCGTGCTGGACGTTCCAGACGGCGGTCACCCCCTCTGTGGCCTCGGTCTCGTCCGGCTCGACCTCCGCCATCGAGCACGGGGGAGCCATCCAGTTCAGCGGCTTGTAGGAGCCGCCGTCGCTGTGGACGAGCACCGACCCGTCCGCCTTGACGATGAGCAGACGGGTCGCCAGGGGCAGGTGGGCGTTGAGCCGCCCCTCGTAGTCGACGCTGCAGGTCGCAATCACCACTCGCACGGCGACGACCCTACGCGCACAAGGTTTCCCCTGTGCGGACCGTCACGCCGCGCGCCCCTGTCCCGGGGTCACCACGGCTGCGATAGTGCCACTCATGTCAGACTCCCGCGCTCTTGCAGACGCCCTGGTCTTCCCGTACCTGAACCACGCCGCCTCGATGTTCGAGGAGCAGTACGCCTCCCGTGAGGACGTCGACAACGGCATGCGCTTCGGTTGCGGCCTGCCCGCCGGCCCCCTCGCGGTCCTCGACGAGATCGGTCTCGAGACCGTCCGGGACGCACTCGCCGCGCGCTTCGCCGAGAGCGGGGACCCGCGCCACCGGCCGGACCCTGCCATCGAGCGGCTGATCGCCGAGGGGCGCACGGGCAAGGCGGCCGGCAAGGGCTTCTACACCTACGACGGGGACGAGGTCGTCGCCGACGAGCTCACCCCCTCCCAGGTCGGCCAGGGGGCGGCTCGCCCGGTCAAGACCGTCGGCGTCGTCGGCTCCGGCACGATGGCCAGCGGCATCGTCGAGGTCTTCGCGGTGAACGGGTTCCCCGTCACCTACGTGGCCCGCACCGGCGACAAGGTCGACGCGGTGCGCGCGCAGATCGCCAAGAACCTGGCCCGTCAGGTCGACAAGGGTCGGATCGACCAGGGTCAGGCGGACGCCGTCCTCGGCCGCCTCACCGGCGCGACCGAGCGCGAGGCCCTCGGTGACGTCGACATCGTGGTCGAGGCGATCGCCGAGGAGATCGGCATCAAGAATCAACTGTTCGCCGACCTGGACCGCATCTGCAAGCCGGGTGCCGTCCTGGCGACGACCACCTCGTCGCTGTCCATCGCCGACCTCGCCGCGCAGACCAGGCGTCCGCAGGACGTCGTCGGGATGCACTTCTTCAACCCGGCCCCGGTCATGAAGCTGGTCGAGGTCATCAACCACGCGACGACCGGCCAGGACGTGCTCGACACCGTCCAGGACCTGTGCCGCAGCACCCGCAAGGTCGCCGTCAGCTGCGCCGACCGCTCCGGCTTCATCGTCAACGCGCTGCTCTTCCCGTACCTCAACGACGCCATCAGGGCGCACGAGGAGGGTGCCGAGCTCGACGCCGTCGACGGGGCGATCACCGAGCACTACGGCTACCCGATGGGCCCCTTCGCGCTCCTCGACGTCGTCGGCAACGACGTGGCCCTGGCCATCGAGGAGGAGCTGCTCGCCGAGTTCGAGCACGAGTCGCTCACCCCGGCCCCGCTCCTGCGCGAGCTCGTCGGCGCCGGCAAGCTCGGCCGCAAGACCGGTGAGGGCTTCCGCACGTACTGAGCCCGAGCACACGAGGTCGTCCTGGTGCATCTGGTGGCGGATCCAGCCACTGCGTGCACCAGGACGACCTTTTGTGTCCGCTCGCGTCACGGGAGACCATGAGCCCATGCCCCGCAGCAACCGCCGCCGCCGTGACGAGCACCGTCCGCTCGCGCTCGGGGGTTCGCCGCAGACGCGGGAGACGTGGATGGGCCGCGCCTGGATCGTTCGTCGGCTGAGCGGGCAGACCTCGACGCGGGTGTACACCTGCCCGGGCTGCACCCACGAGATCCAGCCGGGCACGCCGCACGTCGTCGTCTGGCCGGACGACGGGCTCGGGGGAGCGGACGACCGCCGGCACTGGCACTCCGCCTGCTGGAAGGCCCGCAACCACGGGCGCTACGGGCGCTGACCGCAGGACAGCCCGGTTGGTGGAGTACCTGCACGGTGCAACAATCGTCGGGTGCTCCTCCGCCTCGTCCGCCGCCACCTGGACGGCACGGGCGGCCGGGTCGCGACGCTGCTGCTCCTCCAGCTCGCCGCCACCCTCGCCTCCCTCTACCTGCCCAGCCTCAACGGCGAGATCATCGACAACGGCGTGGCCACGGGCGACACCGGCTACATCGTCCGCCACGGCGGGCTGATGCTGGCCGTCTCGGTGCTGCAGATCGTCGCGACGATCGCGGCGACGTGGCTCGGCGCGGGCCTGTCGGCGACGATGGCCGCCCGGCTGCGGGCCGCGGTCTTCTCGCGTGTCGGCAGCTTCAGCGCCCAGGAGGTCGCGCGCTTCGGCGCTCCGACGCTCATCTCGCGCACGACCAACGACGTCACGCAGGTCCAGACCGTCACCAACATGGCGCTGACGATGATGGTCACCGCGCCCCTGATGATGGTCGGCGGCGTGGTCATGGCGCTGCGCGAGGACGTCGGGCTGTCGTGGCTCGTGGCCGTCGCCGTTCCGCTGCTCGCGGTCTCGGTGGGCCTGGTGATCCGCCAGATGGTCCCCAGCTTCCGCCGGATGCAGACGAGCGTCGACACGGTCAACCGCATCCTGCGCGAGCAGATCACCGGCGTGCGTGTGGTCCGGGCCTTCGTGCGCGAAGGGAGCGAGCGCGAGCGGTTCGAGGTGGCCAACACCGAGTACACCGGGTCGGCGATCGCGGTCGGGCGGCTGATGGCGCTCGCCTTCCCGATCGTCATGGTCATCCTCAACGCGTCGACGGTGGCGGTGCTGTGGTTCGGCGCCCAGCGCGTGGGGAGCGGTGAGATGCAGATCGGTGCCCTCACCGCGTTCATGACCTACCTGATGCAGATCCTCATGTCGGTGATGATGGCGACCTTCATGTCGATGATGCTCCCCCGCGCAGCCGTCTCCGCCGGACGCATCGACGAGGTCCTCTCGACCGAGTCCTCCGTGGTGCCGGCGCTCGCGCCGCGCCCGATGACACAGGCCCGGCCCTCCGTCGTGCTCGACGCCGTCGAGTTCGCCTACCCCGGCGCCGACGCGCCCGTCCTCTGCGACGTCAGCCTGCGCGCCGAGCCGGGTCGCACGACGGCGATCATCGGCTCGACCGGCGCCGGCAAGACCACGCTGCTCGACCTCGTGGCGCGCCTGCACGACGCGACCGGTGGGCGGGTCCTCGTCGGAGGCACCGACGTGCGCGAGCTCGAACCGGCGGAGCTGTGGAGCCACCTGGCCGTCGTGCCGCAGCGCGCCTTCCTCTTCAGCGGGACGATCGCCAGCAACCTGCGCCAGGCCAAGCCCGACGCCACCGACGAGGAGCTGTGGGAGGCCCTGCGCATCGCCCAGGCCGAGGACTTCGTGCGCGACCTCGAGCAGGGGCTCGGGGCACCGGTCGCGCAGGGAGGGACCAACCTCTCGGGCGGCCAGCGCCAGCGGGTGTCGATCGCCCGGGCGCTCGTGCGCCGACCCGACATCTACCTCTTCGACGACGCCTTCTCCGCGCTCGACCTGACGACCGACGCGCGGCTGCGCGCCGCCCTTCGTCCCGTCGTCGCCGACAGCGTCGTCCTCGTGGTCGCCCAGCGCGTCTCCTCGATCATCGACGCCGACCACATCGTCGTCCTCGACGACGGCCGGGTCGTCGGCGACGGGACCCACGAGGAGCTGCTCGCGGGCTGCCCGACCTACGTCGAGATCGTCGAGAGCCAGGCGGCGCGGGAGGAGGCGGCGTGAGCGAGGTCCCCACCGCTGAGGAGAAGGCCGCCCAGGCGCGCCGCGGGCCCGGGTCCGTCATGCGCCGTGGCCCGATGCAGATGGGCACGCCGGGGGAGAGGTCGAAGAACTTCCTGCCCTCGGCGCGGCGCCTCGTGGGGCGGCTGCGACCGCAGCGCGCCCGGGTGCTCACGGCCATCTCCCTGACGGTGGTCTCCGTCGGCATGAGCGCCCTCGGGCCGCTCATCCTCGCGCGGGCCACCGACCACATCTTCGCCGGGTGGATCGGCTCGAAGCTGCCCGCCGGCGTCCCGCTCGAGTCCGTCGTCGAGCAGCTGCGCGCGTCGGGCGAAGGGCGCCGGGCCGACATGATCGAGGCGATGCCCTACCTCGTGCCGGGGCAGGGCATGGACCTCGGCGCGATCGGGCGCATCCTCCTGCTCGCGCTCGCGCTGTACGTCGTCGCCGCCGTCCTCTCGTGGCTCCAGGGGCGCGTCATCGTCCATGCGGTCAACCAGGTCGTCTTCGACCTGCGTGCCCAGGTCGAGGCCAAGCTGCACCGGCTGCCGCTGCCGTACTTCGACCAGCAGCCGCGCGGAGAGCTGCTCAGCCGCGTCACCAACGACATCGACAACGTCGCCCAGTCGCTGCAGCAGACGCTCAGCCAGCTGCTCACCAGCCTCATCACGGTCGTCGCGATGGTCTCGATGATGGTGTGGGTCTCGCCGCTCCTCTCGCTCATCGCGCTCGTGACGATCCCGATCTCCATCGCGCTCACCGGGGCGATCGGCAAGCGCTCGCAGCGGCACTTCATCCAGCAGTGGAAGTCCACCGGTGAGCTCAGCGCGGTCGTCGAGGAGACGTACACCGGCCACTCGCTCGTCAAGGTCTTCGGCCGGCAGGCGGAGGTCGACGCGGCCTTCGCCGAGCGCAACGAGGAGCTGCGCGGGGCAGGCTTCGGGGCGCAGTTCGTCAGCGGCATCATCATGCCGGCGATGATGTTCGTCGGGAACCTCAACTACGTCGTCATCGCCGTCGTCGGGGGCCTGCGGGTCGCCTCCGGCCAGATGACGCTCGGCGACGTGCAGGCCTTCATCCAGTACTCGCGCCAGTTCACCCAGCCGCTGACGCAGGTCGCCTCGATGGCCAACCTCATGCAGTCCGGTGTCGCCTCCGCGGAGCGCGTCTTCGACGTGCTCGACGCGCCGGAGCAGGTCGAGGACCCGAGCACGCCGGTGGCGCGCGGCGACGGCCACGGGCGGGTGGCCTTCGAGGGAGTGAGCTTCAGCTACGACCCGACCCGGCCGCTCATCGAGGACCTCGACCTCGTCGTCGAGCCGGGCCAGACGGTCGCGATCGTCGGCCCGACCGGCGCCGGCAAGACGACGCTCGTCAACCTCGTCATGCGCTTCTACGAGCTCGACTCGGGACGGATCACCATCGACGGCATCGACATCACCGACATGTCGCGCGCCGAGCTGCGCTCGCGCACCGGCATGGTCCTGCAGGACACGTGGCTCTTCTCCGGGACGATCGGCGACAACATCGCCTACGGGCGCCCGGGTGCCACCCGCGAGGAGGTCCGGGCGGCGGCCGAGGCGACCTACGTCGACCGCTTCGTCCACTCCCTTCCTCAGGGGTACGACACGCACCTCGACGACGAAGGGGGGAACATCTCGGCCGGCGAGAAGCAGCTGGTGACGATCGCCCGCGCCTTCCTCGCCGACCCGAGCCTGCTCATCCTCGACGAGGCGACGAGCTCGGTCGACACCCGTACCGAGCGGCTCGTGCAGCAGGCGATGGCGGCGCTGCGCGGGGACCGGACGAGCTTCGTCATCGCCCACCGGCTCTCGACGATCCGCGACGCCGACCTCATCGTCGTCATGGAGGAGGGGCACATCGTCGAGCAGGGCACGCACGAGAGCCTGCTCGCCGCCGATAGTGCCTACGCGCGCCTCTACCGCAGCCAGTTCGCGGCCGCGGTGACGGAGCTGGACACCTCGGTCAACCTGGCCTGAGCCCCCTTCGCCCCACCGGGCAGGCACCCGCTCAACAAGAGAAACCTCGCCTTCGCAAGGGTTTGAAACCCTTGCGAAGGCGAGGTTTCTCGGGTCACCCGAGAATCTTGGGGCAGGAGGCGGGCTCAGACCGCCTGGAAGCGGTTGATCTCCTTCTCGAACTTCGCGCGCTTGTCGGTGTCGGTGACACCCAGGCCCGGCTCGGGGGCGAGGGTGAGCACGCCGACCTTGCCCTGGTGCTTGTTGTGGTGCACGTCGAGGGTGGCCTGGCCGACCTCCTCGAGCGTGTAGGTCCGGCTGAGGGTCGGGTGGACGAGACCGCGGTTGATGAGCTCGTTGGCCTCCCAGGACTCGCGGTAGTTCGCGAAGTGGCTGGAGATGATGCTCTTGAGGTTCATCCACAGGTAGCGGTTGTCGTACTCGTGCATGTAGCCCGAGGTCGACGCGCAGGTGACGATCTTGCCGCCCTTGCGGGTGACGTAGACCGAGGCGCCGAAGGTCTCGCGGCCGGGGTGCTCGAAGACGATGTCGACGTCGTGGCCGCCGGTGAGCTCACGGATCTTCTTGCCCAGGCGCTGCCACTCCTTGGGGTTCTGCTCCGTGTTGTCCTCGTTCCAGAACCTGTAGCCCTCGGCGTTGCGGTCGATGATCAGCTCGGCGCCCATGTCGCGGCAGATCTGCGCCTTCTCGGGGGAGGAGACGACGCAGATCGGGGTCGCCCCGGCGGCGAGCGCCATCTGGGTCGCGTAGGAGCCGAGGCCGCCGGAGGCGCCCCAGATCAGGACGCGGTCACCGAGCTTCAGCGCGGCGCCGTTCTTGGAGATCAGCTGCCGGTATGCGGTGGAGTTGACCAGACCGGGGGAGGCGGACTCCTCCCAGGTGAGGTGGCCGGGCTTCGGCATGAGCTGGTTGGCCTTGACGATGGCCAGCTCGGCGAGACCGCCGAAGTTGGTCTCGAAGCCCCAGATGCGCTGCTGCGGGTCCATCATCGTGTCGTCGTGGCCGTCGGCGTCCTCGAGCTCGACGGACAGGCAGTGGGCGACGACCTCGGTGCCGGGCTTCCACTTCGAGACGTGCTCGCCGACGCGCAGGACGACGCCGGAGAGGTCGGAGCCGACGATGTGGTACGGCAGGTCGTGGCGCTTGGAGTACTTGTTCAGGCGGCCGTAGCGCTCGAGGAAGCCGAAGGTCGACACGGGCTCGAAGATCGAGGTCCACACGGTGTTGAAGTTGATCGCGCTGGCCATGACGGCGACGAGCGCCTCGTCGGGGGCCAGCTCCGGGATCGGCACGTCGTCGATGTGCAGCGACTTGCGCGGGTCCTTGTCGCGGCTCTTCAGGCCCTTGAACATCTCCACCTCGTCCTTGTGGACGGTCGCGGCACGGTAGGTGTCGGGCAGGGGGAGGTTGGCGTAGGTCTCTTCGCTGCGGTCACCGGAGAGGATCGCGTCGCGGATCTGGTCGATTGCCATGAGTGGGGGCTCCTCGGCCTCCGGGGGACTGGTCGGGGGTCGTGCGTTGCGTGAAACCTAGGTGGTCGCGGCGGCCGCGGGTATGGGGTCATGACCCAGTTCACACGCGGATCCGTGTCGTCCCGATCGGTCTCGGCGGGACGAAGGGGTGGGCTCAGTGGGCGTCGGCCGCCGGCTCGACGAGCTCGACGAGGATGCCGCCGGCGTCCTTGGGGTGGATGAAGTTGACGCGGGAGTTGCTCGTGCCCCGCTTCGGGGTGTCGTAGAGCAGGCGGAGGCCGCGCTCGCGCAGGGTCGCGCCCACGGCATCGATGTCCTCGACGCGGTAGGCGAGCTGCTGGATGCCCTGGCCGTTGCGGTCGAGGAACTTCGCGATCGTGGACTCGGGGGAGAGTGGCGCGAGCAGCTGGATGCACGAGCCGGACTCGCCGACGCGCATCATCGCCTCGCGCACGCCCTGCTCCTCGTTGGTCTCCTCGTGGGCGAGCTCCATGCCGTAGGTGTCACGGTAGAGGGCGATGGCCTCGTCGAGGTCGGGCACGGCGACACCGACGTGGTCGATGGCAGTGAAGAGATCGTTCATGTGCGGCAGCCTAGGGACGCGAAGGGGGGCGGCGCGCCCCCTTCGCGTGTGGTCTGGCCCACCGTCCCGGGGCTCGTGGCACGGGTCACCGGTCGTTCCCCTCGGCACCCCGCCCGCCGCTGCGTAGAGTCGACCCATCCACGCACCCACTGCACCCGGAGGCCAACGCATGTCCACCGACCCCACTGTCATCGTCGCGGGGGCCCGCACCCCGATGGGCCGCATGAGCGGCTCGCTCAAGGGCTTCTCCGGCTCCGACCTCGGCGGCTTCGCCATCAAGGGCGCCCTCGAGAAGGCCGGCGTCAAGGGCGAGGACGTCGACTACGTCATCATGGGCCAGGTCCTCACCGCGGGCGAGGGCCAGATCCCCGCCCGCCAGGCCGCGATCAAGGGCGGGATCCCGAAGAACGTCCCCGCCCTCACGGTCAACAAGGTCTGCCTCTCGGGCATCGACGCGATCGCCCTCGCCGACCAGCTGATCCGCGCCGGCGAGTTCGAGATCGTCGTCGCCGGGGGCCAGGAGTCGATGACCAACGCGCCGCACCTGCTCCCCAAGAGCCGCGAGGGCATCAAGTACGGCGACACCAAGCTCAAGGACTCGATGGCCTACGACGGCCTGCACGACATCATCACCGACCAGGCGATGGGCGCGCTCACCGAGGCCAAGAACGCGGAGAACTCCGACTTCACCCGTGAGCAGCAGGACGAGTTCGCGGCCGCGAGCCACCAGAAGGCTGCCAGGGCCTGGGCCGAGGGCACCTTCGCCGACGAGGTCGTGCCGGTCGAGATCCCGCAGCGCAAGGGCGACCCGGTCCTCTTCGACACCGACGAGGGCGTGCGTGCCGACACGACCGTCGAGTCCCTGGGCAAGCTGCGTCCGGCCTTCGCCAAGGACGGCACCATCACCGCCGGCTCTGCCTCGCAGATCTCCGACGGCGCGGCCGCGGTCGTCGTCATGAAGAAGTCCAAGGCCGAGGAGCTGGGCCTGTCCTGGCTCGCCGAGATCGGCGCCCACGGTGTCGTCGCCGGTCCTGACTCGACCCTGCAGTCGCAGCCGGCCAACGCCATCGAGGTCGCCGTCGCCAAGGAGGGCATCGCGGTCTCCGACCTCGACGTCGTCGAGATCAACGAGGCCTTCGCGGCCGTCGGCCTGGCCTCGGCCCAGCAGCTCGGCCTCAAGGACGAGCAGGTCAACCCCAACGGCGGCGCGATCGCCATGGGCCACCCGCTCGGCATGTCCGGCGCGCGCATCACCCTCGCGCTCGCCCACGAGCTCAAGCGCCGCGGCGGCGGTGTCGGCGCGGCCGCCCTCTGCGGCGGTGGCGGTCAGGGTGACGCCCTGATCATCCGCGTCCCGAACGCCTGAGCTTGAGCCGCAGCATCGACGTCCCCGTCCTGGTCGAGGAGGCCAGGGCGGGGACGACCCGCGCCGTCGGGCGGCTCATCTCGCTCGTCGACGACCAGCACCCCGCGCTGCCGGAGGCGATGGCGCTGCTCGCGCCGCACACGGGTCGGGCCCACGTCATCGGCCTGACCGGCGCCCCCGGCGTCGGCAAGTCCACGACGACCGACGCCCTCGTCCGCGCGCTGCGCGAGCAGGGCGCGCGGGTCGGCGTCCTCGCGATCGACCCCTCCTCGCCCTTCAGCGGCGGCGCGCTCCTGGGTGACCGCATCCGCATGAGCGCGTCCGCGAGCGACCCGGGCGTCTACATCCGTTCGCTCGCCAGCCGCGGCCACCTGGGCGGCCTGTCGGTCTCGACGCCCCAGGCCATCCGCGTGCTCGACGCCTCCGGGTTCGACGTCGTGCTCGTCGAGACCGTCGGCGTCGGTCAGTCCGAGGTCGAGATCGCGGGCGCCGCGGACACGACCCTCGTCCTCCTGGCGCCCGGCATGGGCGACGGGATCCAGGCGGCCAAGGCGGGGATCCTCGAGGTGGGCGACGTCTTCGTCGTCAACAAGGCCGACCGCGAGGGTGCGGACGCGACCGTCCGCGACCTGCGGCACATGATCCAGCTCGGTGAGGGGACGCGGCCCGGCGGTTGGCGACGCCCGGTCGTCAAGGCCTCCGCGGCCGACGGCGCAGGCGTGGGCGACATCGTCACCGCGATCGGCGACCACCTCTCGTGGCTGGCCGCGAGCGGCACCCTGCGCCAGCGCCGCACCGGGCGCGCCCGTGCCGAGATCACCGCTCTCGCGCTGGCCCGGCTGCAGGCCCGCATGGGTGACCTCGGTTCCGGCGGCACGCTCGACGGGCTCGCCGAGCGGGTCGTCGACGGGGCCACGGACCCGCACGCGGCGGCCGACGAGCTGCTCGTCGGGCTCGGCGCGGACTGAGCCGGGTCAGAAACCTTCGCCCACGCGGATCTCGTCGTGGTCGTCGATGTCGAAGATCGCCGACACGCACGTGGGGGCGGCGTCGGTCGCGCCGGCGTCGAGGAAGTTGGTGTTGCAGGTGACGTCGTCGATGACGTTGCCGTCCTTCATGAAGTAGAAGGTCAGGAAGAACGAGTTGCTGCTGCCGCTGTCGTTGCGCACACTCAGGCCGGAGATGTCGTCGGTCGAGGTCAGCACCGACCAACCGGGCTGGATGGCGGCACCGTCCACGGTGACCGAGGAGCCCTCGGACACGGGCGTGGCGCCGGCCGCGTCGGCGTTCTTGGACGAGTTGGCCGAGGAGCTGTAGCTCGAGATCCCTTCGCTCGCCTCGTTGGCGACGAAGATGAAGAACCCGGCGACACCGCAGCAGCACAGGAGGATGACTCCGCCGATGATGCCGAGGACCCACCAGAGGGTGTTGTCCTTCTTGGGCGCGCTGCCGGGGGGCGGGTAGGCGCCCGGGCTGCCGTAGGCCGGAGCCTGGTACGGGTTCGGGTTGCCGGAGCCTCCGGGCGGTGGCGGCGCTGGGTAGGACACGGTGATTTCCCCCTGATACTTCGTGGCGTGCGACGCGGACGACGTCCGCGGCGGCAGTCTACGTGCCGGTAGCCGAGCCCGAGCACTACGCTGGCCCGGACATGACTGACGACACGACGCCCGAGCTGATCGGCGGCCGCTACGAGACCGTGCGACCCATCGGTCGCGGTGGGATGGGGACCGTCTGGCTCGCCCGCGACACCGTCCTCGGCCGCCAGGTCGCGGCCAAGCAGATCGGCGACTTCCCTGGGGAGAGCGAAGGGGAGACCCGCCGGGCTATGCGCGAGGCCCGGGCGGCGGCCGCGCTCAACCACCCCAACGTCGTCGCGGTCTACGACGTCACCGAGCACCACGGCACCCCGTGGCTCGTCATGGAGTACGTGGCCGGCCCGACGCTCGCCTCGGCCATCCGCGAGCGCGGTCCGATGACGCCGAAGGGGGCTGCCGACCTCGGCGCACAGCTCGCGGGAGCGCTCGCCGCGGCGCACCGTGCCGGTATCGTCCACCGCGACGTCAAGCCTGCCAACGTCCTCATCGGCGGCGGTCGACCCAAGCTGGGCGACTTCGGCATCGCCCGCTCCGGTGCCGACGACCAGCTGACCCAGACCGGTCTGGTGACCGGCACCCCGAGCTACATGGCCCCGGAGGTCGCCATCGGTGGCGACCACGGCCCTGCGGCCGACGTGTGGGCGCTCGGCGCGACGATCTACTTCGCGGTCGAGGGCACCGACGCCTACCCCTCGCAGGGCAACGCCCTGGCCACCCTGCGCAGCATCTCCTCGCAGCCGCCGCGGCGACCCGAGCGGGCAGGACCGCTGGAGCCGGTGCTCGCCGACATGCTCTCGCGCGACCCGGCGCGACGCGGGACGATGGACGAGGTGCTCCGTCGCCTCGAGAGCGTCGCCGCGGGCGGCTCGGGTGGCGCCTCCCGCGCGGGCGAGGCCTTCGCGCCCACGCCGACGCCCACGCCGACGCCGCCGCGACGCCGAGGCGGCTGGCCGTGGATCCTCCTCCTCGCCGGGCTGGCCGTGCTGCTCGCGGCCGGGATCGCCTGGGCCGCGTCGCGCGACGACGAGCCGACCACAGGGTCCTCGACGAGCTCGACGAGCACCTCGTCGAGCACCACCTCGACGGCCACGAGCAGCGAGCCCCAGCCGCCCGTGACGACCACGACGACGGCCACGGTGACCTCCAGCCCGAGCGAGACGTCGACGAGCAGCTCCACGTCGAGCTCCAGCTCGAGCTCCACCTCGAGCTCGTCCTCGCGTGGCATGCAGGACATCACGCAGGCCGAGGCCACGACCTTCATCACCGACTACTTCTCGACGGTGACCAGCGACCGCGACGCCGCCTGGGCGATGCTCGCTCCCTCCCGACAGAAGGACCGGGGCGGCTTCGACGGGTTCTGGTCGGGGATCGAGTCCGTCGACACCCAGGTGCTCTCCTTCGACACCAGGACCGACACCGTGACGGTGCGCCTCACCTACCACCCCAAGGACCGCGCGGAAGAGGTCGAGGAGCACGAGTACCGGCTGCGGCGCATCGACGGCGTCGTCCGGATGACCCAGTAACCCACCAGCTCCCGACCCCGGAGGTCCCCGTGCTGCTTGCGTTCTCCATCGCCCCGTCCTCCCCGGACGCCGACGGCTCCTACGCCGAGGCGGTCGCCGCCGCGCTGCGGGTCGTGCGCGACAGCGGGCTGCCGCACGACCTCGGCTCCATGTTCACGACGATCGAGGGGGAGTGGGACGAGGTCATGGCCGTCGTCAAGGCCTGCGTCGATGCCATGGAGCCCTTCGGCGACCGCGTCGGGCTGGTCATGAAGGCCGACATCCGGGCCGGTCGCACCGGCCAGATGAGCGCGAAGGTCGAGCGCGTGGCGGGCCTCCTCGCCGAGGACTGAGCCGTCCCGGCTCCGTGACCGATTTGTGACCTTCTGCAGGATTTGTCATGGTTGATCGTCCGCCCGAGCGGCAGACGTCCCCTGAACCCTGACCGAAAGCACCCACGTGAGCACGCTCATCCAGCGCGTCGCCGGCGTCGTCCTGGCACTCGCCGGCCTCGTCGCCGCGATTGTCGGGGGTTGGTTCCTCGCCAACCTCGGCACCTCCGGCACGGCCACCTTCACCGCCGACCCCGGCCAGCGGGTCGTCGTCCTCGACCCCGACGTGCTCAACCGCGTCGACCACCCCGTCGAGGTCACCGCCGCCGGCTCCGGCGAGCTGTGGGCCGGCACCGCCCGGCCCTCCGACGCCGAGGCTGTCCTGGGCCACGCCACGCGCGCCGAGGTCTCGGGCGTCGCGGTGTCGGACTGGGCGCTCACGAGCGCCGAGGTCGGGTCCACGGACCCCGTCGACCCCGCGGGCCTCGACGTGTGGCAGGAGTCCGGCACCGCGTCCGGCGAGATCAGCCGCACGATCGAGCAGTCGCAGGCGCCGCAGACCCTCGTGGTCGCCGCGGCCGACGGCGCCGAGATCGACTCCGTGACCATGACCGTCGAGGACAGCGGCTGGGGGACCATGGCCGTCGTCACCCTCGTCGTCGGTCTCGTCTTCCTCCTCGCCGGGGTGGCCCTGCTCGTCCGCAGCGGGCTCGTGGGGATGATCCGCCACCGGGCCGCGCGCCCCGACCGTGAGGAGGCCGCATGAGCCGGCGCACCACCCTCGTCGCTGCCCTCGTCGCGGCACCCCTGACCCTCGGCGGCTGCGGCCTGGGGGCCTCGATCGCCGGGATCCGCGACGCCCCGGCCGAGCAGTCCTCGGGCGCGTCCGTGACCTCCACCACGGCACGGCAGGTGGCCGACCGCGTCGTCACCGAGGCCGTCGACGTCAGCCGCAAGAGCGGCAAGGCCGCCGAGACCGCGCGTGAGGAGGTCCTCTCCGGGCCGGCCCTGCGCGAGGTGCGGGCGGCCGTCGCCAGCAAGGACAGGACCACACGCACCTCGACGCAGGTCGAGGGGCTCAAGGTCCTCGCGGTGAGCCGCGGCGCCACGTGGCCGCGCGCCGTCCTGGCCACCTCGCGCTCGGGCGACGTGCAGTACCTGCACGTCCTCGTCGCCGAGCAGGCCGACCAGCCCTTCACCCTCTTCGCCGACGTGCCGATGGCCGCGGGTGCCAGCGTGCCCGCGCTCGCCCCGCTCGACGAGGGGACCAAGGTCACCGTCGCGGCGCCCGGCAAGGACGTCCGGGACGCGGCGACCGCCTGGGCGAAGGGTGTCGCCTTCCCTTCGTCGTCGACGAAGGCACCCGAGGACGTCTCGGTGAGCGATGCCTTCTCCGCGGCCCTGCGCAAGAACGCCCGGTCGACGAAGGCCGACCTGGGTGACCTCGCGTACTACCGGCAGCGCCAGGCGGTCGCGGAGGGCGACGCGGTCTCCTTCGCGCTGGCCGACGGCGGAGCGATCACCTTCCTGCCGATGACGCGCACCGACACGATCACCGCGACGAAGAAGCTCAAGGAGCTCAAGGTCGAGCAGGCCGCGCTCAAGGACGTGCTCGACACCTCGACCGTCGAGCGCGCCCTCTCGATCAAGCATGCCGAGACCCTGGCGCTCGTCACGCCGGCCGAGGGCAAGGCCCGCGTCGTCGGCGCCAGCGACGTGCTCGAGTCGGCGAAGGGCTCCTGACCGGGGGGTCGACGCGCGGCCCCGGCCGTGGGAGACAATGGCTGGCATGAGCGACCCGACCCGAGCCCTGCGCGGCGCCGTCGACCTGTCCCGTCTCACCGGATCGGCCCCCGGTGCCGGCCCGGGGGCTCCCGCAGCCCCCGCTGCCGGTGGCGCCGCTGGTGCCGCTGGTGCACCTGCCGACGGTCTCCTCGTCGAGGCGACCGACGCGACCTTCAACACCATCGTCGGTCGGACCTCGGTGGTCCCGGCCGTGGCCGTCGTGTGGTCCTCCGAGCACCCGGAGAGCCGTGTGCTGCTCGACGACGCGCTCGCGATCGCCGGCACCCTCGAGGGACGCGTACAGGTCGTCGGGATCGACGTGGCGACCAACCCCGGCATCATGCAGGCGGTCCAGCCGCCGGAGGTGCCGCTCGCGCTCGGTCTCGTGGCCGGGCAGCCGGTGCCGCTCTTCAGCGGGATCGTCGACCCGGAGCAGTTCCGCCAGGTGGTCGACCAGCTGCTCCAGGTGGCGGTGCAGCACGGCGTCACCGGGCGCGTCAGCGCGCAGCCCGCCGAGGCCGACACGCAGGACGACCTGCCGCCGCTGCACCAGGAGGCCTACGACGCGATCGAGCGCGACGACCTGGACGCCGCGGCCGCCGCCTACGAGCAGGCGATCGCCGCTGACCCCAAGGACACCGACGCGCAGCTCGGGCTCGCCCAGGTCGGCCTGATGAAGCGCACCCGCGGGGTGGACCTCCACGCCGCCCGGGCGGCCGCGGCCGGTGACCCGCACGACGTCGACGCCGCCCTCGTCGTCGCCGACCTCGACGTGCTCGGTGGTCATGTCGAGGACGCCTTCACGCGCCTGATCGACCTCGTCCGCGTCACCGCGGGGGAGGACCGCGACCGGGTCAAGGCGCACCTGCTGGACCTCTTCGCCGTCGTCGGCAACCAGGACGAGCGTGTCCGCAAGGGCCGTACGACGCTCATGAGTGCCCTCTTCTGACGCCTCTTCCTACGCTCCGAGACCCTGCATTCCCCTAGGGCAATGCAGGGTCTCGCGCTCCCGGGGCGTGCATTCCCCTAGGGCAATGCAACGTCCCGGGCGGTTCAGGAGGGCGTCAGGGGCGAGTCGGGGCCCCCGCAGGGGTGAGGTAGACCGCCGAGAGCGCGGCCACCCGCACCTCGAGCGACCACGGCTGGTCCTGCCAGGGTCGCTCCTGCGCCTCGATGACGACACCCGCCTGGCTCGGTGAGCCGGCGGCGTCGTAGCCCGAGGTGTCGAGACCGACCACCCAGCGACCCCCCTTCGGCACACCGATGCGAAGGGGGGCACGGTCGGACCCGCCGAAGTTCACGACCACGGCGACCACGTCGCCGGAGCCGTCCGCCTGCCCGAAGCGCAGGAAGGAGACGGTGTTGCCCTGGTTGTCGTCGGCGTCGAGCCAGCGGAAGCCCGCCGGCTCCGCGTCGAGCGCCCACATCGCGGGGTGCTGCTCCGCGAAGGCGTTGAGCCCCCCGACGAGGTCGAGCAGCCGCCGGTGCGGCGCGTGCTCGAGCAGGTACCAGTCGAGCGACCGGCTCTCGGACCACTCGCTCGTCTGGCCGAACTCGGTGCCCATGAAGAGCAGCTGCTTGCCCGGGAAGGCCCACTGGTAGGCGTAGAAGGCGCGCAGGGTCGCGAAGCGCTGGTCGTCCTCGCCCGGGATCTTGTAGGGCATCGACCCCTTGCCGTGCACGACCTCGTCGTGGCTGATCGGCAGCAGGTAGCTCTCCGCGTAGGCGTACATCATCGCGAAGCTCAGCAGCTGGTGGTGGTACTGCCGGTTGACCGGGTCCTCGCCCAGGTAGCGCAGGGCGTCGTTCATCCAGCCCATGTTCCACTTCAGCCCGAAGCCCAGACCGCCCTCGTGCGTCGGGGCCGTCACGCCAGGCCAGGCGGTCGACTCCTCGGCGACGGTGACGATGCCGGGGGAGCGGCGGTAGGCGGTGGCGTTGACCTCCTGGAGGAGCGCGACGGCCTCGAGGTTCTCCCGGCCACCGTGGTGGTTGGGGATCCACTCGCCGTCCCGGCGCGAGTAGTCGAGGTAGAGCATCGAGGCGACGCCGTCCACGCGCAGCCCGTCGACGTGGAACTCCTCGAGCCAGTACAGCGCGTTGGCCACGAGGAAGTTGCGCACCTCGGGCCGCCCGAAGTCGAACACGTAGCTGCCCCAGTCGGGCTGCCACCCGCGCCGCGGGTCCGGGTGCTCGTACAGCGGCAGCCCGTCGAAGCGCACGAGCGCCCACTCGTCGGTGGCGAAGTGCCCCGGCACCCAGTCGAGGATGACCCCGATGCCGGCGCCGTGCAGCTCGTCGACGAGGTGGCGCAGGTCGTCCGGGGAGCCGAAGCGCGAGTTGGGCGCGAAGTAGCTCGTCACGTGGTAACCCCACGACGGCGGGTACGGGTGGTCCATGACCGGCATGAGCTCGACGTGCGTGAAGCCGTGCTCGCGCACGTACTCGACGAGCTCGTCGGCCAGGCCGCGCCACCCGAGGCCGGGGCGCCAGGACCCGGGGTGCACCTCGTAGATGCTCATCCGCTGGTCGTGCGGGTCGCGCTGGGCGCGCTCGGTCAGCCACGCGTCGTCGCGCCAGGTGTACGTCGAGCCGGTGACCACCGAGCCGGTCGCGGGGGCGGTCTCGGCGAGGCGGGCCATCGGGTCGGCCTTGTGCCGCAGCACGTCGTCGGCGCCGCGCACGGCGAACTTGTAGACGTCGCCGAGGTCCACCCCCGGGACGAAGAGCTCCCAGACGCCGGAGTCGCCGAGCAGCCTCATGGGCAGCAGCGACTCGTCCCAGCCGTTGAAGTCACCGATGACGTGCACGGCCTTGGCCCGCGGCGCCCACACGGCGAAGGAGACACCGGTGACCGTGCCCATCGGCCCGTCGTAGGAGCGCAGGTGCGCACCGAGCACGGTCCACAGCTGCTCGTGGCGACCCTCGCCGACGAGGTGCAGGTCGACCTCGCCGAGCGTCGGGGCGAAGCGGTACGGGTCGTCGCCGAGGTGCTCGACGCCGTCCTCCCACGTGGTGAGCACGCGGTAGTCCATCGTGCGGCTCGCATCGGTACGCACGCCGGAGAAGATCCCGTCCCGCTCGTGCTCGAGGTCGACCACGACGTCGTCCTCGAAGCGCACCCGCACGCGGGTGGCGAGCGGTCGCCGGACCCGCACGCGCAGGCCGGCGGCCTCGACGTGCTGACCGAGGACGTCGTGGGGCTGGGCGCTGCGGCCGTTGGCCACGGCCCACAGGGCGCCCGGCAGGGCGGACTCGGGGACGGGTGTCATGACGGGACCTCCCGGACCAGTGCTTCGACGGCGGCCGTGGGCAGCGCGAGCCACCCCGGCCGATGGTGGGCCTCGTAGACGACCTCGTAGAGGGCCTTGTCGAGGACATGGGCGGTGAGCAGCGCGCCGTGCGCGCGGGGATCGGTGCCGACCTCGGCGTAGCCGTCGAGGAAGGCCGTCTGCGCGGCCCGGCCCCACGGCCCGGCGTCGACGCCGGGGTGGGTCCGGGCGACGGTGCCGACGACGTAGTCGATGGAGCGGAGGACGCCGGCGACATCGCGAAGGGGGGAGTCCAGGTCGTTGCGCTCGGCCAGCGGCCGCAAGGGCTCACCCTCGAAGTCGATGAGCACCCACCCGCGGCCGGGGACGTCGAGCACCTGGCCCAGGTGCAGGTCGCCGTGGATGCGTTGCAGCGCGGGCCAGTCCGCCTCGAGGGCACGGTCGAGCACGTGCTCGACCGCGGCCTGGTGGGCAGCGAGCGCGGGCACCTCGCTCATGGCCCGCGCGGAGCGGCGGCGCATGGAGCCCACGTGCTGCTCGACGACGTCGCGGTCGGCGGGCACGCTCGGCAGGGCCCGCGCGAGGTCCTCGTGGACGCGCGCCAGCACCCGGCCGAGCTCGCGGGCCCGCGGTGAGAAGTCCTCGCCCTCGGCGGCCTGCCGCAGCGCCACGCGCCACGCGTCGGTCGCGCCCTCGAGGTACTCCTGCGCGAAGGCGACCTGGCCGAGGTCGCGCCCGCTGCCGTCGGGGCGCTGCCAGGCGCCGGCCACGTGGCCCACGCTCGCCGGGACGAAGGGGGAGTGGCTCGCCGCGAGCGCGCCCTGCAGCGTGATGTCGGGGTTCTCGCCGGGGGAGAGGGTGCGGAAGACCTTGATGATCACCGGGGCGCCGGTGCCGGGCTCCGGGGTGACGATGATCGAGGTGTTGCTCTGCTCGCCGACGAGCACCCGGCTCGTCGCGACGACCGGGTCGTCCTGCCACGCCGGGTGCGGCGCCCCGACGACGTCGGGGTCGACGGTGTCGGAGACCGAGCCCGCCTGGGCGGCGACCTGGCCGCGGACGAGCCGGAGCAGCTGGGCGACGTACACCGGGTCGTGCGGTGCGTCGTAGACCCAGCGGTGGCCGAGGACCGAGTGCTCCATCTCGCCGACGAGGGCCGCCTCGGCACCCTCGAGCGGGGCACCGCGGTAGGTGAGGGGGACCTGGTAGACGACCGGCGTCGTGCCGGACTCGTCGAGGAAGGCGATCGTCTCGATGCCCACCTCGCCGGCCGGGTCCTCCAGGCGCCACGAGTCGAGCCGGGTGAGCCGGGGACGCCGACCGGCGCCGACGTACCAGCGCTGGCCACCCATCCACGCGGTGACGAGCTCGACCTTGTCCGGGCGCAGCACCGCGTCGTGGATCCTCGCCATCAGCTGCTCACCACCGAGACGATGTGGACCGGCTCGGCCTCGGCGCCGACGCGCACGTAGTTCGCCTCGCCCCAGTGCCAGCGCTCGCCGGTCACGTGGTCCTCGACCTCGAAGCGGTCGGCCCAGTCCATGCCGAGCGCCGCCATGTCGAGGCGCAGCGTGGACTCGCGGGTCGAGTGCGGGTCGACGTTGGCCACGACGATGACGGTGTCGGTGCGACCGTCGGGCAGCGTGCGCGACTTGGAGAAGGCCAGCAGGTTCTCGTCGTCGACGTGGTGGAAGGTGAGGTTGCGCAGCAGCTGGAGGCCGGGGTGCTCGCGCCGCACCCGGTTGAGCATCGTCAGCCAGCCCGCGAGCGAGCCGCCGGACGCGGCGACCTCGTCCCAGCGACGGTCCTTGAACTCGTACTTCTCGTTGTCGATCTGCTCCTCGGCGCCCGGGCGGGCGACGTGCTCCATGAGCTCGTACCCGGCGTAGACGCCCCACGTCGGGACCATCGTCGCGGCGAGCGCGGCGCGCACCTTCCACGCGGCCGGTCCGCCGAACTGCAGGTACGGCGTGAGGATGTCGTGCGTCGTCGGCCAGAAGCTCGGGCGCATGTACGCCGCGGCCTCGCCGGCGACCTCGGTGCCGTACTCGACGAGCTCGGGCACCGTGTTGCGCCACGCGTAGTACGTGTAGCTCTGCTGGAACCCGACCTTGGCGAGCGTGTGCATCATCGCCGGCTTGGTGAAGGCCTCCGACAGCCAGATGACCTCGGGGTGCTCCCGCGCGACGTCCTGGATCAGCCACTGCCAGAACTCGACCGGCTTGGTGTGCGGGTTGTCGACGCGGAAGAGCGTCACCCCGTGGTCGATCCACACCTGCACGACCCGGCGCACCTCGGCGTAGACGCCGGCGGGGTCCCGGTCGAAGTTCACCGGGTAGATGTCCTGGTACTTCTTCGGCGGGTTCTCGGCGTAGGCGATCGTGCCGTCGGCCCGCGTGGTGAACCACTCGGGGTGCTCGGTGACCCACGGGTGGTCGGGCGAGCACTGCAGCGCGAGGTCGAGCGCGACCTCCAGCCCCAGCCTCCTCGCGTCGGCGACGAAGGCGTCGAAGTCGGCGAAGGTCCCGAGGTCGGGGTGGATCGCGTCGTGCCCACCGTCCGGGGAGCCGATGGCGTACGGCGAGCCCGGGTCGTCGGGGCCGGCGCCGAGCGTGTTGTTGGGTCCCTTGCGTGCGGTCGTGCCGATCGGGTGGATCGGCGTCAGGTAGACGACGTCGAAGCCCATCTCGGCGATCGCGGGCAGGCGCTGCGCGGCGGTGCGCAGGGTCCCGGAGACCCACCGGCCGGTGTCCGGGTCGAGCCGGGCGCCCTCGCTGCGCGGGAAGATCTCGTACCAGGAGCCGAAGAGCGCCAGCTCGCGCTCGACGAGCAGCGACAGGTCGGTGCCGGGCGTCACGAGCTCGCGCAGGGGACGCGCGGCGAGCTCGGCGGCAGCGGACCCGGTCGTCACGAGGTGCAGGGCGGCGCTGGCGTGGTGACCGTCGAGGTCGCGCAGGACCGCGGCGGCGGAGCGAAGGGTGGAGCGCCCCCCTTCGTCCCTCGTCCGCTCCGCGGCGGCCCGGTCGAGGACGAGGGCACCCTCGGCGCGCATCAGGTCGGTGTCGATCGCGGCGGCGATCTTGATCGTCGCGTCGTGCACCCAGGTCCCCCACGGGTCCGACCAGCCCTCGACCCGGTAGGCCCACAGGCCCTCGCGGTCGGCGACCACCTCACCCTCCCAGATGCTCAGACCCGGGTTGGTGCACGTCATCGGCAGGTGGCGCTCGACGCCGTCAGGGTCGGTGAGGACGATCGTCGCGCCGACCGCGTCGTGGCCCTCGCGGAAGACCTCGGCGGAGACGGTGAAGGGCTCGCCGACGACGGACTTCGCCGGCCGGGCGCCGTGGTCGACGCACGGGCGCACGTCGCTCACGGGGATGCGGCCGAGCGGCTGCTGGGGTGGCGTCGAGGTGGGGACGCGGGTCGGGGCGGACGGGACGACGGTGAAGTCGGTGCTCACCTCGGCCACGTTACCCGCGAGGTCACCGCTCGGCAGTTGGCGTGCCGCCGCGATAACCCCCAAGATGGTCTGGGTGAAGGCCATCCGACGTTTCAGTGTCCGCACCGCCCTGCCCGAACCGATCTCCGCCCTCGGCGACCTCGCCATGAATCTGAGGTGGAGCTGGCACTCGCCCACCCGCCGGCTCTTCGCCGAGCTCGACCCAGAGCGGTGGGCGGAGGTCAACGGCGACCCCGTCCGCCTCCTGTCCACCTACTCCTCGACCGAGCTCGAGGAGCTCGCCACCGACCGCGACCTCGTCGCGCGGGTGGCGGCCGCCAAGGCCGACCTCGACGAGTACCTCTCCTCGCGACGCTGGTACCAGGACGCGGGCGACGGGCTGCCGGCCTCCATCGCCTACTTCAGCCCCGAGTACGGCATCACCGAGGTGCTGCCGCAGTACTCCGGCGGTCTCGGGATCCTCGCCGGCGACCACCTCAAGGCGGCCTCGGACCTCGGCGTGCCGATCGTCGGCGTCGGCCTGTTCTACAAGACCGGTTACTTCAAGCAGAGCCTCAACCACGAGGGCTGGCAGCAGGAGACCTACCCGGTCCTGGACCCGCAGGGCCTGCCCCTGCACCTGCTGCGCGAGGAGGACGACACCCCCTGCGTCGTGACGGTCGCGATGCCCGGGGGCGGCTCCCTTCGCGCGCACGTGTGGCGGGCCCAGGTCGGCCGCGTGCCGCTGCTCCTCCTCGACTCCGACGTGCCCGGCAACGACGACTCGATGCGGGCGGTCACCGAGCGCCTCTACGGCGGTGGGGGCGAGCAGCGGCTGCAGCAGGAGATGCTCCTCGGCATCGGCGGTGTGCGCGCACTGCGCCTGTGGTCGCGGCTCACCGGGGCCCCCGAGCCCGAGGTCTTCCACACCAACGAGGGCCACGCCGGATTCCTGGGGATCGAGCGGATCAGCGAGTTCACCCAGTCCGCCGGCATGACCTTCGACGAGGCGACCGAGGCCGCCCGCGCCGGGACCGTGTTCACCACGCACACGCCCGTGCCCGCCGGCATCGACCGCTTCGGCACGGACCTGCTCGAGCGCTACTTCGGCGGGTCGCAGGAGCTGCCCGGCGTGCCGCTGGACAAGCTGCGCGAGCTCGGCGCCGAGACCTACGAGGGCGGTTCGCCCGACATGTTCAACATGGCCGTCATGGGGCTGCGCCTCGCCGTGCGCGCCAACGGCGTCTCCCAGCTGCACGGCCACGTCTCCCGCGAGATGTTCGACGGGCTGTGGCCGGGCTTCGACGACGACGAGGTGCCGATCACCTCGATCACCAACGGCGTCCACGCCCCCACCTGGGTCGACGACACCGTCTACGACATCGCCGCGCAGCACCTCGGCGGCCGCGACGTCGAGGCCTCCGACCGCTGGGACTCGATCCCGGCCGTGCCGGGCGCGGACATCTGGGCGGCCAAGGCGCAGATGCGCGCGCGGCTCGTCGAGGACGCCCGGGCACGCCTGCGCTCCAGCTGGGCCAAGCGCGGGGCGACCGACGCCGAGCTCGGCTGGACCGACGGCGTGCTCGACCCCGAGGTGCTGACGATCGGCTTCGCCCGACGGGTGCCGACCTACAAGCGCCTCACCCTCATGCTGCGCGACCCCGAGCGGCTCAAGGCACTGCTGCTCCACCCCGAGCGGCCGATCCAGCTCGTCATCGCCGGCAAGTCGCACCCCGCCGACGAGACCGGCAAGCAGCTCATCCAGCAGATGGTGCACTTCGCCGACCAGCACGACGTGCGCCACCGCATCGTCTTCCTGCCCAACTACGACATCGCCATGGCCCGCACGCTGTACCCCGGCTGCGACGTCTGGCTCAACAACCCGCTGCGTCCCTTCGAGGCGTGCGGCACCTCGGGCATGAAGGCCGCCCTCAACGGCGGGCTCAACCTCTCCATCCTCGACGGGTGGTGGGACGAGTGGTACGACGGCGAGAACGGCTGGGCCATCCCGACGGCCGACGGAGTGGCCGACGAGGGCCGTCGCGACGACATCGAGGCCGCGGCGCTCTACGACCTCATCGAGCACGAGGTCGCGCCACGGTTCTACGACGTCGACGAGCAGGGCCTCCCGCAGCACTGGCTCTCGATGCTGCGGCACACGCTCACCACGCTCGGGCCCAAGGTCCTGGCCACCCGCATGGTGCGTGACTACACCGAGCAGCTCTACGCCCCGGCCGCCAGGCACAACGCGCGCGTCAACGCCGACGACCACGCCGGCGCCAAGGCGCTCGCCGACTACAAGGCGCGCGTGCGGGCCGGCTGGCCCGCGGTCCGGGTCGACCACGTCGAGGGCTCCGGGGTCTCCGACAGCCCCCTCGTCGGCGAGCTGCTGAGCGTCGACGCCTACGTCGCGCTCGACGGTCTGGCCCCGCACGAGGTCGACGTCCAGGTGATCGCCGGCCGCGTCGCCCTCGGCACGGACGACCTCGTCGAGTGGGACGCGACCTCGCTCGACGTCGTCGAGTCCTACGAGGACGGCAAGGCCAAGTTCTCCGGCCGGGTCCCCATCGAGCGCACCGGCCAGTTCGGCTGGACCGTGCGCGTCCTGCCCCGGCACGAGCTCATCGCCTTCCCCGCCAGCATGGGGCTGGTGGCCAACGCCTGACCCCTCGTCCCCCTTCGCAGAGGGTCACGTCGTGCACCAAGAGCGCTCCGGTGCTGCACGACGTGACCCTCTGCCGGTCAGCGCGTGTACAGGCGCAGGCTGAGCGGGGTGAGGGTCTCGGGCTCGTCACCGCGGCCCTCGGGCTGCGACTCGCGTCCGTCCTCGGGTCGTTCCCAGGCGCTGTCCCAGCGCAGGGTCCAGCCGGGCTCGCCGGGGAGGGTCACCTCGATCTCGTCGAGGCCCCCGTGCAGGACGAGCAGGGCGGAGGGCTCGCCCTCGAGGGTGAGCTGGAGGGTGCGGCGCTCGTCCTGGGCCCAGGTCTCCTCCGTCATCGGCTCGCCCGTCTCGTCCCACCAGCCGAGGACCGACTCGTCGTGGTCGCGCAGGACGGGCACCTCGCGACGCAGCGCGGTGAGGTGCGCGACGGTCGCGAGCAGGTCCGTGCGCTCCTCGTCGAGGTCCCAGTGCAGCCAGCTCATCTCGTTGTCCTGGCAGTACGGGTTGTTGTTGCCCCCGTGGGTGCGGCCGATCTCGTCGCCCGAGGAGATCATCGGGACGCCGGCCGACAGGAGCAGCGTCCCGATGACGTTGCGCGCGGAGCGTCGGCGCGCGATGCCGATGACGACGTCGTCGGTCGGTCCCTCCGCCCCGTGGTTCCACGAGCGGTTGTGGTCGTTGCCGTCACGGTTGTCCTCGCCGTTGGCCTCGTTGTGCTTCTGGTCGTAGGCGACGAGGTCGGCGAGGGTGAACCCGTCGTGGGCAGTGACGAAGCCCATCGACGACAGCGGCGTCCGGTCGCCGAAGAGGTCCCGGCTGCCGACGAGCCGGGTCGAGATCTCGCGCACGCCCGGCCCGGGCTCCTCGCCGCGGGAGAGCGCGCCCGACCCGGCGACCCAGAAGTCGCGCGCGGTGTCGCGGAACCTGTCGTTCCACTCCGCCCACGCCCCGGGGAACTGCCCGGTGCGCCAGCCGTCGGGCCCGAGGTCCCACGGCTCGGCGACGTGCAGCACCTGCGAGAGCACGGGGTCCTCGCGCAGCGCGACGAGGAAGGGGTGGTCGGGCGTGTACCCGAGGTCCTCGCCGCGGGCGAGCGCCACCGCGAGGTCGTAGCGGAACCCGTCGACGTGGCACTCGGTGACCCAGTAGCGCAGCGAGTCAAGGACCATGTCGAGCACAAGCGGCTCGGTGAGGTCGAGCGTGTTGCCGCAGCCGGTGACGTCGACGTCGTGACCGTCCTCGTCGAGGCGGTACCAGGTCGGCGCCTCCAGGCCGCGCCAGCACAGCGTGGCGCCGTCGGTGCTCTGCTCGGCGGTGTGGTTGTAGACGACGTCGAGCAGGACCTCGATGCCGGCGGCGTGGAGCTCCTTGACCATGCCCTTGAACTCGCGCAGCACCTCGTGCGGGTCCTCGCTGCTCGCGTACGGGGCGTGGGGGGCGAAGAAGCCCATCGTGTTGTAGCCCCAGTGGTTGGTCAGCCCGAGGTCGACGAGGTGCGGCTCGTCGGCGAACGCGTGCACGGGCAGCAGCTCGACGGTCGTCACGCCGGTGCGCCTCAGGTGCTCGACGGTCGCCGGGTGGCACACGCCGGCGTAGGTCCCGCGCAGGTGCTCGGGGACGTCCTCGAGCAGCATCGTCAGCTCGCGCACGTGCGCCTCGTAGACGACGCGCTCGTCACGGGGGATCGCCGGCGGAGCGTCCTCGCCCCAGTCGAAGCTCGTGTCGAGCACGACGCTGCGCGGGACGAAGGGGGCGGAGTCGGCCTCCGAGCGCGTCGGCACCTCGGCGTCGTCGTCGCCCTCGAGGACGTGCCCGAAGACCTCGGGCCGGTAGTCCACGGCGCCCTCGATCGCGCGGGCCCACGGGTCGAGGAGCAGCTTGGCGGGGTTGTAGCGCAGGCCCGCCGGCGGGTCCCACGGGCCGTCGGCGCGCAGCCCGTAGCGCGTCCCGGGGGTGACGTCCGGGACCAGCCCGGCCCACCACCCGTCACCGGTGGCCGGCAGTGCGTGGCGGGTCTCACCCCCTTCGTCGTCGAAGGTGCACAGCCACACGGCGGTCGCGGAGGCGGCGTGGACCGCGACCTCGACGCCGCCCTCCACTGGCCTGACGCCGGGCTGCGGGAGATGGGGGAGTGCCTGGACGGCAGTGGTCGACATGGCCCACAGCGTAAGCAGTTGGGTAGCGTGGCGGCATGAGCGATCCCACCGCCCTCCCCAACTTCGGCCCCACACCCACCAACGGCGCCGACCAGCCGGAGCCCGAGGCCCCGCTGCGCGACCGCGTCGTCGACGCCCTGGGTGACCTGGGTCTGGAGACCCGCATCGACGACGAGGGCGACGTGGCCTTCATCTTCTCCGAGCAGCAGATGTTCATCCGCTGCGCGGACGACGAGTCCAACGTGCTGCGCGTCTTCGGCCAGTGGGCCCTCGAGGACCCCGTGCCCACCGACCCGATGGAGCGCCTGCAGGTCAGCAACGACCTCAACGTCGCCTTCAACCTCGTCAAGGCCGCCGTCGCCGGCGACACCCTGCTCGTGACGAGCGAGCACATCCTCCCGCGCGGCGCCGACATCCGCGGGCTGCTCGGCCTGGCCCTCCCGCTCGTCCTGCAGGGTGTGCAGCTGTGGCACCAGCGCGCCACGGGCCAGGAGCTCGAGGACGGGACCGCCGGCGACGGCGAGCCGCAGGCATGAGCGAGGTCGTCCGCCTCGAGGTCGCCGACGGCATCGCCACGATCGTCCTCGACCGGCCGAAGATGAATGCCCTCGACGCGCAGATGCAGCAGCGTCTGGTCGAGGTCGCCGAGGAGGTCTCCACCCGCACCGACGTCTCGGCCGTCATCGTCTGGGGCGGTGAGCGCGTCTTCGCCGCCGGCGCCGACATCAAGGAGATGGCGGAGATGTCCTACCCGGACATGGCCGCCCACGTCCGCCTGCTGCAGCGCTTCTCGCAGGCGCTCGCCGCGATCCCCAAGCCGACCGTCGCCGCGATCACCGGGTTCGCGCTCGGCGGCGGCCTCGAGACGGCGCTGTGCTGCGACTTCCGCGTCGTCGCCGACAACGCCAAGCTCGGCCTGCCCGAGATCACCCTCGGCATCATCCCCGGCGCCGGCGGCACCCAGCGCCTGCCGCGCCTCGTCGGCCCGGCCCGGGCCAAGGAGCTGATCTTCACCGGTCGGATGGTCTCCGCCGCCGAGGCCCTCGAGATCGGTCTCGCCGACGAGGTCGTCCCCGCCGCCGAGGTCCTCGAGGCCGCCCGGCGCAAGGTCGCCCCCTTCGTCGGCGGTCCCGCCCAGGCGCTCCGCGCGGCCAAGGAGGCCGTCGACAGGGGGCTCGAGGTCGACCTCGGCACGGGCCTGGGCATCGAGGCGCAGCTCTTCAGCGCGCTCTTCGCGACGCAGGACCAGAAGTCCGGCATGCGCAGCTTCATGGACCACGGTCCCGGCAAGGCCACCTTCGAGGGGGTCTGATGGGTCCGAGCCCGAGCGGGACGGCCAGCGCGGAGCAGGTCGAGGCCGCCTGGCAGGACAACAAGCTCGCCCAGGTGCTCTACCACGACTGGGAGGCGCAGACCTACGACGAGAAGTGGTCGATCAGCTTCGACGAGCGGTGCACGAGCATCGTGCGTGACCGCTTCCTGCACGTGCTGACCTCGTCCCCGGCGAAGGGGGAGGCCATCCCCTTCGGGCGCACGCTCGAGCTCGGCGCCGGTACCGGGTTCTTCTCGCTCAACCTCAAGCTCGCCGGCCTCGTCGACGAGGTGCACGTCTGCGACCTGTCCCCGGGCATGGTCGCCGCGGCCGAGCAGAACGCGCAGCGGCTCGGCTTCACGATCGGGGGGCGCGTCGCCGACGCGGAGGCGCTGCCCCACGCGGACGACACCTTCGACCTCGTGGTCGGCCACGCGGTCCTGCACCACGTCCCCGACGTCGAGGCGGCGCTGCGCGAGGTCGTGCGCGTGCTCAAGCCCGGCGGGCGCTTCGTCATCGCCGGCGAGCCGACGACGATCGGGCACTGGTACGCGCGGCACCTCTCCCGCGCGACGTGGGAGGCGGCGACCCGGGCCAGCAGGCTGCCGCCGTTGCGCCGCAAGTGGGCCCGCGACCGCGCCGAGCTCGACGAGTCCTCCCGCGCCGCGGCCCTCGAGGCCGTCGTCGACCTGCACACCTTCGACCCGCGCGAGCTGGCTGCGACCGCGCGCCGGGCCGGGGCGGACCACGTCGGCACGGCGACGGAGGAGCTGCTGTCCGCCTTCGTCGGCTGGCCCGTGCGCACCTTCGAGTACGCGGTCGCCGAGGACGCCCTCGGCTTCGGCTGGGCCTCCTTCGCGTACCGCTCGTGGAGGCGCCTGATGCGCGTCGACGCCGCCCTCGGGCGGGTCGTGCCGCAGCGCTTCTTCTACAACGTGGGCGTCACGGGCACCAAGCCCGCGGCGTGACCGGCCCGCACTGATGGCGCAGGACCGCCTCACGTGGTGGCACTGGACCCGGTGGGTGGTCGCCAACCGGGCCTGGAGCCACCACCACGTCCTCGGCTACCTGCGCATGGTCCGGGCCCGCGCCCGCACCCCGGGCCTCGTCTTCGAGGGACCGTGCTTCATCGGCCCGGACGTGCAGCTCCAGGTCGCGCCGGGGACCGCGCGCCTCATCATCGGCGCGTACACGCACATCGGCGGGGGGTCCGCGCTGCGCGCCCACGAGGGCACGCTGCGCATCGGCGCCAAGACGGTCATCGGGATCCGCAACACCTTCAACACCTGGCTCGACATCGAGGTGGGGGAGGCCTGCCTCTTCGCCGACGACGTGTACGTCTGCGACTTCGACCACGTCACCACCGACCTGACGACCCCGATCAAGGACCAGGGCATCGTCAAGTCCCCGGTCCGCGTCGGCGACGACGTGTGGGTCGGGACCAAGTGCGTCATCACCCGCGGCACCGACATCGGCGACCACAGCGTCGTCGGGGCCGGCGCCGTCGTCCGCGGGGCGCATCCCCCCTTCGTCGTCCTGGGCGGGGTGCCCGCCCGCGTCCTCCGGCACCGTCGGCCCGTCCCCGTGGCCGCTGGCGAGCTCGACCTGCCGGAGGGCTGGTGACATGGCGCGCGAACCCCTCGACGTCCTCGTCGTGCACATCCCGGTCGACGCGACCGAGGAGGTCCTCGCCGCGCTCTTCGCCGTCGGCGCGGGTGCGGTGGGGGAGTACCGCGAGTGCGCCTTCGTCGTGAGGGGCGAAGGGAGGTTCCGCCCCGTGGGAACGGCGAACCCGACCATCGGTGCCGTCGGCCGCGCAGAGCGCGTCGTCGAGGACCGCGCAGAGGTCACCTTCCCGAGGTCGCTGCGCGCGGATGTCGTTGCGGCACTGCGCTCCTCGCACCCGTACGAGGAGCCCTCCTTCCACGTCCTGGAGAACGCCGCAGGCTGATCCTCCCGGGGACATGTGGCGAAGGGCACCCTGCCCCGCGTTGGTGGTCGGTCACCCCGCTGGATAGCGTGAGCGGACTGGGACTCTCCCCGCACCGCCGGCTGCACGCAGCGGGACCGGTGGGAGCATCGCCCGGTATCCAGCCCCCTCACCCAGGAAGAGGACGATTCGCCGATGAACATCGTCGTCTGCGTGAAGTACGTTCCGGACGCACAGTCCGACCGCGGATTCAACGAGGACAACACGACCGACCGCGAGGGCGTGGACGGTCTGCTGTCCGAGCTCGACGAGTACGCCGTCGAGCAGGCCCTGCAGCTGGTGGAGGCCGGCGAGGGCGAGGTCACGGTGCTGACCGTCGGCCCGGCGAACGCCGCCGAGGCCGTCAAGAAGTCCCTCCAGATGGGTGCGGACAAGGGCGTGCACGTCTCCGACGACGCGATCGCCGGCTCCGACGCCCTGGCCACCTCGCTGATCCTCGCCGAGGCGATCAAGAAGATCGGTACGCCGGACATCGTCCTCACCGGCATGGCCTCCACCGACGGCACCATGGGCGTCGTCCCGGCGATGCTCGCCGAGCGCCTCGGCCTGCCGCAGGTCACCTACGCCTCCGAGCTGACCGTGGACGGCGGCGTCGCCCGCATGCGGCGCGACGGCGACACCGCGAGCGAGACCGTCGAGGCCACGCTCCCGGCGCTGATCTCGGTCACCGACCAGATCAACGAGCCGCGCTACCCCTCCTTCAAGGGGATCATGGCCGCCAAGAAGAAGCCGGTCGAGCAGTGGGGTCTCGCCGACCTCGGCGTCGACGCCGGCCAGGTCGGCCTCGCCAACGCCTGGACCGCCGTGGAGTCCACGACCAAGCGTCCCCCGCGCGAGCAGGGCACGATCGTCACCGACGAGGGTGACGGCGGCACGAAGCTCGCCGAGTTCCTGACCACCAACAAGTTCGTCTGATCGACGACCCGGACATCAAGGAGCAATAGACATGGCTGAAGTCCTCGTCCTCGTCGACCACGCAAACGGTGAGGTGAAGAAGCCCGCCGCGGAGATGCTGACCATCGCCCGCCGGCTGGGTGAGCCCTCCGCCGTCTTCATCGGCCCCGGCGCCGAGACCGCCACGGACCTCCTCGCGCGCTACGGCGCCGAGAAGATCTACGCCGTCTCCGACCCGGCCGCGGTCGAGCACCTCGTCGCCCCCCAGGCCGAGATCCTCGCGCAGCTGGTCCAGGAGAAGCAGCCCGCCGCGGTGCTCATCCCGAGCAGCGCCTCCGGCAAGGAGATCGGTGCGCGTCTGGCCGTCAAGACCGAGTCGGGTCTGATCACCGACGCCGTCGACGTCCAGGCCGGTCCCGACGGGCCGGTCACCACCCAGTCGGTCTTCGCCGGCAGCTACACCGTCCAGGCGAAGGTCACCAAGGGCACCCCGATCATCTGCGTCAAGCCCAACTCCGCCGCCCCGGAGCAGGCCAACGGCGCGGGTGCCTTCGAGGAGCTCTCCGTCACCATCTCCGACGGCGCGAAGGCCGCCAAGGTCACGGCCGCCGAGCCGAAGAAGGCCACCGGTCGCCCCGAGCTCACCGAGGCGGCCATCGTCGTCTCCGGTGGTCGTGGCACGGGCGGTGACTTCGCCCCGGTCGAGACCTTCGCGGACGCCCTCGGTGCCGCCGTCGGCGCCTCGCGCGCCGCGGTCGACGCCGGCTGGTACCCGCACACGTCGCAGGTCGGCCAGACCGGCAAGCAGGTCTCCCCGCAGCTGTACGTCGCCGCGGGCATCTCCGGTGCGATCCAGCACCGCGCGGGCATGCAGACGTCCAAGACGATCGTCGCGATCAACAAGGACGAGGAGGCCCCGATCTTCGAGCTCGTCGACTTCGGTGTCGTGGGCGACCTCTTCCAGGTCCTCCCGCAGGCCACGGAGGCCGTCAAGGGCAAGTGACCTCCCGTCACTCCTGACGAAGGGGGGCCGCGCACCGTCGGGTGCGCGGCCCCCCTTCGTCGTGCGTTTACCAAATCGTGACATTTGCCGTTACAGTTGCCGACGATCGCTTGGTCATCCCCTGATCCCCACCCAGAGGTCCCCTGTGAGCACCACCCGATACGTCAGCCGGCACGGCAGCCCCCGCCGCGGACCGCTGACCCGTCTGAGCACCCTGCCCTCGTCGGTCGGCAGCAGCGGCGCCCGCGCCGCCGCGAAGGCCGTCGCCGGGGTCGGCATCGTCCTGGGCTCCGGCGCCTTCGTCATCGCCCCGAGCTCCGCCCAGGGCACCCACCCGCAGGCGACCGCCGCTGCGCCCGCCGACGCCACCACCGCGCAGGTCCGGGCGCTCCTCGACGGACGGGGCGAGGAGTCGGCCCCCTCCCGCTCCGCGTCGCGCACGACGGTGGCCGTCACGGCCCCGACGTCCGGCGACGCCGACGAGGTCCACGACGCCTCCGGCGCCCTCGCGGTCGACGCCGTCGTCAAGCCGGCACCGAAGCCCGAGCCGAAGCCGGAGCCTGTCGCGCAGACCGCGACGGACACCGAGGAGACGGCGCAGGAGCCCCCCGCCGAGGAGGCGCCGGTCGAGGAGGCCCCGCAGGAGCAGCCCGAGGCCGACCCGGAGACGCAGACCGCCGACGAGGAGTCGCAGGCCCCGCAGACGGGGTCGGTCACCACGAGCAACTACGCCTCGGAGGCCGCCGGGCTGGGGCTGGGTCCCAACGCGCAGAAGGTCTACTCGGCCGTGCGCACGCAGTTCCCCGACATGACCGACATCGGTGGCTACCGGGCCGGCGACCCCGGCGACCACGGCAGCGGCCGGGCCGTCGACATCATGGTGACCGGTGCCCGCGGCGACCAGGTCAACGCCTGGCTGCAGCAGCACGCCGGCGAGCTCAACATCACGTACATCATCTGGCAGCAGCGCATCTGGTACCCCAACGGCAGCTCCAACATGATGGAGGACCGGGGCGACCCGACGCAGAACCACTACGACCACGTGCACGTCTCGGTCGGCTAGGACGCGCGAGGACCCGTCTCGGGACGGCGGCCACGCAGGTCGCCCACCGCGAAGGCCAGGGCCACGAGCACGACGACCGCGACCAGACCCAGTGCGGCGCTCATCGCGGTCGTCCAGCTGCCGCTCGCACCGAGCACGGCGAAGGCCGCGGAGGTGATCACCGCGATGCCGATGGAGGTGCCGATCCGCTGCCCGGTCTGCATGACGGCCCCGGAGCTGCCGGCGTACTCGAGCGGCACCTCGGCCAGGGCGAGGGTCTGGTTGGGGCTGATGACGGAGCCCTGCGCGGCGCCGACGAGGACGAGGCTGGCGACCAGCCACCACTCGCTGAGGTGCCCACCCGCCCGCAGCTGGACGACGACGATGCTCGTCAGGACACCGAGCAGCGCCAGGACCAGGCCTGCGATGACGACTCGGTGGCCGTGGAGCGCCACCCGCCGCCCGGCCCAGCCCGAGGCCACCGCGGCCGTCAGTGCCGCCGGCACGCCCACCAGGGCGGTCTGCAGCGCGGACCTGCCCGTGCCGACCTGGAAGTAGAGGGCGACGAGCACCCAGATGCTCGTCATGCCGAGGAAGTAGAGCAGCGCGATGATGCTGCCCCGGGTGAAGCTGCGGATGGTGAAGATCTGCAGGTCGACCATCGGGCTGCGCCCGCGGTCGCGGTGGTGGCGCTCCCACCGCACCCAGCCCCAGCCCAGGACCAGACCCGCCGGCAGGGTGAGCCAGAACCAGGGCGAGGAACCCCCTTCGACGAAGGGGAGCATCGTCGCCAGGACGGCGAGGCCGAGGAGCAGCGACCCGACCGGGTCGAGCGAGCGCCAGACCCCTTCCGCGCGGGTCGTGCCGGTCGGACGGTGGAGCAGGGGCCTCGGGAACCACAGGAAGGCCAGCACCAGGCAGAGCAGGCCGGCCGGCAGGTTGATGAGGAAGGTCAGGCGCCACCCGATCTCCGGACCGCCAGCGCCGATGAGCAGCCCGCCGATCACGGGGCCGATGCCGACGGCCACGCCGACGGTGCTGCCGAAGAGCCCGAAGGCCCGCCCCCGCTCGTCGCCGCGGAAGTACTGCTGGATCATGCCGATGCCCTGGGGGTTGATCAGGCCCGACCCGACTCCTTGGACGAAGCGCGCGATGTTGAGCCATGTCGCGTCCGGCGCGAGGCCTGCGGCGACCGAGGCCAAGGTGAAGGTCGCGACGCCGATCATGAAGACCCCGCCGCGCCCGAGGAGGTCGCCGGCCCGTCCGGCGGCGACGAGGACGACGCCGAAGGTGAGCGCGTAGCCGGACAGGACCCACTGGACGTCGGAGTCGGTGGCTCCCAGACCTGACTGGATGGAGGGGACGGAGACGTTGACGATGCTCACCCCGACGAGCGACATGAAGATCGCCACGAGGAGCACTGCGAGGACGCGTCGTCGCTGGGCGTCGGAGAGCACGTGCCGGGGGTCCGCGACAGCGGTGGCCTCACCCGTCACGTGACCTCCTCGGCTCGACCCGTGCACCCTGGAGGGCAACCTCGGTCCGGTGGGGTTCATTCCCGGCGTCCCGGTTTCCGTAGACTCTCTGTGATGACCACCTACCTCGACCATGCGGCGACCACGCCGATGACCCCCGCGGCGCGCGAGGCGATGGTCGAGCAGCTCGCGATCACCGGCAACGCCTCGAGCCTGCACGGGCCCGGTCGCGACGCGCGTCGGGTCGTCGAGGAGTCCCGCGAACGCATCGCCGCGGCCCTCGGCGCGCGCCCGAGCGAGATCGTCTTCACCTCGGGCGGTACCGAGGCCGACAACCTCGCCATCACCGGCAGCCTGCGCGCGGCCCGTGCGGTGGACCCCCTTCGCTCCCGCATCGTCGTGAGCGCCGTGGAGCACCACGCGGTGCTCGACCCCGTCGACCACGCGGTCGAGCACGAGGGCGCGAGCGCGACCTTCGTCGCGCCGGGGGAGTGCGGCACGGTGCACCCGGACGCCGTGCGCGCCGCGATCGAGGAGTCCGCGGAGACCGTCGGCCTGGCCACCGTCATGTGGGCCAACAACGAGGTCGGGACCGTCCAGGACGTCGCCGCGATGGCGGCGATCGCCCACGAGCACGGCATCGCCTTCCACACCGACGCGGTCCAGGCGACCGGGCACCTCCCGGTCGACTTCGCCGCGAGCGGGGTGGACCTCATGAGCGTCAGCGCGCACAAGCTCGGTGGCCCGATCGGCATCGGAGCCCTCGTGGCCAAGCGCGACGCCCGGCTCGTCGCCCTGAGCCACGGCGGGGGCCAGGAGCGCGGCGTGCGCTCGGGCACGCTCGACGTCGCCTCCATCCGTTCCTTCGCGGTCGCCGTCACCGAGGCCGTGGACCGGCGGGAGGCCGAGGCCGCCCGGATCGGCGCCCTGCGCGACCGCTTCCTCGCCGGCACCCAGGCGCTCGACCTCGGCATCCGGGTCACCGGCTGCTGGGAGGTCGGTGACGTCACCACGCGACTGCCCGGCAACGCCCACATCACCATCCCCGGGTGCGAGGGCGACTCGATGCTCTACCTGCTCGACGCGGCCGGGGTGGCCGTCTCGACCGGGTCGGCCTGCCAGGCGGGCATCCCGCAGCCCTCCCACGTCGTCCTCGCGATGGGGCGCTCGGAGGAGGAGGCGCGCGGGTCCCTTCGCGTCTCCTTCGGCTGGACCTCCACCGACGCGGACGTCGACGCGGTCCTCGCTGCCCTGCCCGAGGCCGTCGGCCGAGCCCGACGGGCCAGCGGGGCCGCCTGATGCGTGTCGTCGCCGCGATGAGCGGGGGCGTCGACTCCGCGGTCGCCGCCTCGCGGATGATCGAGGCGGGCCACGACGTCGTCGGCGTGCACCTCGCCCTGGCCAGGGACGCCAAGACGCTGCGCGAGGGGGCCCGGGGCTGCTGCACCATCGAGGACGCCGGCGACGCCCGCCGGGTCGCTGACCGGCTCGGCATCCCGTTCTACGTGTGGGACATGGCCACCCCCTTCGCCCGGGACGTCGTCGAGGACTTCGTCGCCGAGTACGAGGCCGGGCGCACCCCCAACCCCTGCCTGCGCTGCAACGAGAAGATCAAGTTCGCCGCGCTCCTCGACAAGGCGCTGGCGCTCGGGTTCGACGCCGTGGCCACCGGTCACTACGCGCAGGTCGTCGACGGGTCCCAGGGGCGCGAGCTGCACCGCGCGGTCGACACGGCCAAGGACCAGTCCTACGTGCTGGGTGTCCTCGACGAGGAGCAGCTGGCGCACGCCTTCTTCCCGCTCGGCGACACGACCAAGCCGCAGGTTCGCGAGGAGGCGGCCGAGCGCGGCTTCGCCGTGGCCAAGAAGCCCGACAGCCACGACATCTGCTTCATCCCTGACGGCGACACCCGCGGCTGGCTGACCCGGCGCCTCGGCGAGCAGGAGGGCGAGATCGTCGACGAGGGCTCCGGCGAGGTCGTCGGTGGGCACCGCGGGGCCTACGGGTTCACCGTCGGCCAGCGCCGCGGGCTCGGGCTCGACCGCTCCGGCCTCGACGGCGAGCCCCGCTACGTGACGAGGGTCGAGGCCTCCACCAACCGCGTCTTCATCGGGACGGCCGACCTGCTCGGCGCCGACGAGATCGAGGCCGACCACGTGCGCTGGTGCGGTCCCGCAGCCTCCGGTCGGCACCGGCTCGGCGCGCAGATCCGGGCGCACGGCGAGGAGATCCCCGCCACCGCCGAGGTGCTGGGCGAAGGGGACGACGCGCGCCTGGTCGTGCGGCTCGACACCGCCGTGCGGGGCGCCGCCCCGGGGCAGTCGATCGTCCTCTACGACGGCACGCGAGTCGTCGGGTCCGGCACCATCGCTCGGGCCGGCCGGAGCGCGGCGGTCACCCGATGACGCTCGCGTCCGGTATCGGCTCGTGGCCCGGGCGGTCCCCGCGGGAGGCCGTCGTCGCCGTCCGGGACCTGCTCGGGGACGGCATCGCGCACCTGCCCGAGCTGCCCGCCCGCGGCGTCGGCGCCGACATGGTCGGTCGCGCCGCCGCACTCCTCACCGACCTGCACGTCGAGACCCAGCCCTACGGGTGGCGGTTCGTCGACCGCCCCGGTGCGGACGAAGGGAGGGCCCGTGCCCTCCTCCGCGAGGACCTCGACGAGCTCGCCGAGGCGTACGACGGCTGGACCGGCCCGCTCAAGGTCCAGGTCACCGGGCCGTGGACCCTCGCCGCGAGCATCGAGCTGACCCGGGGCGAGCGTGCGGTCGTCGACCGGGGTGCCCGGCGCGACATCGCCGAGGCGCTCGCGGACGGCGTGGCGAGCCACCTCGGCGACGTGCGGCGCCTCGTGCCGGGCGCGCAGGTGGTCGTGCAGGTCGACGAGCCCGGCCTGCCGGCCGTGCTCGAGGGCCGGCTGCCGACCCAGTCCGGGTACGGGCGGCTGCGTGCCGTCGAGCGCAACGAGGTGCGGGACGGGGTGCGGACCGTGCTCGCCGCGGCCGGTGAGCTCGAGACGGTCGTCCACTGCTGTGCCGGCGATGTGCCTGTGGAGCTGCTGCGGCAGACCGGCGCGCGTGGGCTCTCGCTCGACCTGTCCCTGCTCGGTGGGCGTGGTTGGGAGCAGCTGGCCGAGGCCGTGGAGTCGGGCACGCGGCTGTGGGCCGGCGCCGTGCCGACGTCGGGCGGCGCGGACTGGCGCACCGCGAGCGATCGGCTCGTCGGCGCCTGGCAGCGGATCGGCCTGCCCGTCGCGTCGCTCGGTGACGTCGTGGTCACGCCGACCTGCGGGCTGGCGGGGACGGCGCCCTCGTCCGCCGTGTCGATCCTGCGCACGACGACTGATCTGGCCGCCGCCCTCACCGACCTGGCGGCCGGCTGAGGCTCGTGCACAAAAGGTCGTCCTGGTGCACCAGGTGGCCGGATCGACCACGAGATGCACCAGGACGACCTCGAGTGCACGGGACCCGTCAGGCGGGGGCGTGGATCTCCCGCTTGAGGATCTTGCCGGTCGGGCCCTTGGGCAGCTCGTCGAGGATCCAGATCGTGCGGGGGTACTTGTAGGCCGCGATCCGGTCCTTGACGTACTGCTTGATCTCCTCGGTGTCGCCCGCGGCGCCCTCGCGCAGCGAGACGGCGGCGCCGACGTCCTCGCCGAGCTCGGGGTGCGGGACGCCGACGACGGCGCACTCGAGCACGTCGGGGTGCGTGTAGAGCACCTCCTCGACCTCGCGCGGGTAGATGTTCATGCCGCCGCGGATGATGAGGTCCTTCTTGCGGTCGACGATCGTGTAGTAGCCGTCCTCGTCGACGCTCGCGATGTCGCCGCTGCGGAACCACCCGTCGGGGATCGCCTCGGCGGTCGCCTCGGGCTTGCCCCAGTAGCCCTTCATGATGTTGTCGCCGCGGATCGCGATCTCGCCGACACCCTCGCCGGGGCCGACGTCCTGGCCGTCGGTGCCGACGAGCTTCATCTCGCAGCCGGGGATCGCGCGGCCGATGGTGCCCGGCTTGGTCGGCTGGTCGAGCATGTTGAAGGAGGCGACGGGCGAGGTCTCCGAGAGGCCGTAGCCCTCGAGGAGCTGCACGCCGAAGGTCTCCTCGAACTCGCGCAGCGTCTCGCCCGGCAGCGAGGAGCCGCCGGAGACGCAGGTGCGCAGGCTGCTCTTGTCGGTGTCCTGGACCGCGGGGTGGTGCAGCATCGCGCCGTACATCGTCGGCACGCCCTCGAAGATCGTCACCCGGTCGCGCTCGATGACCTCGAGGGCCTTGCCGGGGTCGAAGCGGGGGATGAGCGTTAGCGTCGCGCCTTGGCGGACCGCGGTGTTGAGGCCGCACGTCAGGCCGAAGACGTGGAAGAGCGGCAGGCAGCCCATGATGACGTCGTCGGGGCGGATGCCGATGATGTCCTCGGCGGAGCGCTTGGCGTTGAGGTCGAGGTTGTCGTGGGTGAGCTCGGCGCCCTTGGGCCGTCCGGTCGTGCCGGAGGTGTAGAGGATGACCGCGGTGTCGTCGCCGGCGCGCTCGACGGGCGTGGCGATCGGCTCCCCGGCCGGCAGGTCCTCCTCGCTCGGGCCGACCGGGCCGGAGGCGATGACCCGGGTCGAGGTGCCCTCGGCGCCGGCCTGCGCCTCGGCGGCGAAGTCGCCCCAGACGAAGGAGAACTTCGCGCCGGAGTCGGTGTAGAAGTACTCGATCTCCTGCGCCTTGAGCAGCGGGTTCATCGGGACGACGATGCCGCCCGCGAGCAGCGTGCCGTAGAAGAGCACGGGGAAGGCCGGGACGTTCGGCAGGATCAGCGAGACGCGGTCACCGGGCTCGAGACCGGCCGCGCGCAGCGCTCCGGCGGCTCGGGCGGCGAGGCCGTGCAGCTGGGCCCACGTGAGCTCCGCGTCGTCGAGCTTGATGGCCACCCTGTCGGGGTGGGCCTGGGCGGTCGCGACGAGGTTGCTCGCGAGATTGGTCATCTGTTGGCTCCTGAATGAGGGTTCGGGTGTCCCATCCAACCTTGTCGTCGTGTCGGATGGAAGGGGGTGTCGGTGCCCTGCGGCAGGATGGCCGGGTGAGCGAGATCCCCGAGGACGCCCGGCACGAGTGGGCCGACCTGGCCGAGCAGGCGAGCGCTGCCCAGTTCGCCTACCACGTCAAGGACGCGCCGACGATCAGCGATGCGGAGTACGACCGCCTGATCCGGCGGCTCCAGGAGCTCGAGGAGGTGCACCCCTCCCTGCGCACCCCCGACTCGCCGACGCAGACGGTCGGCGGCGCGATCTTCTCGACCGACTTCACCGCCGTCGACCACCTCGAGCGGATGCTCAGCCTCGACAACGCCTTCGAGGGCGACGAGCTGCTCGACTGGGCGCGCCGGGTCGAGCAGGAGGTCTCCGGGTTCCACTACCTCTGCGAGCTCAAGATCGACGGCCTGGCCATCAACCTCCTGTACGAAGGGGGCCGGCTCACCCGCGCGCTGACGCGCGGTGACGGGCGCACCGGTGAGGACGTGACGATGAACGTCCGGACCATCGAGGGCATCCCGACCCGGCTCGACGACAGCGTCCACCCGGTGCCCGACCTCGTCGAGGTCCGGGGCGAGGTCTTCTTCCGGCTCGAGGACTTCGCCGAGCTCAACGCGGGCCTCGTCGAGGCGGGCAAGCCCCCCTTCGCCAACCCGCGCAACTCAGCCGCGGGATCGCTGCGGCAGAAGGATCCTCGCGTCACCGCCCGCCGGCCGCTGCACATGCTCGTGCACGGGATGGGGCGGCGCGAGGGCTTCGAGGTCGACAGCCAGAGCCACGCCTACGAGCTGATGGCGTCGTGGGGGCTGCCCACCTCGCCGCACTACGAGGTCTTCGACTCGATGACCCATGTGCGCAGCTTCATCACCCGCGTCGAGCAGCAGCGCCACGACTACGACCACGAGATCGACGGCGTGGTCGTCAAGGTCGACGAGATCGCCGTGCAGCGCCGGCTCGGCACGACCTCCCGCTCGCCGCGGTGGGCGATCGCGTGGAAGTACCCGCCGGAGGAGGTCAACACCAAGCTCCTCGACATCCGGGTCAACGTCGGACGCACGGGGCGGGTCACCCCCTTCGGCGTCATGGAGCCGGTCACGGTCGCCGGCTCGACGGTCTCCCTCGCGACCCTGCACAACGCCCACGAGGTCAGGCGCAAGGGCGTGCTCATCGGCGACACCGTCGTCCTGCGCAAGGCGGGCGACGTCATCCCCGAGATCCTCGGCCCGGTCGTCGACCTGCGTGACGGGAGCGAGCGCGAGTTCGTCATGCCGACGCACTGCCCCGCGTGCGGCACCGAGCTCGCCCCGCAGAAGGAGGGCGACAAGGACATCCGCTGCCCCAACTCGCGGACCTGCCCCAGCCAGCTGCGCGAACGGCTCTCCTCGCTGGCCGGCCGGGGCGCCTTCGACATCGAGGCGCTCGGCTGGGAGGGCGCGGTCGGGCTGCTCGACTCCGGCGTGCTCACCGACGAGTCCGGGCTCTTCGGGCTGGACGCCGAGGACATCGCCAAGGTGCCGCTCTTCACCCGGGCGGCGAAGAAGAGCGACCCGGAGGAGCTCGTCCACGACGGGCGGGTGCTCTCGGCCAACGGCGCCAAGCTCGTCGACAACCTGCAGCAGGCCAAGGAGCAACCGCTGTGGCGCGTGCTCGTGGCGCTGTCGATCCGGCACGTCGGGCCGACGGCCGCGCGGGCGCTCGCCCAGCACTTCGGGTCGATGACCGCGATCCGCGAGGCCGACGAGGCGGCGCTCGCCGACGTCGAGGGCGTCGGTCCGACGATCGCGGCGTCGGTGCGCGAGTGGTTCGACGGCGAGGGCAACGAGTGGCACGGCGGCATCGTCGACCAGTGGGCCGCCGACGGCGTGCGCATGGAGGACGAGCGGGACGAGTCCATCACCCAGACGCTCGAGGGCGTCACGGTCGTCGTCACGGGCTCGCTCGAGCGCTACTCCCGCGACAGCGCCAAGGAGGCGATCCTCGAGCGGGGCGGCAAGGCCTCCGGCTCGGTGAGCAAGAAGACCGACTGGGTCGTCGTCGGCGACAACGCCGGCACCAAGGAGGCCAAGGCGCGCGAGCTCGGCCGGCCGATCCTCACCGAGGACGAGTTCACCGAGCTGCTCGAGACCGGCAGCGTGGCGCGGTTCTCGGAGAGCGAGGGGGAGGAGAGCTCGTGAGCGCGGACCTCGCCACGATCCAGTGGTATGTCGACTCTGCGCTGGCCAAGCTGCTGGCGGGGGCCGACGACCTCGTCGACGCCGGGGGAGACGAGCTGCTCTGCCGACGCCCCGACGTCGAGGGCGCCAACAGCGTCTACGCGCTCGTCGTCCACTGCTGCGGGGTCATGGAGCGCTGGGGCGGGGAGTCGATCGCCGGGCGCTCCATCACCCGTGACCGCGCTGCGGAGCTCACCGCGACCGGGACCCTCGAGCAGCTCGAGGCGATCGTCGCCGCCCAGCGCCGACGGTGGGTCGAGGACCTCGCCGACTACGACGCGTCCGCACCGCCGCGGGGGCCTGACGGCTGGGAGGAGGGCGACCCCCGACCGGTCACGCAGGGGTTCATCGCGCTGCACGTCATCGAGGAGCTCTACCAGCACCTGGGCCACGTCGACCTCACCGTCGACCTCGTCCTGGAGCGCTGATCCCGGCGGCTCGACTACCGTCGTCCTGTGAGCACCGACAGCACGCCCCCTCCCGAGCCCGACCAGCCGACCTTCGCCGACCTTGGCCTCGACGACCGCGTGGTCCGGGCGCTCAAGGACATCGGCTACGAGACCCCCTCGCCGATCCAGGCCGCGACGATCCCCGCGCTCCTCCAGGGACGCCACGTCGTCGGGCTCGCGCAGACCGGCACGGGCAAGACCGCGGCCTTCGCGCTGCCGGTCCTCAGCCAGCTGGACCCCAAGCAGAAGTCGCCCCAGGCACTCGTCCTCGCGCCCACCCGCGAGCTGGCGCTGCAGGTCTGCGAGGCCTTCGAGAAGTACGCCTCGCGGATCCCCGGCGTGCGCGTGCTCCCCGTCTACGGCGGCCAGGGCTACGGGGTGCAGCTGAGCGCCCTTCGCCGCGGTGTGCACGTCGTCGTGGGCACCCCCGGCCGGATCATGGACCACCTCGAGAAGGGCACGCTCGACCTGTCGCAGCTGCGCTTCCTCGTCCTCGACGAGGCCGACGAGATGCTCAAGATGGGGTTCGCCGAGGACGTCGAGACGATCCTCGCCGAGACACCCGAGGACAAGCACGTCGCGCTGTTCTCCGCGACGATGCCCGCCCAGATCCGCCGCATCTCCAAGAAGCACCTGACCGACGCGCTCGAGATCACCGTCGAGCGCAAGACCGCGACGGCGCCCAACATCACCCAGCGCTACCTCGTCGTGTCCTACCCGCAGAAGGTGGACGCGCTCACCCGCATCCTCGAGGTGGAGAACTTCGAGGCGATGATCGTCTTCGTGCGGACCAAGCACGAGACGGAGACGCTCGCCGAGCGGCTGCGAGCCCGAGGCTTCTCGGCCGCAGCGATCAACGGTGACGTCGCCCAGGCCCAGCGCGAGCGGACCGTGGCCCAGCTCAAGTCCGGCCGGCTCGACATCCTCGTCGCCACCGACGTCGCCGCCCGCGGTCTCGACGTCGAGCGGATCAGCCACGTCGTCAACTACGACATCCCCACGGACACCGAGTCCTACGTGCACCGCATCGGTCGCACGGGTCGGGCCGGGCGCTCCGGTGACGCGATCTCCTTCGTCACCCCCCGCGAGCGCCACCTGCTGAAGTCGATCGAGAAGGCGACCCGCACGACCCTGGCCGAGATGCCGATGCCGTCCCCCGAGGACGTCAACGCCACACGGCTGGGCCGGTTCGACGACCGGATCACGGCCGCCCTCGCCTCGTCCGACCTCGCGACCTTCCGCGACGTCATCGCGCACTACGTCGAGGAGCACGACGTGCCGGAGGGCGACGTCGCCGCCGCCCTGGCGATCGTCCTGCAGGGCGACGAGCCGATGCTCATGGGCCCCGACCCCGTGCGTCCGCCCAAGCGCGAGCGGACCGAGCGCCCGCCGCGTCGTGACGACCGTGGCGACAACCCGGACCGGGCGAAGGGGGGCAAGCGCGGCCCACGCGGTGCCTCCGGCCCGATGGGCACCTACCGGATCGCCGTGGGGCGCCGGCACAAGGTCGAGCCGCGTCAGATCGTCGGTGCGCTCGCCAACGAGGGCGGCCTGAGCCGTCAGGACTTCGGCCACATCGACATCCGCGGGGACCACTCGATCGTCGAGCTGCCGTCGCCGCTGCCGCCCGGCACGGCCGACCGCCTGCAGAGCACTCGCATCTCCGGCCAGCTCATCGAGCTCAGCGAGTCCGGGGAGCCCGGCGGCCGACGTGACCGGAAGCCGCACCGCAAGGTTCCGCGCACCTGATGGCTCCCGAGCTCGACCCCGTCGACCGGCTCCTGGTCGACGAGCTCGGTGACCTCCCGTCGGGCCGTGTCGCGGTCGTCGGCGACGACCACGGTGCGCTCACCTCGGCGGTCGCCGGCCTGGCCGGGGGCGATGTCGTCGCGCACAGCGACAGCATCGTCAGCGAGCAGCGGGTCGCCGCGGCGGGAGGCACGGTCGTCCCCGACCTGGCGGAGGCGCTCACGGGGGCCCGGCTCGTCGTGCTGCGCCTGCCCGGCTCGCTCGACGCCCTCGACGAGATCGCCCGCACCGCGGCGGTGGTCGGCGCGGACGACGTCCGCGTCGTCGCCGGCGGCCGGGTCAAGCACATGACCCGGTCGATGAACGAGGTGCTCGCGGCGAGCTTCACGGACGTGACGGCCAGCCTCGGCCGCCAGAAGTCACGCGTCCTCCACGCCTCCGGCGCCCGTGCGGTCGAGCAGACCTGGCCGCGCTCACGCCACCACGACGACCTCGACCTGACCGTCCACGCGCACGGGGCGGTCTTCGCCGGCACGCGGCTGGACGCGGGGACGGCACTGCTCGTCGGTCAGCTCGACCGGGTCGGTGGCACGGAGGGCACCGTCGTCGACCTGGGCTGCGGCACGGGGGTCCTCGCCGCGCTGCTCGCGCGGCGGTTCGACGACGTGGTCGCGGTGGACGTGTCCGCGGCGGCGGTGGCGTCGACGCGCCTGACGACGGCAGGTGCGGTCGAGGTGCGCCGCGGGGAGGGGCTGGTCGGCTTCGACGACGTGTCGGTCGCCGCGATCGTCAGCAACCCGCCCTTCCACGTCGGCACGGCCAAGGACTCCACCCCGACGCTCGAGATGATCGACGACGCCGCCCGCGTCCTCGTGCCCGGGGGTGAGCTGGTGCTCGTCTACAACGCGCACCTGCCGTACCTGCCGCGCCTGCGCGGGGTCGGCGAGACCGAGATCCTCGTCCGCGACCGCAGCTACCTCGTCACCCGGACCGTCCGCGCCTGACATGACGAAGGGGGGAGCCGCCCACCCGGGCGGCTCCCCCCTTCGTCATGGGGTCGGTGGGCGGTCAGCCGAGGGCCTTGACGGCCGCGTCGTAGTCGGGCTCCTGGGTGATCTCCGGGACGAGCTCGGTGTGCAGGACCTTGCCGTCGGCGTCGAGGACGACGACCGAACGGGCGAGGAGACCGGCCATCGGGCCGTCGGTCATCGTCACGCCGTAGTCCTCGCCGAAGGAGGAGCGGAAGGCCGAGCCGACCTTGACCTTGTCGATGCCCTCGGCGCCGCAGAAGCGGGCCTGGGCGAAGGGGAGGTCCTTGGAGACGTTGACGACGGTCGTGTCGTCGAGGGAGGCGGCGAGCTCGTTGAACTTGCGCACGCTCGCGGCGCAGACGCCGGTGTCGATACTCGGGAAGATGTTGAGCACGACGCGACCGGGGACGTCGGCGGAGGTCAGCGCGGAGAGACCGTCACCGACGAGGTCGAAGGCCGGGGCGCTCGCGCCGGCGGCCGGCAGCTCGCCGGCGGTGTTGACGGGGTTGCCCTTAAATGCAGTGGTAGCCATGCCCCATGCCTACACCCCGGACGAGGCCATCGCCACCACGGGTCTGCAGTGCGGTCAGTCGAGCAGGGCCTGGACGACGAGCACGGCGGGCACGACGACGGCGGCCGAGAGGCCGAGGCCGCCCATGACGAGCGCGCCCCTGGCCTCCGCGTCGAGCGTCGCCCGCCAGCCGGCCATCCGCATGATCTCCCGGACCGGCTCGTTGATCTCGTCGGTGGAGAACTCGTAGTCGACCCGCCGCCTGAAGCCGTCGAGGCCGAGGCCGTACTCGATCCGCCGCGTGTACCCCCACTGCCGTCCGGAGGCGACCCCCAGCTGGGCGCCGAGCCGGGTCGGTCCCGCCGAGGTCTCCAACCGGCGCGACTCGTCGGTCCGCCGGATCACCCCCGGCCGGCCCGTGGGGACGAACCGGGTGACGAAGGTGTGCCGCAACCGGTGGGTCGTGGCGACGTGCTGCCACCGGGTGTCGACGAGGTCGGCCCGCACGAGGATCGAGCTGCCGTTGCTCATCACGACGTAGGGCGTGCCCTCGAAGGCCTGGGCGAGTGCCGGGGCCAGCCACTCGTAGGGCCAGGGGTCCTTGCGGTCGGTCGCCGGGGGAAGGGGGCGGGACGGCGCCTCGACGACGACGTGACCCCCTTCGTCCACGAGGTCCGGGTCGGTCTCCCGCAGGAAGCCGACGAGTCCCGCGGACGTCACGATGGTCCCCACCGCCAGGAGGAGGGTCCACGCGAGCGCGGCCCACGGCTGCCCGTCGGCGACGAAGAGGACGGCGCCGCCGAGGAGCATCACGGTGAAGGCCGCGATGAGGGCGGCGAACATCGCGGCCTTCGTGCGGCGGGACATCATGCGGGAAGCGCCCCCGGGCCCGGGACGTGGGCGGCGTGGCCATCGGCGCGCAGCCGGGCGCGCAGCCGCTCGGCTGCCTCCTCGAAGCGCTCGTCGCTGACGTCGCGCATCGGCGCGTGCGGGTCGAAGTCGTCGGGCGAGAAGGCCGGCCACGTGTGGATGTGCAGGTGCGGCACGAGGAAGCCCTCGAGCAGCATCCCGATCCGCGGCGCCGCCCACTCCGCCTGCTGCGCGCGGCCGATGGTCATCGCGACCCGCTGCAGGTGCGCCCACGTCTGCTCGTCGGCGTCGGTCCACTGCTCGAGCTCGGCACGCGGCACGACCATGGCGTGACCGTCGGTGAGCGGCTCGATGGTCAGGAAGGCCACGCAGGTCTCGTCGGACCAGACGAACCGACCCGGGATCTCGCCGTCGATGATCTTGGTGAAGAGAGTCGCCATGGCCCTCACCCTAGGGTGGAGGCATGCCACAGGTCAGCGCCGACGTGCACGTCCCCATCAGCCCCGACCTCGCCTTCGCCGTGTCGCAGACGACCGGCGCGGTCCGCCGCCGCTGGGACCCCTTCATCCGCGAGCAGCGCTTCCTCGACGGGGCGAGCGAGCCCGGGGTGGGGGTGCGCACGTACACACGGTCCTCCTTCGCCGGGCCGGTCTCACCGAGCATGGTCAGCGAGTACGTCTCGTGGCGACCGCCGACCTCCGTCGGGATGACGATGGTCAGCGGACCGTGGTTCTTCGCCCGCTTCGGCGGCGGGTGGCGCTTCCAGCCAGACGGCGACGGCACGCTCGCGGTGTGGAAGTACACGTACGACGTGCGCCCCGCCCGGCTGCAGCGCATCGCCCACCCGATCGGTCAGTGGTTGCTCGGCCGCGAGATCGCGGCGCGCATCGAGGGGTTCGCCCGCGGGTGCCGTGACGAGCAGGTGCTCGCCGCGGCCCGGGCCGACATGGCGCGGCGCGAGGAGGCGGCATGAGCCCCCTTCGCCTCGCGGGCTGCCAGTGGACCGCCACGGCGGACCCGGCCGACAACCTGCGACGCATCGACGAGCTCACCGGCCGTGCGGCCGGTCGGGGTGCGCGGCTCGTCGTCCACCCGGAGGCGGCGATGGCTCCCTTCTCCCGGCGGCTCGACACGGCCGCCGAGCCGCTCGACGGGCCCTTCGCCGACGGGGTGCGCGCGCTCGCCGAGCGGCACGGGGTGACGGTCGTCGTCGGGATGTTCACCCCCGCGGACGCGATCACGACCGGTGCGGGCCAGCAGCGCTCGCGGGTGCACAACACCCTGCTCGTCACCGGTCCGGGGACCGCCGAGACGACCTACCGCAAGATCCACCTCTACGACGCCTTCGGCAGCACGGAGTCCGAGACGGTGGCACCCGGCGACGAGGTGGTGACCGTCGACGTCGACGGGTGGCGGGTCGGCCTGGCCACCTGCTACGACGTGCGCTTCGCCGACCAGTTCACCGAGCTCGGCCGCGCCGGCGCCGAGCTCGTCGTGCTGCCCGCCTCGTGGGGCGACGGTCCCGGCAAGGCCTCGCAGTGGGACCTGCTCACCCGTGCCCGCGCGCACGACGCGCAGGCCTGGCTGCTCGCGGTCGGCCAGGCGTGGACCCGTGAGTCGGTCGACGGGCCCTACGGCATCGGCCGGTCCGTCCTCGCCGACCCGACCGGCGAGGTGCGCGCGCGGCTGGGCGGGGGAGAGGACGTGCTCGTGGCCGAGATCGACGGGGAAGCGGTGGTCGCCGCCCGCCGGAACGTCCCCCTGCTGGACTGACTCACGGGTACGACGTGCACTGGTGGCCGACGGCGAGTCCTGGCGTTCGGGATCTCGGGGTTCTTGGCTCATGGGTGCTCGCGAGTGCACGTCGTACCCGCGGGTCACGCAGGGCCACGGTCCGCGCGACGAGGTCGCGCACCCGCTCCGGGTGGTTCATCACCATGTCCCAGGTGAACCGGAGGACCACCCAGCCGTCCGCGACGAGTCGGTCGTAGCGGATGCAGTCGCGCTCGAGGGACTCCCGCTGCCCGTGCCACTCGAAGGAGTCCGCCTCGAGCACCAGCCGCAGGTCCTCGTCGGCCAGGTCGACGATGCCTACGAGACCCGCGTCGTCGTCGATGCGCACCTGGGGTCGCACCGTCAGACCGGGGACGTCCGAGACGATCCAGCGCAGGACCGACTCGAAGGGGTTGGCTGCGAGGGGATGAGCGGCGCGGATCAACCCGTCGACCCTGCGCCGGTGGCGGAGCGGCAGGCCCGGGGCGGCCGAGAGCAGCTCGTCCCGCGTGACCACGCCCTCGCGCAGGGCCGAGTCGGCGACGGCGAGTGCCTCGTCCGGTGGCAGCAGGCTGGCGCAGTCGAGGACGGTCCGCACGCGGGAGGTCACCCAGCCCCCTTCGCGGTCGTCCGGCGGTACGTCACGGAAGCGCACGTCGAAGCGACGCCGGACCGCCGGCGGCACCTTGCGATTGCGGGGGAGCGCGATCTGGGGCCTGGTCGGCACCCACTTCGTCGGCCAGTCCCAGTGCGCGGCAGCGCTCAGCAGGATGGCCGTGCCGGTGACCTCGTGCGCCGCCCGGCGTCCGGCGCGGGCCAGGTCGCTGCGGTCGACCCGTTCTGTCGTCGGGGGCGGGGACGGCACGGCATAGCGGCCACGCGCGGGGCGATCCACGGACCCGGCAGCCAGGGCTCGGCGCAGCTCGTGCTCGCTCACGCGCTGGAGCAGCTCGGCGCGGGAGGCGCACCCGCCGAGCTCGGCGAGGACCTCCTCCACCTGCACGGGATGCATCCTCGCGCCCACCGCTCGGGCGCGCCGGCAGTTGTCCACAGGTTCGTGACGCGCGAGTACGACGTGCTCTCGTGAGGGTCCTTGGCGGCGCGGTCCCGCGGCGTCAGGGTCCGCGGACTCCGCGGGAAGCCGAGTGCACGTCGTACCCGCGGATCGACCGGGGGCGGCGCCCCCTTCGCCGGCTCCTAGACTGTCCCGCATGGCTGACCTCTCCCGCGACGACGTGGCGCACCTGGCCTCGTTGGCCCGCATCGACCTCTCCGACGCCGAGCTCGACCGCATGGTCGGCGAGCTCGCGACCATCATCTCCTCCGTCGAGGCCGTCTCGCAGGCCCCGATCGAGGGCGTCGAGCCGATGAGCCACCCGATGCCGATCGTCAACGTCACCCGCCCCGACGAGGTGCGTCCCTCGTTGACCCCCGAGCAGGCCCTCGCGATGGCGCCGGCCTCCGAGGTCGAGCGCTTCGCCGTGCCGCGCATCCTCACCGAAGACTGAGCCAGAAGGACCTTGATGAGCGACCCCACCCGCATGACCGCTGCCGCGCTCGCCGACGCGCTGGCCACCGGTGACCTCTCCTCCGAGCAGGTCACCCGCGCCCACCTCGACCGCATCGAGGGAGTCGACGAGCAGGTCGGCGCCTACCTCCACGTCGCGGGCGAGTCCGCGCTCGCCGAGGCCCGCGCGGTCGACGAGCGCCGGGCGAAGGGGGAGACCCTCCACCGTCTCGCCGGCGTCCCGATCGCCGTCAAGGACGTCATGACGACGACCGGCATCCCGACGACCGCCGGGTCCCGGATCCTCGAGGGCTGGATCCCGCCGTACGACTCCACGGTGGTCACCCGGCTCAAGGCGGCCGGACTGCCGATCCTCGGCAAGACCAACATGGACGAGTTCGCCATGGGGTCCTCGACCGAGCACTCGGCCTACGGCCTGACCCGCAACCCGTGGGACCTCGAGCGCATCCCCGGCGGCTCCGGCGGTGGCTCGAGCGCTGTCGTCGCGTCCTGGCAGGCGCCGCTCGCGACGGGTACCGACACCGGCGGCTCGATCCGCCAGCCCGCCGCCGTCACCGGCTCGGTCGGCGTCAAGCCGACCTACGGCGGCGTCTCGCGCTACGGCCTCATCGCGATGGCCTCCTCGCTCGACCAGGCCGGCCCCTGCGCCCGCACCGTCCTCGACACCGCGCTGCTCCACGAGGTCATGGCCGGGCACGACCCGCTCGACTCGACGTCCATCGACCAGCCGGTCCCCGACGTCGTCGGTGCCGCCCGGCGCGCGGACGTCACGGGCATGCGCATCGGCATCGTCAAGGAGCTCACCGGCGAGGGCTTCTCGCCGCTCGTCCAGGCGCGCTTCGACGAGTCGGTGCAGCACCTCGTCGACGCCGGCGCCGAGGTCGTCGAGGTCTCCTGCCCCAACTTCGTGCACGCCCTCGGCGCGTACTACCTGATCATGCCGAGCGAGGCGAGCAGCAACCTCGCCCGCTTCGACGCGATGCGCTACGGCCTGCGCGTCTCCCCGCAGGGTGTCGAGGACCCGAGCGCCGAGCAGGTCATGGCCGCCTCGCGCGACGCGGGCTTCGGTGACGAGGTCAAGCGCCGCATCATCCTCGGCACCTACGCCCTGTCGTCGGGCTACTACGACGCCTACTACGGCAGCGCGCAGAAGGTGCGTCGCCTCATCGCCGACGACTTCGCGAAGGCCTTCGAGATCGCCGACGTCCTCGTCAGCCCGACGGCCCCGACGACGGCCTTCCGCTTCGGCGACAAGACCGACGACCCGATGGCCATGTACCGCGGCGACATCGCGACGATCCCGGCCAACCTCGCCGGTGTACCCGGCATGTCGCTGCCGAGCGGCCTCGCCGAGGACGGGCTGCCCGCAGGCTTCCAGGTCCTCGCGCCCGCCATGGCCGACGACCGCCTCTACACCGTCGGCGCCGCCCTCGAGCAGCGCCTCGTCTCCGCCTGGGGCGGGCACCTGCTCGAGCAGGCCCCCGAGCTGGCCATCACGAAGGGAGCCTGAGACATGGCGACGACCACCACCGACGAGGTCCTCGGGTACGACGAGGCCCTGGCCACCTTCGACCCCGTCATGGGTCTCGAGGTGCACGTCGAGCTCGGGACGAGCACCAAGATGTTCTGCGGGTGCGCGACCGGCTTCGGCGCCGAGCCCAACACCCAGGTCTGCCCGGTCTGCCTCGGTCTGCCCGGCGCCCTCCCGGTCGTCAACGCGACCGCTGTCGAGTCCGCGATCCGCATCGGCCTGGCGCTCAACTGCGAGATCGCGCAGTGGTGCCGCTTCGCCCGGAAGAACTACTTCTACCCGGACATGCCGAAGAACTTCCAGACCTCGCAGTACGACGAGCCGATCGCCTTCGACGGCTACCTCGACGTCGACATCCCGGCTGCCTCCGGCGAGGGCACCGAGACCTTCCGGGTCGAGATCGAGCGCGCCCACATGGAGGAGGACACCGGCAAGAGCCTGCACGTGGGGGGTTCCACCGGTCGCATCCACGGCGCCGAGTACTCGCTCGTCGACTTCAACCGTGCCGGCATCCCGCTCATCGAGATCGTCACCCGGCCGATCGTCGGTGCGGGGGAGCGCGCCCCCGAGGTCGCCAAGGCCTACGTCGCCGCGCTGCGCGACCTGCTGCGTGCCCTGGACGTCTCGGACGTGAAGATGGAGCAGGGGTCGATGCGCTGCGACGTCAACCTCTCCCTTCGCCCCAAGGCGGGTGAGGACCCGGCCGGGCCCGCCCAGCTCGAGGTGCCGCTCGGCACCCGCACCGAGACCAAGAACGTCAACAGCCTGCGCTCCGTCGAGCGGGCGGTGCGCTACGAGGTCTGCCGCCACGCGGCGGTGCTCAGCGGTGGCGGCTCGATCCTGCAGGAGACCCGCCACTGGCACGAGGACACCGGCGCCACGACGAGCGGCCGTCCGAAGTCCGACGCCGACGACTACCGCTACTTCCCCGAGCCCGACCTCGTCCCCGTCGCCCCGAGCCGTGAGTGGGTCGAGGAGCTGCGCGCCACCCTGCCCGAGCCGCCGGCCGAGCGCCGCAAGCGGCTGCAGGACGACTGGGGCTACTCCGACCTCGAGATGCGCGACGTGCTCAACGCCGGCGCCGTCGAGCTGATCGAGGCCACCGTCGCCGCGGGCGCCAAGCCGCAGGCCGCTCGCAAGTGGTGGCTCGGTGAGCCCTCACGCCGGGCCAACACGCAGGGCGTGGACCTCGTGACCTACGCGGAGCAGGTCGGGGTCACCCCGCAGCACGTCGCCGAGCTCGAGTCGATGGTCGGCGCGGGCCGGCTCAACGACAAGATGGCCCGTCAGGTCCTCGAGGGCGTCCTCGACGGCGAGGGCACGCCGACGGCCGTCGCCGACGCGCGCGGGCTGGAGCTCGTCCAGGACGACGGTGCCCTCGAGGCGGCCGTCGACAAGGTCATCGAGGCCAACCCCGACGTCGCGGACAAGATCCGCGGCGGCAAGGTGCAGGCCGCGGGCGCCCTCATCGGCCAGGTGATGAAGGAGATGCGCGGTCAGGCCGACGCCGGCAAGGCGCGCGAGATCATCCTCGCCAGGCTCGGCGCCGAGGGCTGAGGTCAGGCGGGTCCGTACCCGCCGATCGTGCCGTAGCGCTTGGTGCCGGAGAGGATCGGCTTGCCGGCGAAGGACCCGTGCGGGGTGGCGTCGCGCCACCACGAGTAGAAGGTCCCGTCACCGTCGTCGGTCACCGCGGACGACGCGTACAGCCGGAAGTCGGCGTCGAAGGGCCACGCCCTCGACCCGCTGACCCCCATGAGGTAGTCGCGCTGGGTCGCCCGGGTGCCGCTGCTGCTGACCCAGCCGAGCCACGGGTTGTCGGGGGTGTTCTTCAGCCAGATCGTCTGCCGGTGCGTGCACCGCGCGGAGGCCCAGCGGGGTGAGACGCTCGCGCCGCTCGGGCAGTAGAACGAGCGGATGAAGCCGCTCACCCGACCGTTGTCGGTGCGCAGCCTGACCTGGTGCCGGTTGCCGCGGATCGGCGAGCCGAACTCGACGGTCCACGCGCCGCCGAGCACCACCTCGGACTGCGCGTACCGGTGGTGGGTCGTCGGCGGGTCCTCGATGGTGGGTGCGGCCTGGGCGGTGCTCGTGAGCGCGAGGCCCGCGGTGCAGAGGCCGGACGTGACGATGGTGCTGAGCATCCGCTTCATGGCGGTGTCCTCTCGGGGTGCGGGGACGTCTCCCCACGGGACATCCCTGACCTCCATGGACCCACCGCGGTCGCACCACGTCCATGGGTAGTTGTACCCATGCCGGATGGCCCCGGCCTACCATCGGCGCATGGTCACCGTCTCCTTCCCCGACCGCAGCTGGCTCGACGACGTCGGTCCCGTCGACGGCATGACGCCCGTCGTCTGGGACCCGCGCACCGGACCCCCCGGTGAGGCGGTCGACCTCTACATCGCCCCGTACATGACCCGGCCCGACGGCGTCGCCGTCGTCGCCGAGCAGCCCTCGGTGCGGCTCGTGCAGCTGCTGTCCGCAGGCTTCGACAACATCGTGCCGGTGCTGCCGGACGGCGTCGCCCTCGCCAACGCGAAGGGGGTCCACGACGCGGCCACCGCCGAGCTCGCGCTCGCCCTCGTCCTCGCCTCGCAGCGCGGCTTCGACGAGTTCGCGCGGGCACAGGCGAAGGGGGAGTGGCTGCCCCGGCAGTTTCGGCCCGGTCTGGCCGACAAGCGCGTCCTCGTCCTCGGCTACGGCTCCGTGGGGCGGGCGATCGCCGCGCGGCTCGCCCCCTTCGAGGTCACGACGACGGCGGTCGCCTCGCGCGCCCGCGCCGGCGACGACCTCGTCGACGCGGTCCACGGCACCGACGAGCTGCTCGACCTGCTCCCCGAGCACGACATCGTCATCTCGGTCCTGCCCGGCTCGGACGCCACCGCACAGCTGCTCGGCGAGGAGGCCTTGTCGGCCCTGGGCGACGGCTCGCTCGTCGTCAACGTCGGGCGCGGGACGGCTCTCGACACGGAGGCGGCGCTGCGGCACGCGGGCCGGCTGCGTCTCGCCCTCGACGTCACCGACCCCGAGCCCCTGCCCGAGGGCCACCCCCTCTGGTCGGCGCCGGGCGTCATCATCAGCCCCCACGTCGGTGGCGTGACCGAGGCCTTCCGGCCGCGCGCGGTGACGATGCTGCGCCGGCAGATCGCCGCGATGGTCGCGGGCGAGCAGCCGATCAACCTCGTCCACGGGGGCTGAGCGGCGCCCCCGCCCCGACGCGGTCACGGACGCAGGCGCAGCACCCGGTCGTCCCCAGCGCGAGGCTCCCCGCGGAAGGTGTTGTTGGTGAGCACCCACAGGCTCCCGTCGGGCGCGCGCTCGACGTCCCGCAGCCGCCCGTACTCGCCCTGCAGCAGCCGCTCCGGCGTGCCGACGCGCAGGCCGTCACCGGTGCCGCTGACCGGCACGCGCCACAGGCTCTCGCCGCGCAGCGCAGCCATGACGATCGAGCCGTCCCGGTCGACGGCGATGCCGCTCGGGGAGGCGTCGGCGGTGGACCACGTGGCGACGGGGTCGACGAACTCGTCGCGGCCCCCTTCGCCCTCGACCTGCGGCCAGCCGTAGCTGCCGCCGCGGGTGATGCGGTTGAGCTCGTCCCAGGTGTCCTGACCGAACTCGCTGGCCCACATCGTCCCGTCCTCCCGCCACGCCAGCCCCTGTACGTTGCGGTGGCCCGAGGTCCACACGGGGGAGCTCGCGACCGGGTTGCCCGGTGCCGGCTCGCCGTCGGGCGTGATCCGCAGGATCTTGCCGCCGAGGCTCGCCGGGTCCTGCGCGGAGTCGGTGTCGCCGGCATCACCGGTCGCGACGTAGAGGTAACCGTCGGGACCGAAGGCGATGCGCCCGCCGTTGTGGTTGCCCGCCCTGGGGATGCCCGTGAGCACCGGCTCGACGTCGCCGATCCCGCTGGCGCCCAACGTCATCCGCAGCACGCGGTTGTCCTCGGTGGTGGTCGCGTAGACGAAGAGCGTGTCGTCCTGGGCGAAGTCGGGGGAGACAGCGAGCCCGAGGAGACCCCCTTCGCCCTCGGCCACGACACCCGGGACGGTTCCGACAGCCTGCTGCTCGCCGTCGGAGATCCGCACGACGTCACCGCTGTCGCGCAGCGTCACCAGCGCGTCACCGCCGGGGAGGAAGGCGAGGTCCCACGGCACCTGGAGGTCGGTCGTCACCACCGTGACGGCGCCCTCCGCGGTGGTGCCCGACGAGCCCGACGAGCCGGACGAGGACGTCCGGGACGACGAAGGGGAGGTCCCGCCCCCTTCGCCCACGGAGCCGCAGGCGGCCAGCCCGAGCGTCAGGCCCAGGGCGAGGGTGGTGCGGACGGCGTGGCGCGTCATGTCCCGACGCTACCGGGGCGCAGGGGTGGCGCGCAGGTGTGTCGCGGGCCACACTCGGGGCATGACGACGTCAGCAGAGGACCGGACCCTGATCCTGCTGCGGCACGCCGAGCCCGAGCCGGGCCGTGCCGGTCAGGACGACCGCGAGCGCCCCCTCTCCGAGCCGGGCCGCGCCCAGGCTCAGGAGGTGGGCCGCTGGCTGCGCGAGCGGGGCCTGGGCTGCGACGAGGTCATGTGCTCGCCCGCCCTGCGCACCCGGGAGACGATGCAGGAGGTCGCCGAGGCCGGGTGCTCGGAGGCCGAGGTGCGGATCGAGCACCGGTTGTACAACGCCGACGCCGAGGACGTGCTCTCCGTGGTGCGCGAGTCGACGGACGACGCGAGCGTGCTCCTCGTCATCGGCCACGCGCCCGGGCTCCCCGCGGCCGCGAGCCTGCTCGCCGACGGCGAGGGCCGGGCGCACGCGCACGAGTGCCTGGGTCAGGGGTTCCCGCCGGCCGCGGCAGCGGTGCTGCGCTTCTCGGGGCACTGGGAGGACCTCGCCTTCGGGGCGGCACAGCTGGACGACTTCCGCCTGCCCTGAGCGCTCGCCTGCGGGGGAGGGCTCCCCATGGCGCGCGCCCGGCGCGGGCGCCAAGATGTCCACCGGGGCGGCCACCGGGGCCGCCACCACCACACCAGGGGAGTCATCCATGAAGTCCGTCATCACCCGTGCCGCCGTGGCGTCCGCCGCCGTCGCGCTCACCGCCACGACCCTCGCCACCGCGCCCGCCGGCGCGGCCGTCACCCAGGACTCCTCGTCCGCGGCGACGAACTACTACGGCGCCATCGCCCTCAACACCCGCACCCTCGCCGTCGGCACGTCGGTCAACGCCAAGTACCGCAGCAGCGCCCAGAGCGCGGCCCTGAAGCGCTGCAAGCAGTACAGCTATTCCTCCTACTGCACGAACGTCGTGTGGGTCAGCAACGGGTGCGCCGCCGTCGCGGTCAAGTACGACTCCAAGAACCGCCCGGTCCGCTACGGCAGCGCGTACGGCAAGTACAAGTGGCCCACCGTGCGCCTGGCCAAGAAGCGCGCCATGGGCACCTCGACGGCCGGCACGGTGAAGACCCGCGTGTACCTCTGCACGACCCGGTACTACTGATCGGTCGTCCCTCGTCGTCCCTCACACCGGGATCGCGAGGTGGCGGAAGGTCGCGGTGACCTCCATGCCGACGTGCTCGTACAGGCCGAGCGCACCGGTGCGCGAGTCGGTCGACAGCCCCGCACGGGCCAGCCCGCGCCGACGTCCCTCCGCGAAGGAGTCCGCGAGCAGGGCACGGCCCAGGCCGAGGCCGCGGTGCGGGGCGGCGACGGCGAGCTGGTCGACCCAGAGCATCCCGTCCTCGCTGCCGATGACCATCGCCATGGCCACGACGCGGCCCTCGCGGTCGCGCACGACGCGGCAGCGCCACGGCGCGGCCTCCTCGCCCTCGAGGAAGTCGGCCGCCCAGTCCTCGTAGCTCGTCGGGCGCCGGCCGGGCCACTCGTCGAAGGCGGCCTCCTTGACCAGGTGCACGGAGTGCATCTCCTCCGGCCTCCCCTCGCCGAGCGTGAAGCCGTCGGGGAGCGCCTGCTCGGGCAGGCGGCGGTCGGCCGGCAGCTCGAGGATCCAGGAGTCCCAGGTCGCGGTGCCGCCGGCCGCGTCGAGGAAGCGGTGGGCGGGACTGCCGACGGGCACCGTCTGCGAGACCTCGGGGTCCCCGTGGTTGCGGGCCACGACCATGGCGTGGTCGAGCAGGGCGCGCCCGATGCCGCGGCCGCGGTGCGAGGCCGCGACGACCGCGTCGAGGCGACCGTGCGCCCCGACGACGAGGTAGCCGACGAGGCGGGTGCCGTCGAGGAGGGCCAGCGAGCGGTGGTCGAGGTCGGTGGTCGGCAGCCGCCAGGCGCGCTGCACGTCGACCAGCTCGGTGACCGGCTCGGCCAGCGACTCGGCCTCGTCGGCGCGGGCGAGCGCGACGACCGCCTCGGCGTCCGTGGCCCGGAGCGGGCGGACGGCGAGGTCCACGCCTGCCGGCAGGACGAAGGGGGTCGACGCTGCGGTGCTCATGGAAGGGAGGATCCTCCACTTCCCGGGCGGTGTCACGGGGATTGTCGGCGGCACTCCCTTCGCCTGCGTCCGGATGGTGGACGCTGCCGTCTCATTCATTGACACGGGCGAGGCGGCGGGGGAGAGTAGCGACATGGCCCACCTCCTCGTACTTCCCCGGCGCGCTGCCTGAGCGACGACGTCGTCGACGCAGCGCGCGCCCTTCATGTCCGTACCCGGACTGAGGGGCTTTTTCATGCCGGGAGAAGATGTGAGGAGCAGGACGGATGGCACGACTGACCGAAGGACACACGGTGACTGACACGACCAGCAGCGCCCCGAGCCCGGCCGCGATGGCGCGCCGGGCGGAGGCTCGACCGACCCCCGAGCAGGTGACGGGAGCGAAGAGCCTCGTCCTCTCCCTCGAGCACGTCGGCGCGGAGGTCGTCTTCGGCATCCCCGGCGGCGCCATCCTGCCCGCCTACGACCCGCTCATGGACTCGACGAAGGTGCGCCACATCCTCGTGCGGCACGAGCAGGGCGCCGGCCACGCCGCCGAGGGCTACGCCTCCGCCACGGGCAAGGTCGGGGTGTGCATGGCCACCTCCGGGCCCGGGGCCACCAACCTCGTCACCGCCATCGCCGACGCGCACATGGACTCCGTCCCGATGGTCGCGATCACCGGCCAAGTGGCCTCCGCCGCCATCGGTACCGACGCCTTCCAGGAGGCGGACATCCGCGGCATCACCATGCCGATCACCAAGCACAACTACCTCGTGACCGACGCGGCGCAGATCCCGCGCGTCATCGCCGAGGCCTTCCACATCGCCGGTACCGGTCGCCCCGGTCCCGTGCTCGTGGACATCTCCAAGGACGCGCTGCAGGCCACCACCACCTTCGCGTGGCCGCCGCAGATCGCCCTGCCGGGTTACCACCCGGTGACGCGTCCGCACGCCAAGCAGATCCGCGAGGCCGTGCGCCTCATGGCCGCCGCCCGCCGGCCGGTGCTCTACGTCGGCGGCGGCGTGATCCGCTCCGGCGCGCACGTCGAGCTGCTCCGCTTCGCCGAGCTCACCGGCATCCCGGTGGTCACGACCCTCATGGCGCGGGGCGCCTTCCCCGACGGGCACCGCCTGCACCTCGGCATGCCCGGGATGCACGGGTCCGTCGCGGCCGTGACCGGCCTGCAGCGCAGTGACCTGCTCATCACGATCGGTGCCCGCTTCGACGACCGGGTGACCGGTCACCTGCCGTCCTTCGCCCCGGGGGCCAAGGTCATCCACGCCGACATCGACCCGGCGGAGATCTCGAAGAACCGCACCGCCGACGTGCCGATCGTCGGCGACGCCAAGGCGATCCTTGGTGAGCTCATCGCCGCCGTCGAGTCCGGCTCCGGTGACGCGGCAGACGTCAACCCGCACACCTACGCGGTCTGGGCAGCGGAGACCGCGGGCTGGTCCCAGACCTACCCGGTCGGCTACCAGTCGCACGGCGAGGGCGCGCTCATGCCGCAGGAGGTCATCGAGGCCATCGGCCGGGCCGCCGGTCCCGAGGCGATCTACGCGGCGGGCGTCGGCCAGCACCAGATGTGGGCCGCGCAGTTCATCGACTACGAGCGCCCCAACTCCTGGCTCAACTCCGGCGGCGCCGGGACGATGGGCTACTCCGTGCCGGCGGCCATGGGCGCCAAGGTCGGCGAGCCCGACCGTGTCGTGTGGTCCATCGACGGCGACGGCTGCTTCCAGATGACCAACCAGGAGCTGGCGACCTGCGTCATCAACGACATCCCGATCAAGGTCGCGATCATCAACAACTCGAGCCTGGGCATGGTCCGCCAGTGGCAGTCGCTCTTCTACAACGAGCGCTACTCCAACACCGACCTGCACACCTCGGTCGGCAGCCGCATCCCCGACTTCGTCAAGCTCGCCGAGGCCTACGGCTGCGTCGGCCTGCGCTGCGAGCGTCCCGAGGACCTCGAGGCGACGATCGCCGAGGCGATGTCGATCAACGACCGCCCCGTCGTCGTCGACTTCGTCGTCGAGCGCGACGCCATGGTGTGGCCGATGGTGGCCGCCGGCGTGAGCAACGACGAGATCCAGATCGCCCGGGACTCCGCGCCCCAGTGGGACCGCGAGGAGTCAGAGGCCATCGAGCAGCCGACCGACGCCGACCACAGCGACTCCCAGGGAAAGTGAGCGCAGGCCACCCATGAGCACGAAGCACACCCTGTCCGTCCTCGTCGAGAACAAGCCCGGCGTCCTCGCCCGGATCTCGGCGCTGTTCTCCCGTCGCGGGTTCAACATCGACTCGCTGGCCGTCGGCCCCACGGAGCACCCCGAGGTCTCCCGGATGACCGTCGTCGTCGAGGTCGACCTGCTCCCGCTCGAGCAGGTGACCAAGCAGCTCAACAAGCTCGTCGAGGTGCTCAAGGTCGTCGAGCTCGACCCGCTGGCCTCGGTCACGAGCCAGGTCGTCCTCGTCAAGGTGCGCGCCGACGCGACCAACCGCAGCGCCATCCTCGAGACCGCGCAGATGTTCAAGGCCAAGATCGTCGACACGACGCCCGAGGCGATGACCCTGCACGTGTACGGCAACTCCGACAAGATCGCCGCGATGCTCGAGATCCTCGAGCCCCACGGCGTCAAGGAGCTCGTCCAGTCCGGCGTCGTGGCCATCGGCCGCGGCCCCCGGTCCATCACGGACCGGTCCAGACACTGATCCCCCGCGTCGTCGGCTCGCCGGACGCGAGACGATGACGCCCAGACTCGACTGCAGTATCGACACCACAAGGAGAAGAGCCACATGGCCGCTGAAGTGATCTACGACGACGACGCCGACCTGTCCATCATCCAGGGCCGCAAGGTCGCCGTCATCGGCTATGGCTCGCAGGGCCACGCCCACGCGCTCAACCTGCGCGACAGCGGCGTCGACGTGCGCGTCGGCCTGCGCGAGGGCAGCTCGTCCCGGGCCAAGGCCGAGGCCGAGGGCCTGAAGGTCCTCACCCCGAACGCCGCCGCCGCCGAGGCGGACGTCATCGTCATCCTCGCCCCCGACCAGGTGCAGCGCCACCTCTACGCCGACGAGATCGCCTCCGCGCTGGGCGAGGGCGACGTCCTCGTCTTCGGTCACGGCTTCAACATCCGCTACGGCTACATCCAGCCGCCGGCCGGCGTCGACGTCATCCTCGTCGCGCCGAAGGCCCCCGGCCACACCGTGCGCCGTGAGTTCGTCGACGGCCGTGGCATCCCCGACATCATCGCGGTCGAGCAGGACGCGTCGGGCCGGGCGTGGGAGATCGCCAAGTCCTACGCCAAGGGCATCGGTGGCACCCGTGCGGGCGTCATCACCACGACCTTCACCGAGGAGACCGAGACCGACCTCTTCGGCGAGCAGGCCGTCCTCTGCGGTGGTGTCTCGCACCTCGTCCAGGCGGGCTTCGAGACCCTGACCGAGGCGGGCTACCAGCCGGAGATCGCCTACTTCGAGGTCCTCCACGAGCTCAAGCTCATCGTCGACCTCATGTGGGAGGGCGGCATCGCCAAGCAGCGCTGGTCCTGCTCCGACACGGCGGAGTACGGCGACTACGTCTCCGGCCCGCGCCTGATCGACCAGGGCGTCAAGGACCGCATGCAGGGCGTCCTCAAGGACATCCAGGACGGCACCTTCGCCACCCGCTTCATCGAGGACCAGGACAACGGGGCCGTCGAGTTCACGCAGCTGCGCGAGAAGGAGGCCGGCCACCCGATCGAGGCCACCGGCAAGGCGCTGCGCGCGCACTTCGCGTGGAAGTCGGGCGACGACGACTACGTCGAGGGCTCGGCCGCTCGCTGACGCGAGCACCCAGGACTCCCGTCGCGGCGACCCCGCGCGGGCCCCGAAGGGGGCGCCCACCGGCTCACCGGCCGGGGGCGCCCCCTTCGTCATGCCCTGGACCCACCGTCCCGCGGGACGAAGGGGGTCAGCCGGCCAGGTGCCCCCACGTCGGGGAGAGGTCGGACCAGGCACCGACCGCGACCGCCCGGCCACCGTCGAGGACGACGACCCGGTCGGCCTGCTCGAGCGCCGCCCGCTTGGAGGTCGCACCGATGACCGTCGCTCCCCGCTCGCGCAGACCGCGCCACAGGTCGATCTCGGTCGTCGCGTCGAGCGCGGACGAGACGTCGTCGGCGAGGAGCAGCTCGGCCTCGGTCGCAAGTGCCCGGGCGAGCGCCAGCCGCTGGACCTGGCCGCCCGACAGACGCACGCCGCGGTGGCCGACGAGCGAGTCGGGCCCGCCTGCGGCAGAGACGTCCTCGGTCAGCCGGGCGAGCGCGACCGGCGCGTCGAGGGGTCGCTCGTGCCCGAGCCGCACGTTGTCGGTGAAGGTCCCCGACAGCACCCGGGGCACCTGGGCGACGTGCGCGACGCGACCCGGCCGCAGGGTCCGCTGGGGGTCGGTGACGGGGGAGCCGTTCCACAGCAGGTCGCCGCGGTGGTCGACGAGCCCGGCGAGCGAGGCGAGCAGGCTCGACTTGCCCGACCCGACCTGGCCGACGAGCAGGACGAGCTCACCGGCGTCGACGGTGAGGTCGATGTCGCTCGCGCCGACGGTGCCATCGTCGTGGACGACGCTCAGCCCGCGCAGCTCGAGGCGCCGCAGGGGCTCGCGCTCCCCGGTGACCGGCAGGGGAGCGGTGCCCTCGACGAGGTCGACGCCCGCGGGCAGGTCCATGAGGTCGACGCCGCCGGCGAAGCGGGCCGTCTCGACCTGCCAGGCCCGGGTGCCGGGTGCCTCGGTGACGACCATGCTGGCGACGCGGCCGAACCAGTCGAAGCCGGCCACGGCGCCGGACACGAGGATCGCCGTCCCGAGGCCCCAGCCGCCGGCGACGTGGATCCACCACGTCGCGACGATGCCGCCCTGGACCATGACGAGCGGCACGGCGTCCAGCACGGCCTGGACCCGGTGCTCCTTGACGGCGGCCTCGACGCGTCCGCCGTCGACCTCGCGCAGGTGGCGACGGACGAAGGGGGTGGCCGCCGCCAGCTTGACCGTGCGGACCGACTCCAGGGCAGAGACGACCGCGCGGCCGAAGCGGGCGCGGGCCAGTGACGCCGCCGCGGCGGAGCGGCCGGCGACCGGACGGCCGAGGCTCGCGGCCAGCGCCGAGCTGACCATGACGGTCAGCAGGACGGCGCCGGCGACCCACGTGCCGGCGAGCACGGCCGTGACGGCCGCGATGACCAGGCCGTTGATGAAGTCGACCCACCGGTCGGCGTAGCGCGCGTACCGGTCGGCGTCCATCGACCGGGCGACGACCTCACCCGGGGGTGTGCGCGGCAGCCGCTCCGCGCGCGTCTGACCGACGAGCACCGCCATGCGGGTGCGGAGCATGACCTCGATCCACCACAGCGGGTAGCGGTAGAAGGCCTGCGCGGTGATGAAGGGGACGACGAGCAGGCAGGCGACGAGCACGGCGGCGAGCAGGGTCGGCGTCCCGCCGGCCTGCAGCTCCTCGATCGCGCGGCCCCACACGAGCCCGGTGATCGCACCCTGCGCCCCGAGCAGCGACAGCAGCAGGAAGCAGGCCGCCCCGGCGACGCCCCACGCCGGCTTGACCAGGAGTGCGTGCGTGATGCCCCGGGCCAGCGACGGGCCGTCGCCGACCTCGGGCAGGTCCGGCGGGGTGGTCGTGCGCCGGCGGCCTCCGACGGGGTCGAGGTCGGCGTGGTCGACATCGTGGTCGCCGGCGGACCCCGCGGCCGCAGGGAGGTCCGTCGCCGACTCCGCCCGGCTGTCGACGAGGAGGGTGCGGAAGGGGCCGGGTGCCTGGGCCAGGTCGGTGCGCCGGCCCTGCTGGATGACCCGGCCGCGGTCGAGGACGACGACGTGCGGTGCCCGCTCGATGGTGTTGAGCCGGTGGGCGATGAGGATGCCGGTGCGGCCGAGCAGCAGCCGGTCGGCGGCGGAGACCACCCGCCGCTCGGTGAGCGGGTCCATGCGGGCGGTGGCCTCGTCGAGCACCACGACGCGCACGTCGCGCACGAGCAGCCGGGCGAAGGCGACGAGCTGCTCCTCGCCGGCCGACAGGGTCGTGCCGCCCGGGCCGAGGAGGGTGTCGAGCCCGTCGGGCAGCCCGTCGACCCAGTCACCGAGGCCGAGCTCGACGACGGCGGCCCGGATGTCCGAGCGCGGGGTGTCGTCGAAGAGGGCGATGTTGTCCGCGAGCGTCCCGGAGATGATCTCGGTGCGCTGGGTGACGACGCCGACCTCGGTCCGCAGCAGCTGCAGGTCGATGTCGCGCACGTCGACGCCGCCGACGAAGACGCTGCCGCGGGGTGGCTCGATGGCCCGGGAGACGAAGGACGCGAGCGTCGACTTGCCGGACCCGGTGCGCCCGACGAGGGCGACGGTCTCGCCGGCCGGGCAGCTGAACGTCACGTCGCGCAGCGCGAAGCTGCCCTCCGCGTAGGAGAAGTCCAGGCCGCGCACCTCGACCGTCAGCTCGGCCCCCTGGGGCACGGGCGCGCCACCCTGCGGCTCGGGCTCGACGGCGAGCATCTGCCGCAGGCGGATCACCGCACCCAGTCCCGCCTGCAGGTCGGGGAGCTGGTGGGAGAGCATCGTGATCAGCCCGACGAAGCTCGAGGTGACGATGAAGAGCGTGACGAGCTCGCCGACCGACAGGGAGCCGCGGACCGCGAGGGCGATGCCGGCGACGCCGATGCCCGCGAGGAGCCCGTGCAGGAGCAGGCCGGCGCGGCGGGCGAGCCGGCTCTCGATCTCGAGGACGCTGGCGAAGCGCGCGTGCACGGCCGCGGTCAGCGTCGCGAGCCGCTGGACCATGTGCGCCTGCCCGAGGCTCGTGCGCAGGTCGTCGCGACCGGCGATGCCCTCCTCGAGTGCGCTCGCGTGGTCGGTCCAGGCCATCTCCTCGACGACCTTGCGACGGGAGATCTCGCCGAGCAGCGGGCGCACCGCGGCGCCCGTCACGAGCCCCAGCAGGGGGAAGAGCAGCCACGCGGGCCACCACGTGAGGCCCGCGACGACCCACATCGGGATGACGGAGAAGGCGGTCCGCGCGAACATCCACACCTGCCACCTCATGAGGTTGCCGACCTCGTGGGTGTCGTCGTCGACCCGGTCGAGGATCTCGCCGGCCGCCTGCTCCGAGAGGGTCGCGACGGGCTGGGCGAGCGCGGCGTCGAGCAGGTCGTCGCGCAGCATCCCCTCGGCCCGGTCGGACAGGCCGACCCAGACGACCTTGCCGATGTTGTCGACGAGCGCGCCGCCGACGACGAGGAGCGCGAGCAGCTGCACGAGGTCGGTCGTCGGGTCCTCGGCGAGGCGACCGATGACGACCGTGCCGAGGGTGATGAGGACGGCGGCGGTCGCCGAGCAGGCCAGGGCGAAGCCGGCGGCGGGCGAGCTCATGCGTCGCCAGTCGACGGTGCGCTCCGGCGGGGTCGGCTCGGTGGTCGTGGGGGGCGGCGTGGCGGTCCGCTCGAGGGTCTGCGTCATGACCTGTCAAGGCTATGTCCACCCACCGACACGCGCCTCCGATTTTCCCGGCCCCGGTGATGACCCACGCCTGCCCGGCCGAACCTCGAGACGCGCGTCCAGGTGGTGGACATGGCGTATCGGTACGGGACCCGGGCGGCGTACCGTCGCACGATCGGTGCCACACCCACGTCGTGCCCGACCGGACCCACCCGCACGTACGAGGAGCCGACATGAGCGACGACGCAGCCGAGGCCCGCCGGGCCCTGCAGGAGAGCCTGGACCGCCGCGACAGCGGCGAGTGAGCCAGCCCACGAACCACTGACCGCCCCTCCCGCGCCGCGCGGGCAGGGGCGGTCTGCATGTGAGACGCGGTATCACTGCCCGGACCGGCGAACTACCGTGGGCCCATGCCTGAGCTGCGTTCCCGAACCACCACCCACGGTCGCAACATGGCCGGTGCCCGTGCCCTCTGGCGCGCGACCGGCATGGGCGAAGGGGACTTCGGCAAGCCGATCGTCGCGATCGCCAACTCCTTCACCCAGTTCGTCCCGGGGCACGTCCACCTCAAGGACATGGGCCAGCTCGTCGCCGGCGCCATCGAGGAGGCCGGGGGGGTGGGCAAGGAGTTCAACACCATCGCCGTCGACGACGGCATCGCGATGGGCCACCACGGCATGCTCTACTCGCTGCCGAGCCGCGAGGTCATCGCCGACTCGATCGAGTACATGGTGAACGCGCACTGCGCCGACGCGCTCGTGTGCATCTCCAACTGCGACAAGATCACGCCGGGCATGCTCCTGGCCGCGCTGCGCCTGAACATCCCGACGGTCTTCGTCTCCGGCGGCCCGATGGAGGCCGGCAAGGCGATCATCGGTGACGACGGCGAGACGTACACGCGGCTCGACCTCGTCGACGCGATGGTCAAGGCCGTCGACGACAACGTCTCCGACGAGGAGATCACCGCGATCGAGCAGGCCGCCTGCCCGACGTGCGGCTCCTGCTCGGGCATGTTCACCGCCAACTCGATGAACTGCCTCACCGAGGCGCTCGGTCTCTCCCTCCCCGGCAACGGCTCGACGCTCGCCACGGCCAGCGCCCGCCGTGACCTCTTCCTCGACGCGGGCAAGCTCGTCGTCGACCTGTGCCGCGACTACTACGACGACGACGACGAGTCGGTCCTGCCGCGCTCGATCGCGACCAAGCCCGCCTTCGCCAACGCGATGCGCCTGGACATCGCCATGGGCGGCTCGACCAACACGATCCTCCACCTGCTCGCCGCGGCGCAGGAGGCGGAGGTCGACTTCGACCAGCACGACATCGACGCGCTCTCGCGGGTCACCCCGTGCCTGGTCAAGGTCGCGCCCAACAGCGGCGACTACTACATGGAGGACGTGCACCGCGCCGGCGGCATCCCCGCGATCCTCGGCGAGCTGCACCGCGGCGGCATGCTCGACGCGGGCGTGCGCTCGGTGCACAGCCCCGACCTCGACTCGTGGCTGTCCGACTGGGACATCCGCTCCGGCGCGACGTCGGCCAAGGCCACCGAGCTCTTCCACGCTGCGCCCGGCGGCGTGCGCACGACGCAGGCCTTCTCGTCGACCAACCGGTGGTCCTCCCTCGACCGGGATGCGGAGACCGGGTGCATCCGCTCCGTCGAGCACGCCTACACGAGCGAAGGGGGACTGGCCGTGCTCCACGGCAACCTCGCGCCCGACGGCTGCATCGTCAAGACCGCCGGCGTGCCCGAGCACCAGTGGAACTTCGCGGGCCCGGCGCGCGTCGCCGAGTCGCAGGAGGCGGCGGTCGAGATGATCCTGTCCAAGCAGGTGCAGGAGGGCGAGGTCGTCGTCATCCGCTACGAGGGCCCCAAGGGCGGCCCCGGCATGCAGGAGATGCTCTACCCGACCTCCTACCTCAAGGGCACCGGCCTCGGCCCGAAGTGCGCCCTGATCACCGACGGGCGCTTCTCCGGCGGCTCGTCCGGCCTGTCCATCGGCCACGTCTCCCCGGAGGCCGCCTCCGGTGGCGCGATCGGCCTGGTCAAGGACGGCGACGTCATCGAGTTCGACATCCCGGGTCGTCGGGTCAACCTCCTCGTCGACGACGAGGAGCTCGCCCGCCGCCGCACCGAGCAGGACGCGAAGGGGTGGGCCCCGGTCGACCGCGAGCGTCCCGTCTCCCCGGCGCTGAAGATCTTCGCGAAGTTCGCTCAGTCCGCCGACAAGGGCGCCGCACGCAAGGTCGACTGAGACGTCCGCATGGCGGGACGTGAGGTTCACATGTCGGGACGCCAACCTAGCCTGTGACCATGACCGACGCGCAGACCAAGAGCTTTGACATCGCCGTCATCGGCGGCGACGGGATCGGCCCCGAGGTGGTCGCGGAGGGCCTGAAGGTCCTCGGCGCCACCGGGGTCGACATCCGCACCACGGAGTACGACCTGGGCGCCGCCCGCTGGCACCGCACCGGCGAGACCCTGCCCGACTCCGTCGTGGACGAGCTGCGCGGCCACGACGGCATCCTGCTCGGCGCCATCGGCGACCCGACCGTCCCCTCCGGTGTCCTCGAGCGCGGCGTGCTGCTCCCCCTTCGTTTTGCGCTCGACCACTACGTCAACCTGCGCCCGGCCAAGCTCTTCCCGGGTGTGCAGAGCCCGCTCGCGGAGCACGTGACGAGCAAGGGGCTCGACTTCGTCGTCGTCCGCGAGGGCACCGAGGGCCCGTACGTCGGCAACGGCGGCGCGCTGCGCGTCGGCACCCCGCACGAGATCGCGACCGAGGTCAGCGTCAACACCCGCTTCGGCGTGGAGCGGGTCGTCCGCGACGCCTTCGCCCGCGCCCAGGCCCGGCCGCGCAAGCACCTGACGCTCGTCCACAAGCACAACGTGCTCGTCAACGCCGGCCACCTGTGGCGCCGCACCGTCGACGAGGTCGGCGCGGAGTTCCCCGATGTCGAGACCGCCTACCAGCACGTCGACGCCGCGACGATCTTCCTCGCGACCGACCCGGCGCGCTTCGACGTCATCGTCACCGACAACCTCTTCGGCGACATCATCACCGACATCGCCGCGGCCGTCGCCGGCGGCATCGGCCTGGCCGCGAGCGGCAACATCAACCCCACCCGCGAGGCCCCGAGCATGTTCGAGCCGGTCCACGGCTCGGCCCCGGACATCGCCGGCCAGGGCAAGGCCGACCCCACCGCCGCGATCCTCTCCGCCGCGATGCTGCTCGACCACCTCGGCCTCGCCGAGGACGCCCAGCGGGTCGAGGCGGCCGTGGCCGCCGACCTCGCCGAGCGCTCGGGCGAGCGGTCGACCAGCGCGATCGGTGACGCGGTGGCCGGCCGGCTCTGAGGCCTCCGTCGCGGGGGGTAGCCTGCATCACACCAGACCCCGAGGAGACGTACCCGATGACCGCTGAGCTGACCTTCACGACCACCCGCAGCGAAGCCCCCCTTCCCGATGCCGAGCGCGAGGCGGTCCTCGCGAACCCGGGGTTCGGGTCCACCTTCACCGACCACATGGTCACCGCGACGTGGACGAAGGGGGAGGGCTGGCACACCGGTGAGGTGCGCCCCTTCGGGCCGCTGCAGGTCAGCCCGGCGGCGGCCGTCCTGCACTACGCGCAGGAGGTCTTCGAGGGCATGAAGGCCTACCGTCACGCGGACGGTTCCGTGTGGACCTTCCGGCCCGACCGCAACGCCGCGCGCATGGCACGTAGCTGCGAGCGACTCGCGCTGCCGGTGCTGCCAGAGGAGGACTTCATCGGGGCCATCAGGGCGCTCGTCGAGATCGACGAGGCGTGGGTGCCGGCCGCCGAGAGCGGCGAGATGAGCCTCTACCTGCGTCCCTTCATGTTCGCCTCCGAGGCCTTCCTCGGGGTGCGCCCCGCCAACGAGGTGACCTTCTCGGTCATCGCCAGCCCCGCGGGTGCCTACTTCTCGGGCGGCCTCAAGCCGGTCAACCTCTGGCTGAGCCGTGACTACGCGCGCGCGGGCGCCGGGGGCACGGGTGCCGCCAAGTGCGGCGGCAACTACGCCTCCTCGCTCGCCGGCCAGCTCGAGGGCCAGGCGCAGGGCTGCGACCAGGTCGTCTTCCTCGACTCCTCGACGCAGACGTACATCGAGGAGCTCGGCGGGATGAACCTCTTCTTCGTCACCAGGGACGGCCGTCTGCGCACCCCCGCGCTCACCGGCTCGATCCTCGAGGGTGTCACCCGCGACTCGATCCTGGCGATCGCGCCCGACCTCGGCCTGACCCCCGAGGAGGCGCGCATCGGCATCGACGAGTGGACCGAGGGTGTCGCCTCCGGCGAGATCACCGAGGTCTTCGCGTGCGGCACCGCCGCGGTCGTCACCCCCGTCGGCGAGCTGCGCTGGGCCGGCGGCTCGGCCCCGTCCACGGCCGGCGAAGGGGGCGGGGAGTACACCCGCAAGATCCGCCAGGCCCTCCTCGACATCCAGTACGGCCGCGCGGAGGACACGCGCGGCTGGATGACCCGGCTGGTCTGAGCGGCACCCTCGCCGAACCCCCTCGGCCACCGATCCACGTGACCCCTCGCCTCATCGCCACCGACCTCGACGGCACCCTGCTGCGCAGTGACGGGAGCGTGTCCGCACGCTCGGTCGACGCCCTTCGTGCCGTCGCCGACGCGGGCCTCGAGACCGTCCTCGTCACCGCCCGGCCGCCCCGCTGGCTCGACGAGCTCGCGCACGTCGTCGGGGCTCGGGGCGTGGCGCTCTGCGGCAACGGTGCCTTCCGCTACGACGTCGCGGAGCGGCGGATCTTCGGGGTGCGCTCGATCCCGCGGGATGTCGTCACCGAGATCGTGCACGACCTGCGCGAGCAGCTGCCCGGGACCGGCTTCGCCGCCGAGCGGCACACGGGGCTGGCCGCCGAGAGCATGTTCGCCGCGATCCACGACCACCCCGAGGACCTCGTGACGACGCCCTCGATCGAGCTGCTCACGGACGCCTCCGTCGGCAAGCTGCTCGCGCGCAACCCGCACCTCAGCGACGAGGAGTTCATCGCCGTCGTCACCGAGGTCGTGGGGGACCGGGCGATCGTCGCCTTCTCCGGGGCAGGCGGGCTCGCCGAGATCTCCGCGGCGGGGGTGACCAAGGCGGCTGCGCTCGCCGGGTGGTGCGCCGAGCTCGGGATCGACGCGGCCGACGTCTGGGCCTTCGGCGACATGCCCAACGACCTGCCGATGCTCACGTGGGCGGGGCGCTCCTTCGCCGTGGCCAACGCGCACGAGGAGGTGCTGGCCGTCGCGACCGATCGCGTGCCGACCAACGACGAGGACGGCGTCGCGGTCACCCTCGAAGGGCTCCTCGCCCGGCTCGCCTGACGGCACCGCGATCCCATCATGCGGACGTCGGGTGATGCCTCGCGGCGGTGGTGCCAAGGTGATCGGGTGATGCTGCAGATGACGACCCGGGCTGCCACCGCGGCCGAGCTCATTATCTAGGCGCGACGAGCCACCTGCTCGTCGCGCGGACCTCCCACACCCGGGGGGTCTTTTTGTTTCGCCGAGCAGGGATCGACGAAGCAGACGGGTCCGGAGCACACCCCAGCCACGGACGGGCGCGACGAGCAGGTGTCACACTGCCGCGGGAGGCGAGTGCCTCCCCTTCGTCCGAGCGAGAGACCCACTATGCACGGCTTCCACGTCTACGACACGACCATGCGCGACGGTGCCCAGCAGGAGGGCATCAACCTGTCCGTCGTCGACAAGCTGGCGATCGCGCGTCACCTCGACGACCTCGGCGTCACCCACATCGAAGGGGGTTGGCCCGGCGCCAACCCCAACGACACCGAGTTCTTCGCCCGCGCGCGCACCGAGCTGCAGCTGCACACCGCGACCCTCGCGGCCTTCGGCGCCACCCGTCGGGCCGGCGGGTCCGCCGCCAGCGACCCGCAGGTGCAGGCGTTGCTCGACTCGGGCGCCGAGGTCATCACCCTCGTGGCCAAGATGCACCCCGGCCACGTCGAGCGTGCGCTGCGGACCACCCGCGAGGAGAACCTCGCGATGATCACCGACACCGTGACCCACCTGCGCGAGCAGGGCCGCACGGTGATCGTCGACGGCGAGCACTTCTTCGACGGCTACCACCTCGACCGCGACTACGCGCTGGCCTGCGTGCGCGCCGCCCACGAGGCCGGGGCCGAGGTCGTCGCGGTGTGCGACACCAACGGCGGGATGCTGCCGGGGCAGGTCCGCGACGCGGTCGCGGACGTCATCGCCGCCACCGGCGCGCGCCTCGGGATCCACTGCCACAACGACACCGGCTGCGCCGTCGCCAACACCATGGCCGCCGTCGAGGCGGGCGCCGACCACGTGCAGGGCACGGTCAACGCCTACGGCGAGCGGACCGGCAACGCCGACCTCATCACCGTGCTCGCCAACCTCCAGCTCAAGCTCGGCATGGACCTCGTCGAGCCGCACCGCCTCCAGGACGCGACCCGCATCGCGCACGCGGTGAGCGAGGTGACCAACTTCCCGCACTTCTCACGGCAGCCGTACGTGGGGTCGGGGGCCTTCGCGCACAAGGCCGGGCTGCACGCGAGCGCGATCAAGGTCGACCCCGACCTCTACCAGCACATCGAGCCCAAGGACGTCGGCAACGACATGCGCATGCTCGTCTCCGACATGGCCGGGCGCGCGACCGTGGAGCTGAAGAGCCGCGAGTTCGGCGTCGACCTCTCCGGTGACGACGCCGCGCTGACCCGGGTCCTGGCGCGGGTCAAGGCACTCGAGCAGCAGGGGTACACCTTCGACGCGGCCGACGCGAGCTTCGAGCTGCTGCTGCGCCGCGAGCTGGAGGAGGGCGCCCCGGAGTACGCGCAGATCGAGTCCTGGCGGATCATGATCGACGCCAAGGGCGGCGCCGACGCGCTGTCCGAGGCGACGGTCAAGGCCGTCGCCGGTGGGCAGCGGCTCGTCGCGACGGGGGAGGGCAACGGCCCGGTCAACGCGCTCGACCAGGGGCTGCGGCAGGCGCTGTCGGTCGTCTACCCCGAGCTCGAGGGCATCGAGCTCATCGACTACAAGGTGCGCATCCTCGACGCCGCGCACGGCACCGACGCGACGACCCGTGTGCTCATCGAGCACAGCGACGAGCACACCTCGTGGACGACCGTCGGCGTCGCACCCAACATCGTCGAGGCCTCGTGGTCGGCGCTCCTCGACGGCGTCACCTACGGGCTGATGCGGGCCGGGGTGCCCGTGCGCTGACGCGCTCGAGACTCGGGTGATGGCCGCTATCCACGTCGGATAGGGCCCATCACCCGAGTCTCGCGAGCGCTCAGGCGCCGGCCACGTGACCGAAGCGGTGACGGGTGGTGCTCACCGCCTGCTCCCGGACGAAGGGGAGGAGCTCGCGTCGTCCCGTCGCCAGGACCTCGCCGGTGATGACGTCGACGCCGGCGGCGACGAGCTCGTCGACCAGCGTGGCCGGCACGCCGCCGACCGCCCGGACCCGGGCGTCCGCGGCGCGGGAGGCACGGGCGAGGAGGGCGGCGTCGGTCTCGGTGACGACCTGCACGTGCCCGATGCTGCTCGGCAGCCCGGCGGCGGTGTCCGCCGAGACGAGGACGTGGGCGCCGGTCAGGGTGGCCGCGGCGACGAGGCGCAGGACCTCGACGACGCGGGTCTGCGCGCCGGCGCGCACGAGCACCTGCGGGTGCGGCCGGTAGCGGAAGACATTGCTCTCGACGACGAGGGCGCTCTCGTCGTGCTCGACGCCGAGCTCCTGAGCCCACGCGGCCGCGTCGCTCGCGACCGCCGCCTCGAGCCAGGTCCGCTCGACCTCGGTGACCCGCTCGCCGATCGAGGCCAGCTGCGCGTCGACGGTCGCGCGGACCGCGGAGGTGACGGCGCCTCCCTTCGTCGGCAGGCCGTGGGCCGACCACGTCCCGAGCTGGGCGACGTAGTTGGGGCCACCCGCCTTGGCGCCGGGGCCGATCGAGCTGGCCTTCCAGCCGCCGAAGGACTGGCGACGCACGATGGCGCCGGTGATGTGCCGGTTGACGTAGGCGTTGCCCACGGCGACCGCGTCGGTCCAGTGCGCGATCTCCCCCTCGTCGAGGCTGTGCAGACCGCCGGTGAGACCGAAGTCCGTCGCGTTCTGCAGCTCGATCGCCTCGTCGAGCGAGTCGGCGCGCATGAGGCCGAGCACCGGGCCGAAGACCTCGGTGAGGTGGAAGAAGGAGCCGGGGCGCACGCCGTCCTTGACGCCGGGCGACCACAGGCGACCGGTGTCGTCGAGCTGCCGGGGCTCGACGAGCCAGCTCTCGCCGGGCTCGAGCGTGGTGAGCGCGCGGCGCAGCTTGCCGCTCGGCTCCTCGATGACCGGGCCCATGCGGGTGCCGAGGTCGACCGGCCAGCCGACAGCGATCGACTCGACGGCGTCGACGAGCTGGCGGCGGAAGCGCTCGGAGGTGGCCACCGACCCGACGAGGATGCCGAGTGAGGAGGCGGAGCACTTCTGGCCGGCGTGGCCGAAGGCGGACGAGACGAGATCCGCGACGGCGAGGTCGAGGTCGGCGGACGGGGTGACGACGAGCGCGTTCTTGCCCGAGGTCTCACCCAGGACGCGGGCGCCGTGCTCGCGGCCGGCGCGCCACCCGGCGAAGAGCCGCGCGGTCTCGCTGGCCCCGGTGAGGACGACCGCGTCGACCCCCGGGTGCGAGACGAGGTGCTGGCCGACCTCGTCCTCCTCGGTGCGCACGACCTGCAGGACGTCGCGGGGGATGCCGGCGGCGTGGAGCGCGTCGACGGTCGCCTCCACGCAGACCGGGGTCTGCGGGGCGGGCTTGATGACGACGGCGGACCCGGCGGCGAGGGCGGCGAGGACGCCGCCGATCGGGATGGCGACGGGGAAGTTCCACGGCGGCGTGACGAGCGTCAGCGCGAAGGGGGTGAAGCGCGCGCCGTCCGCCATCGCCCCGTCGGCCAGCTCGAGGGCGCGGTCGGCGTAGTAGCGGGCGAAGTCGGCAGCCTCGGAGATCTCCGGGTCGGCCTCGGCGACCGTCTTGCCGGCCTCGGCGGCCATGACCGCGAGCAGCTCCTCGCGCCGGGCGTCGATCTCCCGAGCGGCACGGCGCAGGAGGTCTGCCCGCTCGGCGGCCGGGCGGGCGGCCCAGGCCGCGTGCGCGTCCCGGCCGGTGGCGACGACCTCGTCGACGGCGGCGACGCTGCCGAGGTGCGGGGAGGTCGGCTCGGGGCGCGAGGCGGCGACGGCGCGGGCGGCCCACTCGCGGTTGGCGGGCAGCGCCGGGTCGGAGTCGGGGGTGTTGGCGAAGACGTCGTCGATCGGCCGGCGCTCGGCGGAGCGACGCGGCCCGACGGGCGTGGACCCGATGGCCTCGACGCTGGCCCGGAAGCGCGCCTCCTGGTCGGGCATCGCCCCCGGGTCGTCGGCGAAGGAGGCGTGGAGGTAGTTCTCCGGCGAGGCGGTCTCCTCGAGCCGGCGCACGAGGTAGGACACGGCGGCGTCGAAGTCCTTGGGGGCGACGACCGGCGTGTAGAGGATCACGGTGCCGACCTCGTCGCGGACCGCGCGGGCCTGCGCGGGGGACATGCCCTGGAGCATCTCGACGTCGAGCGCGTCCTGGACGCCGCGGTGCTGCGCGAGCAGGTGCGCCGCGGCGACGTCGTAGAGGTTGTGCGAGGCGACACCCAGGCGCAGGGCGCCGGCGAGCTCGGGGCGCAGCGCCCGCTCGATGCAGCGCAGGTAGTTGGCGTCGACGTCGGCCTTGGTCGTGTAGGGCGCCTGCTCCCAGCCGTGCAGGACGGCCTCGACGCGCTCCATGGCGAGGTTGGCACCCTTGACGAGCCGGACCTTGATCGGGGCGCCGCCGGCGTCGCGGCGCGCGGTCGCGAACTCGATGAGGCGCTCGAGCGCGGGGAGGGCATCGGGCAGGTACGCCTGCAGGACGATGCCGGCCTCGAGGTCGTGGAACTGCGGCTCGGACAGGAGGGCCATGAAGACCTCCATCGTCATCTCGAGGTCGCGGTACTCCTCCATGTCGAGGTTGACGAAGGCGTGCGGCGTCGACGCGCGGGCGGTCTCGTAGAGGGGGCGCAGGCGCGTCAGGCAGCGCTCGACGGTGCCGGCGGTGTCCCAGGTGCTGATCTGGCTGACGAGCGAGGAGACCTTGATCGAGGCGTAGTCGACGTCGGGACGCTGGAGGATCTCGCGGGTGCGCTCGGTGCGGGACGCGGCCTCGCCCTCGCCGAGGACGGCCTCGCCGAGCAGGTTGATGTTGAGGCGGAACCCGTCCTCGCGGGCGGCCGCGAGGTGCCTGCCCAGCTTGGGGTCGCGGGCGTCGACGATGAGGTGGCCGACCATCTGCTTCATGCGGGCGCGGGCGGCGGGGACGACGACCTGGGGCGCGATCCTGGCGGCGCGGGCGCCGAGGCCGAGGAGGCTGCGGTCGAGGGTGCCGAGGAAGGACGACGCGTCGGACGCGGTGATCCGGTTGAGCGCGGTCGCGGCGACCGTGTTGTCCTCGGGGCGGGCGACGCGGTCGACGAAGAAGACGGCCAGGTCGAGGCCGGCGTGGTCGGAGAGCAGGGCGGCCAGCTGGCCGGTCGTCTGCGCCTCGCGCCGGGTCTCCCCGGCCTCCGCGGCGGCGGACCAGCGCTCGGCGAGCGTGATGGCGTCCTCGACGAAGGGGGCGAAGGCGGCGGTGGCCGGGTCGGTCTGCGCAGGGGTGGTCGTCATGCTCTCGACGGTAGGACGCGCGTGGGGTCGTCGCCACCGACGGATGTCTGAGCAGCAGTCCGCTCCGTCATACATCTGTCTGATCGGCACCGGCGGGGCATGAGCGGGCGGTCGGCGGGTAGGGCCGGGGCATGGTCCCACCCACACGACAGGTCGCCCTCGTCGCCGGAGCCTCGCGCGGGCTCGGCCTGCTCATCAGCGCCGAGCTGGTCGCCCGCGGGTACCGCGTCCACGGCTGCGCCCGCGACCGAGTCGAGCTCGACCGGGCCGAGCGGCTCGTCGCGCAGGGCCGGGTCGGACCGTCGGCACAGCGCACCGGGTCCTTCGTAGGTGAGGTCTGCGACGTGACCGACGCCGAGGCCGTCGAGGCCTGGGTGGGGCGGGTGCTCCGCGACGAGGGCCGCGTCGACGTCGCCATCCACGTGGCCGGCATCATCCAGGTGGGTCCGCTCGAGTCGACGACGCTCGGCCACTTCCGGGCCGCGATCGACACCATGCTCATGGGCCCGGTGCACCTGTGCCTCGCCGTCGTGCCCACGATGCTCTCGGCGGGATCGGGCCGGATCGGGGTGGTGAGCTCCGTCGGCGGTGTCGTCGCGGTGCCCCACCTGCTGCCGTACTCCGTCGCGAAGTTCGGCGCGACCGCCCTCACCGAGGGACTTCGGTCGGAGCTCAGCGGCACCGGCGTCACGGCCACGACGATCGTCCCGGGCCTGATGCGCACGGGTGGCCACGTGCACGCGCAGTTCGTCGGGGACGCGGCCAAGGACTACGCGTGGTTCGCCCCGGGCGCCTCGATGCCGCTGCTCTCGGTCTCCGGGCCACGAGCCGCCCGACGGATCGTCGACGCCGTGCTCGCCGGGTGCTCGCAGGTCGAGCTGACGCCCCTGACCTGGGTGGGCCGGCGGGTCCACGGGGTCGCGCCGGGGACGACCTCCCGCCTGCTCGGCCTCGTGGCGCGGCTGCTCCCGCACGGTCGGCAGGACGGCCCGTCGATGAGCCGGGACGCGGACCACGTGGTCGGTGCCCGCGCCCGACTCGAGCTGGGGTCGAGGGTCGTCGACGCGCTCAGCGTCCTCGGTGACCGCGCGGCCCGCCGGCACAACGAGGTCCCGCCGCACGAGGTGGACCGGGCCGGCTGACGGCCGCCGGTGCCGGGGCCCCCGCGGGCATACATTTGTCTGATGGCCGATGTGCAGGACCTCGTCGACGAGGCGTCCGCGATCCTCCTCGCCCCCGTGACCCTGGAGGACCGGCGCTTCCGGCTGCTCGCCTTCGCCGCCCACGCCGACGACGCCGACAGCGTGCGGGTGGAGACCGTGATGTCGCGCGGGGCGCACCCCCGCACGCGCGAGTGGTTCGAGAGCTTCGGCATCGCCCGGGCCACCGGGCCGGTGCGCATCCCCGCCGACGCCGAGCGGGGCACGGCCGCCCGCCTGTGCCTGCCGGCCCGCTGGCACGGGGTCGTCCAGGGCTACCTCTGGGCGGTCGAGCCGCCGGACGGGCTGTCGCCCGAGCGGGTCCGCGCCGCCGAGGTCGTCGCCGACCGCGCGGGGGAGCAGCTCGCCCGGCTGGCCTCCCGCCGTCGGGAGACCGAGCGACTGGTCCTCGACCTGCTCGACGCGGGCCCCCAGGCCCGCAGCGGTCCCGCGCGCGAGCTCGCCGACGAGCTGGCCGTCGACCCGGGCACCCACGCCTCCGTCGTCGTCCTCGGCGCGGCGCCCGGGGTGCGGCTGCGCGCCGACGAGGTCCACGGACCCGGCGGGTTGCCCCGCCGCATCGGCGTCGCCGAGCGCTCCGGCGACCTCGTCCTCGTCGTCCCCGCCGTCACGGAGACCGAGGTGCACGACGCGGCCGAGTCGGCCCTGACCGCGCTCGGCCGCATCACCGACGCGCACGTGGTGGCGGGGGTGGGGGAGCTCGTCCCGCTCACCGCCGTGTCCGGCTCGCTGCGGGAGGCGCGCGCCGCCCTTCGCGTCGTGCGTCCGATGTCCCCCGAGGGCGATCGTCCGCCAGCAGGCGCGCGCGTGCACCCGTGGGCCTCGCTCGGCATCGAGCGGCTGCTCGGCACCACGGCCGGCGACGACCTGCTGGACGCCGCCCGCACCCCCGCCGTGGCCGAGCTCCTCGCCGCAGCACCGGAGCTCGTCGAGACCGCGTGGATCCACCTCGAGGAGGCGGGGTCGATCGCGGCGACGTCACGCAGGCTCGGGCTGCACCGGCAGAGCGTCTACGCCCGGCTGCGCCGGGTCGAGGCAGTGACCGGGCTCGACCTCTCCCGGGGCCGGGACCGGCTCGAGCTGCACCTCGGTCTGCTCGTGCTGGGGCGCGGTGCTCAGTCCTCCCGCACCGGGCGCGTCACGACCCGTTCGGCCAGCTGGTAGGCGGCGGTGAGTGCCGCGACGGCGATCGTGACGTGGAGCAGCAGGGCCAGCGCGACGCCGGCGATCATGCCCGCGGCGCGGAACCGGCCCCACAGCAGCCCGAGCAGCAGCGGGACGACGACCGCGCCGATCGCACCCGTGACCAGTTCGACCCACCACGGGCGGTCGCCCATCCACGGGACGCCGCCGATGACCGGGACCCTGAGGTCGAAGAGGTCCAGGGTCGCGACGACCCCGAGCAGGGCGGTGAGCAGGAGCGTGCCCGCGGCGGTGATCCGCCAGCGCCAGAGCTCGCCCGCGGGCCAGCGCGTGTGCCTGTCCTGGAAGAAGGTGCCGAGCGTCACCGCGGTCCACATGAGCCACCGTCGGATGAGACCGGTCCCGGTGTCCGCCATGGCCGACCGGAAGACGAGGTCCGCGTGCTCGCGGTCGATGTCGACGCCAGGAGCGGCCGCGTACTCGCCGCGGACGAGGCCGTCGTGCAGCAGTGCAGCGGGCAGGTGCCGGCCGGTCCGCGGCACGAGCCAGAGGAAGATCGAGGGCACCGACGTCAGGTCGGTGGTGAAGCCCTCCGTGTCGACCGGCACGAGCAGTTGCCCGAGCTCGCGGTCGCGGTAGCCGAGCCGACGGGCCATGCGGAACTCGTCGACCGCCATGTCGAGCGTGCGCTCGAGGACGATGAGCGGGGGAGAGGTCGGGTCCGGCGGCCCGCCCGGGACCCCGCCGTCGTAGAACCGCCGGGGCTGGGTCTCCAAGGGCGTGGCCATGCCCCCAGCGTGGCAGCCACCGGGGCCAGGAGGCGGCATTCCCCTAGGGCAATGCAGGGTCCAGCAGGTCCGTGACGGCCAGCAGCCGCCGGCGAAGGGAGTTCGACGTCACCATCAGCTCCCGCTGGCGGGCGACGTACTGCGCCTTGCCCTCGGGCGTCTCGATGGTGACCGGGGCGAGCCCGAGGCCGGACAGGTCGTAGGGGGAGGCCTGCATGTCCAGGCGCCGCACCCGCAGGGCGTGACGGAAGGCGTCGAGCGTCAGCCCGGACGGGACCGCCGGTGCGAGCTTGAAGCACCACTTGTAGACGTCCATGCCCGCGTGCAGGCAGGCCGGCTGCTCGTGGTCGGCCTGGTCCTCCCGCGTCGGACGAAGGGAGTTGCGCCCCACCGCGTCCGGGGTGAAGAAGCGGTACGCGTCGTGGTGGCTGCACCGGATCCGGTGGCCCTCGACGACGGCGTCCGTCTCCGCCTGACCGAGGCGAAGGGGGAGCTGCTCGTGCCGTTGCTCGCCCGGCTGCAGCCGGTAGACCATCGCCCACTCGTGCAACCCGAAGCAGTCGTGGGTGCCCGGACGCGACAACGTCGCGCCGACCAGGTCCCTGACGAAGGCGAGGGTCCGCCCCCTTCGCGCGACGAGGTCGTCGACGTCCAGGCGCACCGACCCGCTCTCGTCGACGACGTAGCCGGACCTGCCCGCGTACGCTTCCGCGGCGTCCTCGAGGAGCACACCCGGCCCGGGGTGCCACCGCCGCAGCTGCGCCGGACGGTGCGCGTAGTACTCGAAGAGGAAGTCGTCGACCGCGTGCCGCTCGCCGCGGCCGCGGCGCTCGCGGTGGCCGGCGGTCAGCTCGTCGACCGCTGCCTCGTGGGCGCGGGCCCGGGCGGTCCACTCCGCGCGCGCCAGGGTCGTCTCGATCACCGGGACAGGGTAGGTCCCGGCGGCGCCACCTGCCTGCGAGTGCTGTGCTCGGGCCCCCGGCCCCGGTGCCCCCGCGCGTCGTCGTCGCCTAGGGTGGCCCCGTGCGCATCGCGAGATACACCGAAGGTGACGACCCCGTCTACGGGCTCGTCGACGCAGACGGCCAGAAGATCGCCGAGGTGAGCGGCGACCCGCTCTACCAGCGGATCGAGCTGACCGGGAAGACCACGACGGTCGACGAGGTGCGCCTGCTCGCGCCCGTCATCCCGCGCAGCAAGATCATCGGGATCGGGCGCAACTACGCCGACCACGCCGCCGAGATGGGCAACGCGGTGCCCGACGAGCCGATGATGTTCCTCGTGCCCAACACCGCCGTCGTGGGCCCGGGCGACCCGGTCGTCATCCCGACGGAGCTCACCTCGGAGGTCTCCTTCGAGGGCGAGCTCGCGGTGATCATCGGGCGGATGTGCAAGGACATCGAGCCCGAGGAGGCCAAGAAGGTCATCTTCGGCTACACGATCGCCAACGACGTCACCGCGCGCGACCTGCAGCGCGGCGACGGGCAGTGGGCCCGGGCCAAGGGCATGGACACCTTCTGCCCGCTCGGCCCGTGGATCGAGACCGACCTCGACCCGCAGGACGTCTCGATCACCACCCTGCGTGACGGCGAGGTCGCCCAGGACGGGCACAGCTCCGACATGGTCCACGGGGTGGCGGCGCTCATCAGCCACTGCTCCAAGTCCTTCACGCTGCTGCCCGGCGACGTCATCCTCACCGGCACCCCGGCCGGCGTCGGTCGGGTCACCCCCGGCCAGCGGATCGACATCGAGATCGACGCCATCGGCACGCTGTCCAACCCCTTCGTCGCCTCCGAGTGACTCGGGCCTGACGTGGACGTCGCCCGGTCGGTCCCGCTCTTCGTCCTCGCGGCGCTGCTCGAGATCGGCGGGGCCTGGCTGGTCTGGCAGGGACTGCGCGAGCACCGCGGGTGGGTGTGGGTCGGCGCCGGCGTCGTCGCGCTCGGCCTCTACGGGGCCGTCGCGACCCTGCAGCCGGACGCGAGCTTCGGCCGGATCCTCGCCGCGTACGGCGGGGTCTTCGTCGCCGGATCGCTGCTGTGGGGCATGGTCGTCGACGGCTTCCGCCCCGACCGCTTCGACGTCGCCGGCGCCCTGCTCTGCCTCGTCGGCGTCGCCGTGATCATGTACGCCCCGCGCTCCGCCTGAGCTGCACCGCCTGAGCCGCACCGCACGGCCCGGCGGCGCCCCCTTCGTCCTGGCCGGTCGCACGCCGACATGACGGCGATACGATCGGCCCATCATGAGCACCCCCGCAGACACCCCCACGCCCGCCTCCGCCCCACGCCTGCGCGTCGCCCCGTCGCCGACCGGCGACCCGCACGTCGGCACCGCCTACATGGCGCTGTTCAACCTCGCCTTCGCGCGGCAGCAGGGCGGTTCCTTCGTCCTGCGCATCGAGGACACCGACCGGGCGCGGTTCAACGAGACGAGCGAGCAGCAGCTCTACGACACCCTCGGGTGGCTCGACCTGCGCTGGGACGAGGGGCCGGACGTCGGCGGCCCGTACGCGCCGTACCGGCAGAGCGAGCGGCTGGAGACCTACCGGCCGTACGTCGACAGGCTCGTCGAGGACGGCCACGCCTACCACTGCTGGTGCTCCACCGAGCGTCTCACCGCGATGCGCGAGAAGCAGCAGAAGCTCAAGCTGCCCACCGGCTACGACCGTCTCTGCGTCGGCAAGACCAAGGAGGAGCGGGCCGAGCTCGAGGGCTTCAACGACACGCCCGTCGTGCGCATGCTCGTGCCCGACGACGCGCCGACGACCTTCGAGGACGTCATCCGCGGGACCGTGTCCGCGCCGCGGCCGGACGACCAGGTGATCCTCAAGGCCGACGGCTTCCCGACGTACCACCTGGCCGTCGTCGTCGACGACCACGAGATGGGCATCACCCACGTCGTGCGCGGCGAGGAGTGGATCTCCTCCACGCCCAAGCACGTGCTGCTCTACCAGTGGCTCGGGCTGGAGCCGCCGCAGTTCGCGCACATGCCGCTGCTGCGCAACACCAACAAGTCGAAGATCTCCAAGCGCAAGAACCCCGAGGCGCGCCTCACGTGGTTCAAGGAGCAGGGCTACCTGCCCGAGGCCGTCGTCAACTTCCTCGGCCTCCTGGCCTACCCGCCGGCGAAGGGGGAGGACGGCCAGGACGTCGAGAAGTTCACCTTCGAGGAGTTCGCCCGCGACTTCGCCTGGAGCAAGGTCAACACGGTCGGCCCGATCTTCGACCTCAAGAAGCTCGAGTGGCTGAACGGCGCGTGGATCCGCGACCTCGAGCTCGGTGACTTCACCTCGCGACTGCTGCCGTACCTGCAGGCCGACGGCGTGCTCGGCGACAACCCGTCGCTGGGGGAGCTCGCCCGGCTGAAGTCCGTCGCCGAGCTCATCCAGACGCGCATCGCGCTGCTCACCGAGGCGTCCGCGCTCGTGCGGCCCTTCTACACCGCCGACGACGAGCTGCAGATCGACGAGGACGCGCGCGCCGGCCTCAAGGACGACGCCGGCCAGGTGCTCGAGGCGGCCATCACGGCGCTGCAGGGCCTGCACGTGCCCGCGGGCGTCCTCTCGCAGGAGAACCGCGACGCGAACGAGTGGCACGCCGAGCGGATCGAGGCCACGCTGCGCGAGGCGATCGTCGAGGGCATGGGCATCAAGCCGCGCCTCGCCTTCGGCCCGCTGCGCACGGCCGTCTCGGGTGCGCGGATCAGCCCGCCGCTCTTCGAGTCGATGGAGATCCTGGGCCAGTCCTCGACGCTGGCGCGGCTGCGCTCGCTGCGGGATGCGCTGGCCTGAGTGACGATTTGGGGTCACACGGGTTGACGGGTAACATCGTCACTCGGTTCACAGGCCGCGCGGAGCTCGCTCCAAAGGGCCAGTGATACCCCCTTGGGGTATGGTGTAATTGGCAACACGGCTGATTCTGGTTCAGTTGTTCTAGGTTCGAGTCCTGGTACCCCAGCGCTGAGAGCGGTCCGCCGCTCGATTTCGGAAAGAGCCCCCTTCGGGTTAAGGTTCTCTCCGTTGCCCAGCCGGCCCGCCGGTCCGGGTAGCACACATGGCCCCGTTGTGTAGTGGCCTAGCACGCCGCCCTCTCAAGGCGGTAGCGCGGGTTCGAATCCCGTCGGGGCTACATCGGTCGAAGGCCCCCGCTCGTCAGAGCGGGGGCCTTCGTCGTGCCCGGGGGATGGCCGGCGGCCTGTCGTCGCGGCCAGCGCCCGTGTCACGAAATTTCGTCACACGAGTGCGACGCAGGACGACGCGCTTGGGGAAGGGGGCGTGTCCCCCCTTCGTCACTCGGTGTCGCGGTCGGCGGCCTCGGCGGCCCGGGCGTGCTTCTCGAGCACCTCGGTCAGCTTGTTGGCGCCGGCGATGACGGTCGCGGCGTGCAGGCGGCCGGGCTGGCGCGAGAGGCGCTCGATCGGGCCGGAGATGGACACGGCGGCGATGACGCGGCCGCTGGGGGAGCGGACGGGGGCCGAGACGGACGCCACGCCGGGCTCGCGCTCGCCCACGCTCTGCGCCCAGCCCCGGCGGCGCACGGCCGAGAGCATCGTCGCGGTGAAGGCGGCGTCCTGCAGGCCCCGGTGGAGCCGGTCGGGCTCCTCCCACGCGAGCAGGACCTGGGCGGCCGAGCCGGCGTGCATCGACAGGGTGGCACCGACGGGGATGGAGTCACGCAGGCCGACCGGGCGCTCGGCGGCGGAGACGCAGACCCGGTGCTCGCCCTGGCGGCGGAAGAGCTGCGCCGACTCGTTGGTGTGGTCGCGCAGGGCGCCGAGGACCGGGTTGGCGGCGACGAGGAGCTTGTCCTCGCCGGCGGAGGCGGCCAGCTCACCCAGGCGCGGGCCGAGGACGAAGCGTCCCTGCATGTCGCGTGCGACGAGTCGGTGGTGCTCGAGGGCGACCGCGAGCCGATGTGCCGTGGGGCGTGCCAGACCGGTGGCCGCGACGAGCTGGGCGAGGGTCGAGGGACCCGCTTCGAGAGCGCCCAGCACGACGGCGGCCTTGTCCAGAACGCCAACTCCGCTACCGTTGTCCATGGAGTGATACTGACATCTCATGTCGTGAGACGCAAGATCCGGGCAGCCCACGACGTGGAAATGTCGTCGTCAACACACCGTGCACACACCGTGGCACCACGCATGGATGGGAATGAGACAGATGGCAGGAACGCTGGCCGAGAAGGTCTGGGACGCGCACGTCGTCCGCCGCGCCGAGGGGGAGCCCGACCTCCTCTACATCGACCTGCACCTCCTCCACGAGGTGACGAGCCCGCAGGCCTTCGAGGGTCTGCGCCTGGCCGGCCGGCCCGTCCGTCGCCCCGACCTCACCCTCGCGACCGAGGACCACAACGTCCCGACGACGCCCGGACCGATCACCGACCCGGTGAGCAAGATCCAGGTCGAGACGCTGCGTGACAACTGCGCCGAGTTCGGCGTGCGCCTCTACCCGATGGGCGACGCCGAGCAGGGCATCGTCCACGTCGTCGGCCCCCAGCTGGGCCTGACCCAGCCCGGCACGACGGTCGTCTGCGGCGACAGTCACACGAGCACCCACGGTGCCTTCGGCGCGCTCGCCTTCGGCATCGGCACGAGCGAGGTCGAGCACGTCCTCGCCACGCAGACGCTCTCGCTCAACCCCTTCAAGACGATGGCGATCAACGTGCGCGGGCACCTCCAGCCCGGCGTGACGGCCAAGGACGTCATCCTCGCCGTCATCGCCAAGATCGGCACCGGCGGCGGTCAGGGCTACGTGCTCGAGTACCGGGGCGAGGCCATCGAGGCGCTCTCGATGGAGGCCCGCATGACGGTGTGCAACATGTCGATCGAGGCCGGCGCCCGCGCCGGCATGATCGCCCCGGACGAGACCACCTTCGAGTACCTCAGGGGTCGCGACCACGCGCCGACCGGCGCCGACTGGGACGCCGCCGTCGAGGCCTGGCGCGCGCTGCGCAGCGACGACGACGCGGTCTTCGACGCCGAGGTCGACATCGACGCCTCGACGCTCACCCCCTTCGTCACCTGGGGTACCAACCCCGGCCAGGGCTCCCCGCTGGCCGAGGCCGTGCCGGACCCGGCGGCGATGGCCGACGAGAACGAGCGCGCCACCGCCACCAAGGCGCTCGAGTACATGGGCCTCACCGCCGGCACCCCGCTGCGCGAGGTCGCCGTCGACACCGTCTTCGTCGGCTCCTGCACCAACGGCCGCATCGAGGACCTGCGCGCCGCCGCCGAGGTCATCAAGGGCCGGCACGTCGCCGAGTCCGTGCGCATGCTCGTCGTGCCCGGCTCCGCCCGCGTGCGCCTGCAGGCCGAGGCCGAGGGCCTGGACAAGGTCTTCACCGACGCCGGTGCCGAGTGGCGCCTGCCCGGCTGCTCGATGTGCCTCGGCATGAACCCCGACACCCTCGCCCCCGGCGAGCGCTCCGCGTCGACGAGCAACCGCAACTTCGAGGGCCGGCAGGGCAAGGGCGGACGCACCCACCTCGTCAGCCCGCTCGTCGCGGCGGCGACCGCCGTGCGCGGCACGCTCTCCAGCCCCGCGGACCTGACGTCCGCGCCCGCGACCGACCAGCTCGAGACGGCCTGAGGAGCAGCCATGGAAGCCTTCACCACCCACACCGGCACCGGTGTCCCGCTGCGCCGCAGCAATGTCGACACCGACCAGATCATCCCCGCCGTCTACCTCAAGCGGGTCTCGCGCACCGGCTTCGAGGACGGCCTCTTCGCCGCCTGGCGGGGCGACGACACCTTCGTGCTCAACCAGCCGGCCTACCGCGACGGCTCCGTCCTCGTCGTCGGTCCCGACTTCGGCACCGGCTCCTCCCGCGAGCACGCCGTCTGGGCGCTCAAGGACTACGGGTTCCGCGTCGTCATCTCCTCGCGCTTCGCCGACATCTTCCGCGGCAACTCCGGCAAGCAGGGCCTGCTCGCCGCGCAGGTCAGCCAGGACGACGTCGAGCTGCTGTGGAAGTACCTCGAGAACACCCCCGGCGCCGAGATCACCGTCGACCTCACCGCCCGCACGGTCACCGCAGGTGACATCGTCTGCGCCTTCCACGTCGACGACTACACGCGCTGGCGCCTGCTCGAGGGTCTCGACGACATCGGTCTCACCCTGCGCCACGAGCAGGACATCACCGAGTACGAGTCCACGCGCCCCAGCTGGAAGCCGGTCACCCAGCCGAGCTGACCTCCCTTCGCGATCTCGTTGTCGCGCAAAGGTGCTCGCTCCGCGCCTCCCTCCCGCGCTCGTGACGGCCCGCGAACTCCCCTGTGCAGCATGCAAAGTGGCGAGGTCCAAAGGCTGCACCTGCACACCCGGCGCCTCTACCGTCGGAACAGGTCGGGTGTTTCGGCTTGGCCTCCCTGCCGGGGGACGACCGGTGACGGATCACTACGGGAGTGACACGTGAACAAGGCAGAACTGGTCAAGGCTCTCGAAGAGAGACTCGGTAGCCGCAAGGCTGCCCAGGAGGCACTCGAGGTCGTGCTCGACACGATCGTGCGGGAGGTCGCCAAGGGGGGCCGCGTCGCCATCACGGGATTCGGCACCTTCGAGAAGGCGGCCCGCGCGGCCCGTACCGGCCGCAACCCGCGCACCGGTGAGGTCGTCAAGATCAAGAAGACGTCCGTGCCACGCTTCAAGGCCGGGACGAGCTTCAAGGGATATGTCGCCGACCCGCGCTCGCTCCCCAAGGCGGCGCCGGCCGCCGCCCGGGCCGCCGCCGGGACCGTCACCTCCGTCGCCGGCGCGATCGCGGACACCGCGATCCCGGGCCGGAAGCCGGCGAGGAAGACCACGACGACCACCGCCAAGAAGTCCGGCCCGGCGAAGAAGTCGACTCCGGCGAAGAAGACCGCGACGAAGTCCACGGCGAAGAAGGCCGCGCCGGCGAAGAAGTCCGCGGCGGCGAAGAAGGCCGCGACGAAGTCCACGGCGAAGAAGGCCGCGACGAAGTCGACGGCCACCACCTCCACGCCCGCCAAGAAGACGACGGCGAAGAAGGCCACCGCCAAGAAGACGACGGCCAAGAAGACGACGTCGAGCGGCAGCTGACGCCACCACGGACGAAGGGGGGCCCCGCCACGCCGGCGGGGCCCCCCCTTCGCCCGTCCCCGGGTCAGGCGATCGTCTCGTCCTCGCCGATCCCGACGATCCACAGCCGGGTCACCTCGTCGGCCTCGACGGTGATGCTCACCCGCTGCCCGGCACGCAGCCACCGCAGTCCGCTGCGTGCGAAGACGGCCGCGTCGGCGTGGAGCCGGACGCCGTCGTCGGTGACCACGCTCGTGCCGTGGTCCGGGTCGTGGGAGAAGACAGTCGCTTGCACGGGGTCGAGGGTATCCGTGGCCTAGGGTGAGCACGGCTCACGAGAGACGCAGAATGAGGTGACATGGTCGTCCACCGCACACCGACCCCCGTGGCGTACCGGGCGGCAGCCGGTGTGCTGCGCCTCGGGATGCGTGCCCTCGCCCGCTACGAGGTGAGCGGTCTGGAGCACGTCCCCACCCGCGGTGGGTTCATCGTCACGCCCAACCACGTCTCGCACGTCGACCCCTTCCCGTGGGCGCACGTGCTGTACGACCGCGGCCACAGCCCCGTGTACCTCGCCAAGAGCACCCTCTTCGACACCCCGGTCGTCGGCTGGGTGCTGCGCCACGCCAAGCAGGTGCGGGTCGACCGGGAGACGACGCACGCGGCCGACGCCCTGGCGCCCGCGGTCCGCGCTCTCGCGGCGGGGGAGTGCGTCGTCGTCTACCCCGAGGGTTCCCTGACGCGGGACCCCGACCTGTGGCCGATGCGCGGCAAGACCGGCGCCGCCCGGCTCGCGCTGCAGTCCGGCGTCCCGGTCATCCCGATCGCCCAGTGGGGTCCGCAGGACCTGCTGCCCCGGTACTCCAAGCGACTGCGGCTGCGGCTGGGGCGCCGCCGCACCCTCATCCGGGTGCGCTTCGGCCCACCGGTCGACCTGTCCGACCTCCACGGCCGGCCGGTCACCGGCCCGCTCCTCGTCGCCGCGACCGACCGGATCATGGCCGCCATCACCCACGAGCTCGAGGAGCTGCGCGGCGAGCGCGCTCCGGCGCAGCGCTTCGACCCCAGGGCCCACGGCATGCGGGTCACGGGCAACTACACGTCAGGAGACGACCAATGAGCCACATCGCGGTCTTCGGTGCCGGCAGCTGGGGCACCGCCTTCGCCACGATCCTCGCGGCCGGCGGCAACGACGTGCGGGTGTGGGGCCGCCGCGCCGAGCTCGTCGCCCAGATCAACGCCGGGTCCAACGACGACTACCTCCCCGGGGTGCGCCTCTCCCCGAGGATCAGCGCCTCCACCGACCCGGCCGAGGTCGCCGACGGTGCCGAGATCGTCATCCTGTCCGTGCCCTCGCAGTCCTTGCGCGCCAACCTCTCCGACTGGGGCTCGCTGCTCGCCGGTGACCGGATCGTCGTGTCGCTGATGAAGGGCATCGAGCTCGGCACGACCCGGCGGATGAGCGAGGTCATCCACGAGGTGGCGGGCGTCCCCGTCGACCGCATCGGTGTCGTGAGCGGGCCCAACCTCGCCAAGGAGATCGTCCAGCAGCAGCCGGCGGCCAGCGTCGTCGCCTGCCCGGACCTCGAGGCGGCCAACCGGGTGGCGGCAGCGTGCTCGACCTCGTTCTTCCGGCCGTACACGTCCACGGACGTCATCGGGGCCGAGCTCGGCGGCGCGGTGAAGAACGTCATCGCGCTCGCCGTCGGCATGGCCGCGGGCCTGGGCTTCGGCGACAACACGAAGGCGACGATCATCACCCGCGGCCTCGCCGAGACCACGCGCCTGGCGATGGCGCTCGGCGCCGACCCGCGCACGATGTCGGGCCTCGCGGGCGTCGGCGACCTCATCGCCACGTGCATGTCGCCGCTCTCGCGCAACCACTCCTTCGGCGTCAAGCTCGGCGAGGGCCTGTCCGTCGCCGACGTCACCGAGCAGACGAAGCAGACCGCCGAGGGCGTGAAGTCCTGCGCCTCGATCCTCGACCTCGCCCGCGCGCACGGGGTCGACGTCCCGATCACCGAGCAGGTCACCCGCGTGGTGCACGAGGGGGTCTCGCCGCAGGACATGGTCGGCGTCCTGCTGGGCCGCGCCCGCAAGCACGAGACCGACTGACGTCAGGCCAGCGCGTCGAGCGCCCTGCGCAGGTCCGTCCACAGGTCCTCGACGTCCTCGACGCCGACGGACAGTCGCACGAGGTTGACCGGGACGGCCTCCGGCTCGCCGGGCTGACGGCGGCGCCGCTCGAGCTGGGACTCCACGCCGCCGAGGCTCGTCGACGGAGACCAGACCCGCGTGCCGGTCGTCAGGGCCTCCGCGGCCTCGGTCCCGTCGCCGTCGCCCGTGACCTCGACGGAGACGATCGCGCCCCAGCCGGGGTAGCGCACGCGGGAGATCCGCGGGTGGGAGCGCAGGCGCTCGGCGAGGTCCGCGGCGTTGGCGCAGGCCCGCTCCAGGCGCAGGGAGAGCGTCCGCAGCCCGCGCAGGGCGAGCCAGGCCTCCATGGGGCCGGCGATCGCGCCGCCGAGGGTGCGCTGCCGGGCCAGTCGGGTGTGCAGCCCGCGGCCGTGCTCGGTGTCGGCGGTGACCGTCAGGCCGAGGATGACGTCGGAGTGGCCGGCGAGGTACTTCGTCGCCGAGTGCACGACGACGTCGACGCCGTCCTCGAGCGGGCGCTGCAGCAGCGGGGTGGCGAAGGTGTTGTCGACGACGACGAGGGTGCCCGCCTCGTGGGCGGCGGCGGTGAGGGCGGAGATGTCCGCGAGCTCGAGCAGCGGGTTGGACGGCGACTCGAGCCACAGCAGGTCCGCGCCGGGCAGGGCGGCGACGGTCGCGTCCGTGTCGGTGACGTCGACCCAGCGCACGCTGAGCCGGCCCTCCTGCTCGGCCTCGGTGAGGGAGACGACGACGCCGTTGTACGCGGCCGCCGGGGCGACGACGGTGCCGCCGGCCGGGACGAGCGAGAGGGCGGCGTGCACCGCGGCCATGCCGGAGGAGAAGAGGAGTGCGCGCCCCCCTTCGAGCTCACCGACGGCCTCCTCGAAGGGGGTCCACGTCGGGTTGTCCACGCGGGCGTAGTTGATCGGCCCGTCCTGGATGTACGTGGACGTGAAGGTGACCGGGGGGTTGAGCGCGGCGCCGGCCGTGCGCTCGGGACGGCCGAGGGCCACGACCTTGGTGCGGGGGGAGAGGTCGGCGTGCGCGTCGTCGTTCGGGTGCTCCATGAGCGTGAGGCTAGACGTTAGTCTTCCCCCGATGAGCAGCCATCCCAGCCGCAAGCCCCGCGTCGCCGTCGTCTTCGGCGGGCGCTCCTCCGAGCACGCCGTCTCCTGCGCGACCGCCGCCGGGGTCCTGCGGGCGATCGACCGCGAGGCCTACGACGTCGTGCCCGTGGGCATCACCCGCGAGGGTGCCTGGGTCCTGGCCGCCGACGACCCGGACGCGCTCGCGCTCACCCCGGGCCACACCCCCGAGGTGACCGACACCGGCACCGAGGTCATCCTCCCCACCCGGGTGGGCGAGACGACGCTCACGGTGCACCGGCCCGGCGAGGCGCTCGAGGCCCTCGGCGAGGTCGACGTCGTCTTCCCGCTGCTCCACGGCCCCTACGGCGAGGACGGCACCCTGCAGGGGCTGCTCGAGCTGACCGACATCCGCTACGTCGGCTCGGGCGTGCTCGCCTCTGCTGCGGGCATGGACAAGCACTACATGAAGGTCGTCTTCGCGGGCGCCGGACTGCCCGTCGGCCCGTACACCGTCATCACCGATGCCCAGTGGCGCCGCGACCGGGCCGCCGCGATGGACGCCGTCGGTGCCCTGACCTACCCGGTCTTCGTCAAGCCCTGCCGCGCCGGCTCGTCGATGGGCGTGTCCAAGGTCGACACCCCCGACGGGCTCGAGGCCGCGATCGAGGCCGCCCGCGAGCACGACCTCAAGGTCATCGTCGAGTCCGGCATCGTCGGCCGGGAGATCGAGTGCGCCGTCCTGCAGGGGCGTGGCCTCGACGCCCCGCGCACCTCGCAGCCCGGCGAGATCGTCGTCGAGACGGGCCACGGGCACGACTTCTACGACTTCGAGGCCAAGTACCTCGACGAGGCCTCCGTCGTCCTCTCCTGCCCGGCGGACCTGCCGCGGGGCGCGGCCGACGAGGTGCGCCGGCTCGCTGCGGCGGCCTTCGAGTCGCTGGCCTGCGAGGGCCTGGCGCGCGTGGACTGCTTCGTCACCGAGGGCGGCCGCGTGGTCATCAACGAGATCAACACCATGCCCGGCTTCACCCCGCACTCGATGTACCCGCGCATGTGGCAGGAGAGCGGGGTCACCTACCCCGAGCTCGTCGACGAGCTGATCCAGCTCGCGCTCGAGCGTCCCGTCGGCCTGCGCTGAGCCTCAGCTGCACTCGCGGCCGTTGGTCGGCAGCTCGCGCACCGCGTCGGAGAAGGCGGGCAGCAGCAGCGGGCCCGGACCGTGCTCCTGCGGCACGATGACCTCGATCGCGGGGTCGTGACCGAAGCTCGTCAGCCGCGTGCCGTCACCGAGGTCCTCCGCGACCCAGCCGATCTCGTCGACGACGACGCACTGGTCCTGCGTGGGCGGCATCGCCGGGACGCCGCAGCGTGCGACGACAGCGGGGTCGCCCCAGGCCCGCACGGCCGGGTCGCTCGGGTCCGTCTCGCGCGAGGTCTCCCCGTCGACCTCCTCGGGCCAGTGGGTGCTCGCGGCCGCACACGCTGGATCGTCCGCCCGCAGCGGGATGCCGACCTCCGCCGGGCGGCCGGTGACGGCCGTGCCGAGCACGCCCGCGCCCACGACGGCGAGCAGCAGCAGGGTCGCGGGGACGAGTCCCTCGTGACGCCGGGGTGAGGAGGTCACGGCCGGGAGGCTACCGTGCCGTCCTGACCCCCCTTCGTCCGACGGGAGACCCCTGATGCCCGGCACCCGCCTGCGTGACCTCTCCGAGGGAGAGCTGCTGGCGCGCATCTTCCCGCTGCTCCACGGGACGACCGGACCCGCGCACGTCCACCTCGGGCCCGGCGACGACGCCGCCGTGCTCGCCGCGCCCTCGGGCGCCGTCGTGCTCACGACCGACTCGATGGTGCGGGAGCGTGACTGGCGCGACGACTGGTCCAGCGGCCACGAGATCGGCCGCAAGGTCGTCGCGCAGAACCTGGCCGACATCGCCGCGATGGGCGCCGTCCCGACCGGGCTGCTCATCGCGCTCGCCGCCGACCCCCGGACCGAGGTCGAGTGGGCGGTCGACCTCACCGCGGGCATCGCGCAGGCGGCGCGCGCGGCCGGGACCCCGGTCCTCGGCGGTGACCTCTCCTCCGCCGGTCCCGGCACGATCATCGTCGCCATCACGGCGGTCGGTGACCTGGCCGGTCGTCCTCCCGTGCGGCGTGACGGCGCCCGACCCGGCGACGTCGTGGCGGTCGCCGGAACCCTCGGCCGGTCGGGGGGCGGCCTGCAGCTGCTGCTCGCCGGGCGCGGTCGCACGCACCTCGACCCGCAGCCGGACGCGGCGGCGTCACCCCTGGAGCGCGCCGTCGACGAGCTGTGCCGGGTGCACCGCACGGCGGGGGAACCCCCCTTCGCCGAGGGCCCGAGGGCCGCGGACGCCGGCGCCACCGCGATGATCGACGTCTCCGACGGGCTCGTGCGCGACCTGGGTCGGCTGGCCCGGGCGAGCGGGCTGCGGGTGGAGCTGTCCGGCCGGGCGCTGACCGCGGAGGCCGCGGGAGCGCTCACCGACGCGCTCGGCGCCGACGAGGCGCTGCGCCAGGTGCTCTCGGGCGGCGAGGAGCACTCGCTCGTCGCGACCTTCCCACCGGGCGGGGTGCCGGCCGGCTGGCGGGTCCTCGGGGCGTGCGTCGTGGGGGAGCCGGGCGTGCTCGTCGACGGTGTGGAGCCGGACGTCCTGGGGTGGGACCACTTCCGTCCCTGACCGCGTCGGGCGACGAAAGAAGCCGCCGTCCCGGGGAGGGAACGGCGGCTCGTCTCGTGTCAGGCGAGGGTCAGCGCTGGACCTTGCCGGCCTTGAGGCAGGAGGTGCAGACGTTGAGACGCTTCGGGGTCGCACCCGCGACGCCCACCTTCGCACGCACGCGCTGGATGTTGGGGTTCCAGCGACGCTTCGTACGGCGGTGCGAGTGCGAGATGGAGTGGCCGAAGGACGGGCCCTTGCCGCAGACGTCGCAGTTGGCAGCCACGGGGAATCTCCTGTGTTCGTCAGTAACGTGAGTGATGCGCTCCGGCAGCCCACCTCGGAGAGGGGACACGGCGCCGGGCAACCGGTACAGAGTAGCCGAGGGCGCCCCGCGGGACCAAAACGGCCCGGCGGCCCTCCCCGTACCGCACGGTGCGACGCCGCTCCACTAACGTGACGCACGTGCTGGAGGTCCTGGACGCGAACTCGGTGCGCAGGTGGGTCGTCGTGACGCGCGCCGCGCTCGCGGCCCGTCGTGCCGAGATCGACGCGCTCAACGTCTACCCCGTGCCCGACGGCGACACCGGCACCAACATGTACCTGACCCTCGACCAGGCGCTCGACGTCGCCCGCTCGGAGCAGGAGGCCGCCGGGCTCACCGGGCAGCTGCCGCTCGCCGTCGAGTCCGCCGCCATCTCCCGCGCCGCGCTCATGTCGGCCCGCGGCAACTCCGGCGTCATCCTCAGCCAGCTCATCCGAGGCGTGAGCGAGGTCGTCGTCGCCGAGGGCCTCGACGAGGTCGACGTCACCGCCGTCGCCCGAGCGGTCTGCCAGGGCGCCCGGCGCGCCCGCGAGAGCGTCGTGCGGCCGCAGGAGGGGACGATCCTCAGCGTCGCGGACGCGACCGCCGCGGAGGTCACGCGGGTCGCTGAGGCCGGCGGCTCCCTCGGCGACCTGACCCGGGCCGCGGTCGAGGCCGCGCGCACCGCGCTCGCCCGCACCCCGGACCAGCTGCCGGTCCTGGCCGACGCGGGCGTCGTGGACGCCGGGGGCGCCGGGTACCTCCTCTTCGTCGAGGCGCTCGACCAGGTGGTGCGCGAGCAGGGCCCCGACAACCACTACGCGGTCGACGAGTTCACCCTCAACATCTCGCTCGAGCGGCGCGCCGAGTGGTCGCGCGAGCGCACCGAGGCCGTGACGGCGCCGGGCGGGTGCGAGGGCCCGGCCTACGAGGTCATGTACCTCGTGCACGACGTGGACGAAGGGGGCGTCGCCGCCCTGCGCGCCCGTCTCGACGGTCTCGGCGAGAGCGTCGTCGTCTCCACCGCCGAGGACGTCACCCACGTGCACGTCCACACGGACGACATCGGGGCCGTGCTCGAGGCGGGCCTGGCGCACGCCGCCCCGCAGCGCGTCGTCGTCACCCTGCTCGAGCCCGGCCACGGGCCGCCGCGCGCAGGGGTCTCGATCGTGGCCTGCGCCGCCGGCCCGGGCATCGCCGAGCTGCTCGAGCAGGCCGGCGCCGCGACCCTGCCGTCGGGCCCCGGTCGCCGGGCGTCGGCCGGCGAGATCGTCGCCGCGGTCCGCGCGGCGGGCACGGCCGAGGTCATCCTGCTGCCCAACGACCGCGACACCCGCATGGCCGCCGAGGCCGCCGCCCACGCCGCCTCGCAGGAGGGGCAGACCGTCCACGTCATCCCCTCCGCCACGGCGGTGCAGGGGCTCGCCGCGCTGGCCGTCTTCGATCCGGGGCTGCCGGCGCGGGCCAACGTGCTCGCCATGACGCACAGCGCTGCCGCCACCCGGCACGGCGCGGTGACGATCGCGGTCAAGGCCGGGCTGACCTCGGGTGGCCCGTGCGAGGTCGGCGACGTGCTCGGGGTGGTGAGCGGCGACATCACGATCGTCGGCTCCGACGTCGAGGAGGTCGCCACCCGGGTGCTGGAGACCCTGACCGGCCCCGGCGCCGACCTCGTGACGATGGTCACCGGCGAGGGCGCGCCCGAGGGCCTCACCGGCCGGCTCGAGCGGTGGCTGGTGGAGCACCGCGCCGGCGTCGAGGTCGAGCTCGTCGACGGGCGCCAGCCGCACTACCTGCTCCTCCTCGGGGCCGAGTAGTGGCGTCGGAGACCACCCGGCTCAAGGGGCTGCTCGGCGGCCAGGCCGCGAGCAAGCTGGCCAAGCACCGCGGGATCGAGACCGTGGGCGAGCTGCTCGACTTCTGGCCGCGCCGGTACCGCACCGCCGAGGCCGACCTCGGGCAGCCGCGCGTCGGGGACTTCCTCGTCGCGGTGGCCCGCGTCGAGCACGCCGAGACCCGCACGATGAAGTCGCGTCGGGGACGCATGCTCGAGGCGACGATCACGGACGGGCGCTCGCGCCTGCGGGTGACCTTCTTCGACGCCCGCGGCCACGAGCACAAGCTCGTCGCGGGGCGCGAGCTGCTCTTCGCGGGCACCGTGTCGGAGTACCGCAACGTGCGTCAGCTGGCCCACCCCGGCTACGCGACGCTCGAGGAGGCCGCGGCCCTGGGTGAGCTCGGCGACGCCGAGCACACCGGCCTCATCCCCATCTACCGGCACGTACCCGGTGTCCACCCGTGGACGATCACGCGCTGCGTGCGGCTCGTCCTGGGCCAGCTCGACGACGTCGTCGACGCCGTCCCCGAGCCCGTGCGGACCCGCCGCGGCCTGCTCGACCGGGGCGCCGCCCTTCGTGCCATCCACGCCCCCCGTGACCACGCCGAGGTCGCCGCCGGCAAGGCCCGGCTGCGCTACGAGGAGGCGCTCGTCCTGCAGTGCATCCTCGGGCAGCGTCGGCTCGCCGCGGCGGCCGTCGTCACCCGGGGACGGACGCCGCGCGAGGGCGGTCTCCTCGCCGCGTTCGACGACCGGCTGCCCTTCGAGCTCACCGAGGGCCAGCAGCAGGTCGGTCGCGAGATCCTCGACGAGATGGCCCGCCCCACCCCGATGCACCGCCTGCTGCAGGGCGAGGTCGGCTCCGGCAAGACGATCGTGGCCCTGCGCGCGATGCTCGCGGCGGTCGACGCCGGGGGACAGGCGGTGCTGCTCGCCCCCACCGAGGTCCTCGCGTCCCAGCACGCCACGTCGATCCGCGCGATGCTCGGTGACCTGGCCGACGGGGGGATGCTCGGAGGCGACGAGCACGCCACCCGCGTCGCGCTGCTCACCGGGTCGATGTCCACGGCCCGCCGCAAGCAGGCGATGCTCGAGATCGCCTCCGGGCAGGCGGGCATCGTCATCGGGACCCACGCGCTCCTCGAGGACAGGGTGACCTTCGCCGACCTCGCGCTCGTCGTCGTCGACGAGCAGCACCGCTTCGGCGTCGAGCAGCGTGATGCCCTGCGGGCGAAGGGGGTCACGCCCCCGCACCTGCTCGTCATGACCGCGACGCCGATCCCGAGGACGGTGGCGATGACCGTCTTCGGCGACATGGAGACCTCGACCCTGCGCGAGCTGCCGCGCGGCCGCCAGCCGATCACCACGCACGTCGTACCGACGCACAAGCCGGGGTGGGTCGAGCGCACCTGGCAGCGGGTGGCCGAGGAGGTCGCGGCCGGGCGGCAGGCCTACGTCGTCTGCCCCCGCATCGGCGGCGACGAGGGCGAGGAGGCCGACGGCGCGGACCTCGTCGCGGAGGAGTCGGTCGTCGACGACGAGCACGACGACGGCGAGCGCCTCGAGGGCGAGCGGCCCGAGCAGCGTCCGCTCGCCGCGGTCGAGGAGGTCATCGAGACGCTCCGGGCGACCCCGGCGCTGCAGGGGCTCCGGCTCGAGATGCTCCACGGCCGCATGGCACCGGAGGACAAGGACCGGGTCATGGCGCGCTTCCACGCGGGAGAGGTCGACGCCCTCGTCTCGACGACGGTCATCGAGGTCGGCGTCGACGTCCCCAACGCCTCGACGATGGTCATCCTCGACGCCGACCGCTTCGGCGTCTCCCAGCTGCACCAGCTGCGCGGCCGGGTCGGTCGTGGCGGGCACCCGGGCGTCTGCCTGCTCATGACGGGCTCGGACAGCGACTCCGCGATGGAACGGCTCACGGCCGTGGCCGGCTCGACCGACGGCTTCGAGCTCGCGCGCCTCGACCTCACCCAGCGCCGCGAGGGAGATGTCCTCGGGACCGCCCAGCACGGGGTGCGCAGCCAGCTGCAGCACCTGTCCGTCCTGCGCGACGAGACGATCATCGAGGAGGCCCGCGAGGACGCCCAGGAGCTGCTCGCCGAGGACCGCGACCTGGCCGGCCACCCCGACCTGCGGGCGACGATCGCGGACTGGCTGGACGCGGAGCAGGCGGCCTACCTCGAGAAGGGCTGAGGCCCGCCGTCGTGCTGGTTGGGCCGGGGCCGCGCCCATGGCGCATCATGGACCCGTGACTCGGATCATCAGCGGTGAGGCCGGCGGGCGACGACTGCGCACGCCCACGGGCGACGGCACCCGGCCCACGACCGACCGCGTGCGTGAGGCGCTCTTCAGCTCGCTCGAGGCGCGCGGCGTCATCGACGGCGCGCACGTCATGGACCTCTACGCCGGCTCCGGCGCCCTCGGTCTCGAGGCGGCCAGCAGGGGGGCGGCGAGCGTGCTGCTCGTCGAGTCCGACCGTGGCGCCTCGGCCACGATCCGGGCCAACATCTCCGACCTCGGGGTCGCGGGGGCGCGCCTGCAGTCGAGCACCGTCGAGCAGGCGCTCGACCGCCCGGCCTCGCTCCACTACGACCTCGTGCTCGCCGACCCGCCGTACGACGTCACCGAGGAGTCGCTGGCCGCGGTCCTCGAGATGCTGCTGACCCACCAGTGGCTCGCCCAGGAGCCGCTGATCGTCGTCGAGCGCTCCTCGCGCTCGCCCGAGCCGACGTGGCCGGACGGGATCGTCGCCGAGGACTCGAAGTCCTACGGTGAGACCGTCCTGTGGTTCGCGACGAGGGTCGCCCCCGACTACCAGATCTGAGCCGTCGCGCCGCCGGTGTGCCGGCACCCGGATCGGGTAGGAATGGTCCCATGAGTGACTACACCATCCCGCAGCCCACGTCCGGCGACATCGTCGACCTCATCTCGCAGGACCACCGCCTCCTCGAGGACCTCATGCGGGCCATGCGCGACGAGAGCGCGGACCGTGACGCCGCCCGCGTGGCCTTCTCCGACCTCCTCGTCGCGCACAGCGAGGCGGAGGAGGAGGCGGTCTACCCCAAGCTGAAGTCGAAGAAGGTCATCGACGGCGAGGAGGAGGAGCACGGCGAGGAGGAGCACGCCGCCACCAACGAGGCCCTGCTGAAGCTGCTCCAGGCCAAGGGCACGGACACGCAGAAGTTCGAGGACGCCCTCGAGGCCGTGGCCGAGGTACTCAACCACCACATCGGCGAGGAGGAGCTGTCGATCCTCAACCCCGCCCGTGAGGATGCGTCGCAGGACCTGCGCCAGCAGCTGGCGGAGACGTGGCTCGCCAAGCGCAACACCCTGCTCGAGTCCGGCGCCGGCTCGCTCGACAACGTCGAGAAGATCGTCAAGAAGGCCTACGACGACGGCCTGCTCCCGAACGACGAGCAGCCCTCCGAGTGACGCGGGCGGTCTGCCCCGGGTCCTACGACCCCGTCACCGTCGGTCACCTGGACGTCTTCGCGCGGGCCTCGACGCTCTTCGACGAGGTCGTCGTCGCGATCCTGCACAACCCGGCCAAGCAGGGGACCTTCACCGTCGACGAGCGGGTCGGCCTCATCCGTGACGAGGTGGCCCACCTGGGCAACGTGCGCGTGGAGGCCTTCGCCGACATGCTCGTCGTCGACGTGTGCACCCAGCTCGACGCCGGCGTGATGGTCAAGGGCCTGCGGGGCGAGATCGACTTCTCGTACGAGTGGCCGATGGCGCTGATGAACCGGCACCTCACCGAGGTCGAGACGCTCTTCCTGCCGGGCAACCCCCGGCACGAGCACATCTCGAGCTCGTTGGTGAAGGAGGTCGCGCGCTTCGGCGGGGACATCACCGGCCTCGTCCCCGAGGCCGTGCGCACCGGCCTCCTGGAGCGCCTGGCGCGGTCCTGAGGTCCCTCCCTTCGCGCCCGGACCACCGATGATCCGCCGGTTTGGGACGAAGGGGGATCCCCCGGTACTCTGGTGCGTCGGTCTACGTCGTCGTGTCGTGGGCCGTTCTCACGGAAACTGGAGCCATGAACCGCAACGCCCCCGCCTCGCCCTTGGTGCTCGACGCCAAGAACGTGGGCCGTCGTCCCGGGTCGATGCACGAAGTGGACCTCCAGGCCGAGGCGCCAGCCGATTTCGGCACGGACGTGCTGTCCATCCCGCAGGGCCAGCCGATGGACCTGCAGGTGCGGATGGAGTCAGTGCACGAGGGTGTCCTGGTGACGGGGACGGTCTCTGCCACGGCGGTCGGAGCCTGCGTGCGGTGCCTGGACGAGCTCGACCTGCGGGTCGACAACCACTTCCAGGAGCTGTTCGTCTGGCCGGATCGGGCGAAGCACCACCGCGAGGTGGATGCCGAGGCCGATGAGCAGGAAGAGCACCAGATCGAGGACGACCAGATCGACCTCGAACCGGTGCTGAGGGACGCGGTTCTGCCGAACCTGCCGTTCCAACCGGTGTGCCGGGACGACTGCCCGGGACTGTGCTCCGAGTGCGGAGCCAGGCTCGAGGACGACCCGGACCACCACCACGAGCTGATCGACCCCCGGTGGGCGTCCTTGGAGGCGCTCGCGCCTCTGGCCGCCCGGCCGGGGGATGAGGACAACGAAGAGAAGAGGAACTGACGTGGCCGTCCCGAAGCGGAAGCTGTCGCGCTCCAACACCCGTAGCCGCCGCGCGAACTGGAAGGCAACGCCCACCGCGCTGTCGACCTGCCCGCAGTGCAAGTCCCCGGCGCCGGCCCACCAGGCCTGCCCGTCGTGCGGTACCTACAAGGGTCGCTACTACGCGACCGCGGACCGTACCGAGCACCAGGCCTGAGTCCCCTGTCGCAATGAGCGACAGGACCTCGTCGCAGCAGCGGCCCGTCGAGGAGCTCTCCCAGTACCTCACCGAGGTGACCGGGGAGCCCGTCGACGAGCCGCTGCTCACGCGTGCCCTCACCCATCGGTCGTACTCGTACGAGCACGGCGGCCTGCCGCACAACGAGCGGCTGGAGTTCCTCGGGGACTCCGTGCTCGGGCTCGTCGTCACCGACCACCTGCACGAGAGCCATCCCGACCTCAGCGAGGGGGAGCTGGCCAAGCTGCGGGCGGCGGTCGTCAACATGCGGGCACTCGCCGACGTCGCGCGTGCCATCGACCTGGGTGACTACATCCTGCTCGGCCGCGGCGAGACGACCACCGGTGGGCGGGACAAGAACTCGATCCTCGCCGACACCGTCGAGGCGGTCATCGGCGCGGTCTACCTCTCGACCCCCAAGCCGGGCGGGCTCGACGCCGCCGGGCTGCTCGTGCACTCCCTGCTCGGCCCTCTCATGAAGCGCTCGGCCACCCTCGGCGCCGGGCTGGACTGGAAGACCTCGCTCCAGGAGGTCGCCGCCGGCCAAGGACTCGGCGGGGTCCTCTACCGCACGAGCGACGAGGGCCCGGACCACGACAAGACCTTCACCGCAGAGGCGGTCGTCGGCGACGAGGTCCGCGGTCACGGGACCGGCCGGACGAAGAAGGTCGCGGAGCAGCAGGCCGCGGCCGACGCCTACGCCACCCTGGTCGTGCACGAGCCGATGAACCCCGCCTGACGTGACCCGACGTGCCTGAGCTGCCCGAGGTCGAGGTCGTGCGACGAGGCCTCGCCGACCACGTGACGGGCCGGACCATCTCGACCGTCGTCCTGCACGGCCACCGGGTCGCGCGTCGTCACGCCCCCGGGCCGCAGGACCTGTCGGACCGGCTCGCGGGACGCACGGTCACCGGGGCGCACCGCCGCGGCAAGTACCTGTGGCTGTCCCTGGCGGACGCGCCGGACGCGGTGGCCGACGAGGCCCTGATCGTCCACCTCGGGATGAGCGGGCAGCTCCTCGTCACCGACCCGGCGGACGCGGAGGCCAGGCACACCCACGCGCGGGTCTCCTTCACCGACGGCGGTCGCGAGCTGCGCTTCGTCGACCAGCGGACCTTCGGCGGCTTCGCGCTCGCCGACCTCGTCGACGGGGTGCCGACGAGCGTCGCGCACATCGCGCGCGACCCTTTCGACCCCGGCTACGACCGGGACGCCGTCGTGCGCGACATCAAGGCACGCCGCAGCGGGATCAAGCGGGTCCTGCTCAACCAGACCGTCGTCTCGGGGATCGGCAACATCTACGCCGACGAGGCCCTGTGGCGCGCGCAGGTCCACGGGGAGCGCCTTGCCTCCGCGCTCACCAAGCCGACGATCGGCCGGCTGCTCGACCACGCCCGCGACGTGATGGCCGAGGCGCTGGGCCAGGGCGGGACGAGCTTCGACGCGCTCTACGTCAACGTGAACGGTGCCTCGGGGTACTTCGACCGCTCCCTCGCCGCCTACGGCCAGGAAGGCCGGCCGTGCCCGCGCTGCGGGAGCACCATGCGGCGGGAGCAGTTCATGAACCGCAGCTCGACGAGCTGCCCGCGCTGCCAGGTCCGGCCCCGCGGGCTCTGAGGCCGCTCAGGGGCGGGGGAGCTCCTTGAGCCGCACGGCCTTGCCGGTGTGCTTCTCGGACAGGTCGGCGAAGGCCTGGCGGATGGTCGCCGCGTAGGTGTGCGCGCCGCCGAGCGAGGGGTGGATGCCGTCGGCCTGCAGGTCCTGCGCGACGACCGCGGCGTCCCAGTCGGCGAGGGCGACGTTGGGGTGGGCGTCGGCGACCTCCTTCAGGGCGGCGTTGTCGTCGTCGATGCGCGAGAGCCGGTCGGCGTGCAGGTTGACGATGACGACCATGCGGTCCTCGCCGACCCGGTCGAGGATCCGCTCCAGGGTGGCGGTGTCGGTGCCGGCGTTGGTGCCGAAGGCGAGGACGACCGCGCGCCGCAGCGAGCTGCCGGCGGCGTCCACGGCCCTCAGGCCGTCGGTCCAGCGGCGGTTGGACCTGGCGTCGATCTGGATGCCGGGGAAGTAGTACTCCAGCGCCGGGACCGAGCCGACGACCATCGAGTCGCCGAAGACGTCGATCTCGTCCCCCTTCGGCATCGTGAAGCTCTTGGTCCCGCTGAAGGTCTTGACCGGCGCGGTCTGGCGCGGTGCGGAGGCCCGGGCCTGGTTGCGCTCGATCGTCTGCTGCGTCGTCGTGGTCTCCGGCGCGGTCACCAGGACGATCCCGAAGACCATCGCGGCCACGACCGCGACGCCGAGGACGACCTTGCGGCTGCGGGCGGAACGGAGGGAGAAGGCCCGCCCGATGCGACGGGCGGTGCCGCGGAAGCCGAGGCGGCGCACCGGCGTCTCGACGAAGCGGAAGGACAGGTCCGCGATCGCGAGCGTCACGACGACCGCCCACACGCGGGTCCAGACGAACTCCGAGGTGCCGGCGTTGGTCGGGATGTCCTGGGCGACGATGAGGATGACCGGCCAGTGCCACAGGTAGATGCCGTACGACCGCTGACCGATCCACGTCAGCGGCGGCAGCTCGAGCACGGTCCGCAGTCGGCCCGGTCGCTCGACGGCGGCGAGCAGCAGGATGGCACTGGCCACCGAGACGAGGGGGATGCCCAGGCGGAAGGTCCACGCGTGGTCCTCCCCGGCCACGGCGAGGAGCAGCGCGATCGTCGCGAACGACGCGCCCACGAGCCAGCCGCGACGGGCCCGCCACAGGGACGTCGTCGTGTAGGCGCGCAGGGGGCCGGTCCAGACGATCGCGAGCGCCGCCCCGAGCATGAGCCCGAAGAGGTGGGTGTGCGTGCCGTAGTACGCGACGGTCGGTGCCGCGGGGTCGAAGGTCACGGCCATGAGCAGCGCGGAGACCAGGCCGATACCGAGCACGAGGGTGGCCACGGCGCCCTCGGTGACGGCGAAGCGTCGGTGCACCCACATCAGGCCGAGCATGACGAGCGGCCAGAAGAGGTAGAACTGCTCCTCGACCGCGAGGCTCCAGAAGTTCATGAACAGCTGCGGTGAGGTCGCGGCGAAGTAGTTGCTGCCGCTCGCGATCTCGAGCCAGTTGGTCGAGAAGGTCAGGGCGCCGAGGGCCTGGCGGCGGATGCCGACGAGCAGGTCGGCCTCGACCGTGCGGGCGATGAGGATCGCGGCCGGCACGACGACGAGCAGGGCGGGGAGCAGGCGTCGGGCCCGGCGGGTCCAGAACCCGCGCAGGTCGACCCCGCCCGTGCTGCGGCGCTCGCGCACGAGGAGCGTCGTGATGAGGAAGCCCGAGATGACGAAGAAGATGTCGACGCCGAGGAAGCCGCCGGGCAGCCACGCGGGGTCGAGGTGGAAGACGAGCACGGAGATGATCGCCAGCGCCCGGAGGCCGTCCAGGCCCGCCAGGTGGCCACGCCGGGACCGTCCCGGGGCCGTCGGTGCGGCGGGGAGGAGCGCGGCGGGTGCCGAAGCGCGTGGCGCGTCGGTGGCAGTTGGCTGACCCACGGTGTCGACGCTAGGCACTCCGGGGCCTCCGGTGGGGGAGGCGCACCGTGGACGGGTAGGTTTCGCGCCCATGAGTGGTGTGGCGCGTGCGACGTGGTTCGTCCGGGGACGGGTGCAGGGAGTGGGCTTCCGCTGGTGGACCCGCGCCCGGGCGCTCGAGCTGGGGCTGGTCGGACACGCCCGCAACACCGACGACGGGCGGGTCGAGGTGGTGGCGGAGGGGCCCCCTTCGTCCCTCGACGCGTTGGACGCGCTGCTGCGCGAGGAGCCCTCGACCGCCCGCCGGCCCGGCGCCGTCACCTCCGTCGTGCGGCAGGAGGGAGCGGCGAAGGGGGACATCGCCGGCTTCGTCGAGAAGTGAGATCGCCTCGGGGCCACCACGCCGCGTGACCTAGCCTTGACCGGGTGAGCGAGACACCCCCCGAGCTGCTGCGGCTGCGCCAGTCCATCGACAACATCGACGCGGCGCTGGTCCACCTGCTGGCCGAGAGGTTCAAGGCGACGCAGCGGGTCGGCGTCCTCAAGGCCGAGCTGGCCCTGCCGCCGGCCGACCCGGCGCGCGAGGAGCGCCAGATCGCCCGCCTGCGTGACCTCGCGGACGACGCCGGGCTCGACCCGGTCTTCGCGGAGAAGTTCCTCAACTTCGTCATCGCCGAGGTCATCCACCACCACGAGCAGATCGCCAGCCAGCAGGCGACGAGCGGGCAGGAGCCCCGATGATCGAGCTGAAGACCCCTGACGAGGTCGAGGCGATGCGCCCGGCCGGTCGCCTGGTGCGCGACGTGCTCCAGCGGCTCACCGAGGTCGCCGAGGTCGGCACCAACCTGCTCGAGCTCGACGCGGTCGCGCACGAGATGATCCGCGCCGCCGGCGGCACCTCCTGCTACATCGACTACCACCCCTCCTTCGGCGCGTCCCCCTTCGGCAAGGTGCTGTGCACGTCGGTCAACGACGCGGTCCTCCACGGCCTGCCCCACGACTACCGGCTGCGCGACGGCGACCTGCTGTCCGTCGACTTCGCCGTCTCCGTGGACAACTGGGTGTGCGACGCGGCCCGCTCCTTCGTCGTCGGGACGCCCGACCCGGAGGACCTGCGCCTCATCGACACCACCGAGCGCGCGCTCGCCGCAGCCATCGAGGTCGCCCGGCCCGGCCACAAGATCGGTGACATCAGCGCCGCCATCGCGGCCGTCGCTCGGGCCGAGGGCTACTCGATCAACACGCAGTTCGGCGGCCACGGCGTCGGCCGCGAGATGCACGGCGACCCGCACGTGAGCAACGACGGCCGCCCGGGACGCGGCATCCCCCTTCGTCCCGGCCTGACGATCGCCATCGAGCCGTGGTTCCTCGCCACGACCGACGAGATCTACACCGACCCCGACGGCTGGACCCTCCGCAGCGCGGACGGTTCCCGCGGCGCGCACAGCGAGCACACCGTCGCCATCACCGACGGGGACCCGATCGTCCTCACCGCCTGAGTCATGACCCGCGCGTGAGCACCGGCGCCGGTCCGAGCCGGAGCCGACCCCGCGGGGAGCCGGCGAAGTAGAGTGGCCCGAATCCACCCGTCGGCCCGAGGAGCGCCTCGCTCGTGTACGTCAAGAGCCTCACCCTCAAGGGCTTCAAGTCGTTCGCCTCGGCGACGCACCTGCGGCTCGAGCCGGGGATCACGTGCATCGTCGGGCCGAACGGCTCCGGCAAGTCCAATGTCGTGGACGCGCTCGCCTGGGTGATGGGGGAGCAGGGGGCGAAGTCGCTGCGCGGCGGCAAGATGGAGGACGTCATCTTCGCCGGGACGACCGGCCGGGCGGCGCTGGGTCGCGCCGAGGTGACGATGACGATCGACAACACCGACGGTGCGCTGCCGATCGACTACACCGAGGTGACGATCAGCCGGACGATGTTCCGCAACGGCGGCTCGGAGTACGCGATCAACGGCACGTCGTGCCGACTGCTCGACGTCCAGGAGCTGCTCTCCGACTCGGGCATCGGTCGTGAGATGCACGTCATCGTCGGCCAGGGCCAGCTCGACGCGGTGCTGCGCGCGACGCCGGAGGAACGCCGGGGGTTCATCGAGGAGGCCGCCGGGGTCCTCAAGCACCGCAAGCGCAAGGAAAAGGCGATCCGCAAGCTCGAGGGGATGGAGGCCAACCTCTCCCGGGTCGCCGACCTGACGACCGAGATCCGCCGCCAGCTCGGGCCGCTCGGGCGCCAGGCCGAGACCGCCCGCAAGGCGGCCGTCATCCAGGCCGACGCCCGGGACGCCCGGCACCGCTTGCTCGCCGACGACCTCGTGCGGATGACCTCGGCCCTGCAGCAGGAGGTCGCCGACGAGCAGGCGATGCTCGAGCGCCGCAAGGGCCTCGAGCAGGCCGTGCTCGCCGCCCGCGCCCGGATCACCGAGCACGAGGAGGCCGGTGCCTCCGCCGCCGCCGAGCTCGCTGCCGCGCAGCAGCGCGCCGTGCGCCTCGCCTCGCTCACCGACCGACTCTCCGCCACCGCCTCCCTGGCCGCCGAGCGGGTGCGCCTGCTCGGGCAGGACGAGCAGGAGGAGACGACGAGCGGGCGCGACCCCGAGGCCCTGCGCGCCCAGGCCGCCCAGGCCCGCGGCGACGAGGAGGCGCTGCGCGCCGAGGTCGCCGCGATCACCGAGCAGCTCGCCGCGGCCGTCGCCGCGCGCGAGGCCGCCGAGCAGGCCCACGCCGCGGAGCAGCGGCGGATCGCCACCCTCGCCCAGCGGGCGGCCGACCGCCGCGAGGGCCTCGCCCGGCTCGCCGGCCAGGTGGGCGCCCGGCGCTCCCGCGTCGAGGCCCGCGAGGCAGAGGTCGGGCGCCTCGAGGAGGTCGTCGCGACCGCCCTGGCCCGGGCCGACGAGGCCGAGCGCGAGTTCACCCGCCTCGAGGGCACGATCGCGGACGAGGAAGGGAGCGAGGAGAGCCTGGACGAGGTCTACGAGCGCGCCGCCGACGCCCACGACGCGGCCGCCCAGGAGGTCGAGCGCATCGTCGAGGCCGGCCGGGCCGCCGAGCGCGAGCGCGACTCCGCCCGTGCCCGTCTCGAGGCCCTCGAGATGAGTCTGCGTCGCAAGGACGGCGTGGAGTCGCTGCGCGAGGCCGCGGACGCCGACCACGAGATCATCGGCTCGGTCGCCGAGCTCGTCACCGTGACCGGGGGCCACGAGGCGGCCGTCGCCGCGGCCCTCGACCAGGCCGGCAACGCGCTCGCGGTCGGCAGCGTCGACGCCGCCGCCCGCGCGGTCGAGCGCCTGCGCACCGACGACGCGGGTCGCGCGACGCTCGTCGTCGGTGCGACCGCCCGCCCCTCCGACCGGGCCGGCTGGCCGGCCCTGCCGGACCACGCGGTCTGGGCGCTCGACGTCGTCGAGGCCCCCGACGGGGTCCGCCCCGCCGTCGAGCAGGTGCTCGAGCGTGTCGCCCTCGTGCCCGACACCCCGAGCGCCCTCGCCCTCGTCGACGAGCTGGGCCACCTCACCGCGGTCACCAGCGACGGGGACGTCTACGGGCCGGGGTTCGTGCGCGGGGGGTCGAGCGCCGCGCCGAGCCTGCTCGAGCTGCAGGCCGCCGTCGACGAGACCCGCGCGACGCTCGAGGACGCCACCCGCCGCAGCGAGGAGGCGACCTTCGCCCTGACCACCGCGCGGGCCGTGCTCGCCGAACGGGTCGAGGGGCGCGACGCGGCGATGGAGGCCCTCCACGAGTCCGACGCGCGCATGGCCGCGGTCGCCGAGCAGCTCGGTGGGCTCGGCACGACGACCCGTACCGCTCGGGCCGAGGCCGAGCGCACCCGCACGAAGATCGCCGAGGTCACCACGGCCCTGGAGGCCGATCGCACCGAGCTCGCCGAGCTCGAGCAGCGCCTCGAGGACGCGTCCGCCGCGCCCGCCGAGGACGACGCCGAGGAGGTCACCGACGACCGTGAGCGTCTCGAGCTCGAGGCCCGCGCGGCCCGGACCGCCGAGACCGAGGTGCGTCTCGCCCTTCGCACCAAGGAGGAGCGCGCCCGCTCGCTCCACGGCCGGGCCGAGTCGCTCGAGGGCGCCGCCCGCAACGAGATCGCCGCCCGTGAGCGCCTGCGGGCGCGAAGGGAGCGTCGCCGCCGGGAGGCCGAGGTCGCCGCCGCCGTCGAGACCGCCGCGCGCTGGTCCGGCGAGCGCATCGCGGCCGCCGCCCGGGTCGCGGCCGAGCAGCGCGACGCGGGGGAGTCCGCCCGCACCGAGCGCGACGAGGCCCTGCGGGTGCTGCGGACAGAGCTGGCCGAGCAGCAGGACGCGCTGCGCGAGCTGACCGACGAGGTCCACCGCGACGAGGTCGCGCGGGCCCAGCAGATCGCGCGGATCGAGCAGCTGCAGGCCAAGGCGATCGAGGAGCTCGGCGTCGACCCCGACGTGCTCATGGAGGAGTTCGGCCCGCACCGCCTGGTCCCGCACGTCGCGGGACCCGACGAGGACCCGGAGTCAGAGGACTTCCCCGACCCGCAGCCCTACGTCCGCGAGGTCCAGGAGAAGCGCCTGCGCACCGCCGAGCGCGGCCTGAAGGCCCTGGGCAAGGTCAACCCGCTGGCGCTCGAGGAGTTCGCGGCGCTCGAGGAGCGGCACACCTTCCTCTCGACCCAGCTGGAGGACCTGCGCCAGTCCAGGAAGGACCTCCTGGACATCGTCGCGGAGATCGACGAGCGGGTGGAGCAGGTCTTCTCCGAGGCCTTCGCCGACACCGCCGAGCAGTTCGAGGGCGTCTTCTCCCGCCTCTTCCCCGGGGGCGAGGGGAGGCTGCTCCTCACGGACCCGGCCAACATGCTCACGACGGGCATCGAGGTCGAGGCCCGCCCGCCGGGCAAGAAGGTCAAGCGCCTGTCGCTGCTCTCCGGTGGTGAGCGCTCCCTCGTCGCCGTCGCCCTGCTCGTGTCGATCTTCAAGGCCCGGCCCTCGCCCTTCTACATCATGGACGAGGTCGAGGCCGCCCTCGACGACACCAACCTCGGGCGCCTGATCATGCTCTTCGAGGAGCTGCGCGACTCCAGCCAGCTGATCGTCATCACCCACCAGAAGAAGACGATGGAGGTCGCCGACGCCCTCTACGGCGTCTCGATGCGCGGCGACGGGATCACCACTGTCGTGAGCCAGCGCCTGCGCGACGTGGCCCCCGCGGGCGAGCAGCAGCCGGCCTGACCCCCTTTGCCCCGGTCCGTGCGGCGGGTCGGGTTGAGACGCCGCGCCGCCCGGGAGACGATGGGCCCCATGACCGCCATGATCGTGGGCCTGCTGATCTGCCTCGCCCTGTCCCTCGCCGTGATGGCGATCGTCGCCCTGCCCGCCCGACGCGAGGGCCGCGAGATCCTCACGGCTCGCGGGGAGCGGGTCGTGGTCAAGGTCCGCGAGAGCGCCGACGGGGCCGCGAGCAGCGCCTCGAGCCTCATCTCCAGCGCCGCGCCCGGCAAGCGCAAGGCCTCATGAGCGCCGCACCCGAGGACGTCCCGGCCTTCCGCGGGCCGGTGGACCCACGGGTGCGTCCGCAGGACGACCTCTTCGGGCACGTCAACAACCACTGGCTGCAGGCCGTGCAGATCCCGTCCGACCGCGGTCGGTACGGGGTCTTCGACGTGCTGCGCGAGCAGGCCGAGGAGGACGTCCGCGTGCTCATCGAGGAGGTGAGCGCCGGCGTCGAGTCCGGCGAGCTGGCCGCCGACGACGTCGCGGGCAAGGTCGGTGCGCTCTACCGCTCCTTCCTCGACGAGGCGCGCGCCGACGAGCTCGGGGTCGAGCCGATCCGCGACCTGCTCGAGAGCGTCGACACCGCCACGAGCATCCCGGACCTCGTCGCCCTCACCGGGCGCCTCGGGCGCGAGGGCGTGAGCGGGTTCGTCCTCCCCTTCGTCAACACCGACGACAAGGACTCCTCGCGCTACGTCGTCTACCTCGAGCAGGGCGGCCTGGGCCTGCCCGACGAGTCCTACTACCGCGAGGAGCAGCACGCGCCGATCCTCGCGGCCTACCGTGACCACGTCGCGCGGCTCCTCACCCTCGCGACCGGTCTCGACGACGAGACCGCGGCACGGACCGCCGAGCGGGTCGTCGACCTCGAGACCCGGCTCGCCGAGAGCCACTGGGACCGCGTCGCCAACCGCGACCCGGTGAAGACCTACACGCTCGTCGACGCGGCCGGCCTCACCGAGCTCGCGCCCGCCGTCGACTGGGCTGCGTGGGCGCGCGGCCTGGGGGCAGGCGCCCCCTTCGACGAGGTCGTCGTGCGCCAGCCCGACTTCCTCCGCGGCCTCACCGCGGCCCTCGACGACGTCGACCTGGCCACCTGGCAGGACTGGCTGCGGGTACGCATCGTCCAGTCCCACGCCGCCTACCTCGACGCGCGGATCGTCGAGGCGGAGTTCGACTTCGTCGGCCGGACCCTCTCCGGCATCCCGGAGCAGCGCGCCCGCTGGAAGCGCGGGGTCTCGCTCGTCGACGCCTCCCTCGGCGAGGCCGTCGGCGAGCTCTACGTCGCCCGCCACTTCCCGCCGGCCGCCCGCGAGCGGATGGCCGAGCTCGTCGACCACCTCGTCGAGGCCTTCCGTCGCTCCTTCGAGGCGTCGACGTGGATGGGCGAGGGGACGAAGGGGGAGGCCCGCGCCAAGCTCGACGCCTTCACCCCCAAGGTCGGTCACCCGCAGCGGTGGCGCGACTACTCCGCGCTCGAGATCCGCGAGGACGACCTGGTGGGCAACGTGCGACGCGTCGCGGCCTTCGAGGTCGACCGCCAGCTCGCCAAGCTCGGCGGGCCGGTCGACCGGGACGAGTGGTTCCTCACGCCCCAGACGGTCAACGCGTACTACAACCCCGGCCTCAACGAGATCGTCTTCCCGGCGGCGATCCTCCAGCCGCCCTTCTTCGACGCCGAGGGCGAGGACGCCGACAACTACGGCGGCATCGGCGCGGTCATCGGCCACGAGATCGGGCACGGCTTCGACGACGCCGGCTCGACCTTCGACGGGCAGGGCAACCTGCGTGACTGGTGGACCGCGTCCGACCGCGAGGCCTTCGACGAGCGTCGTGAGGCGCTCATCGCGCAGTTCGACGCGTACACGACCCGCCACGCGCCGGGCCACACCGTCAACGGCGCCCTGACCGTCGGCGAGAACATCGGCGACATCGGCGGGCTGGCCATCGGGCACGCGGCCTACCGCATCGCGGTCGGCGACGAGGTCGCGCAGCAGGTGGGCGAGGACGGACTGACCGGCGACCAACGCTTCTTCAACAACTGGGCCCGCGTGTGGTGCGGCGACGCCCGCACCGAGGAGGCTGTGCGCCTGCTCGCCGTGGACCCGCACAGCCCGCAGGACGTGCGGGGCAACGCCGTGCGCAACATCGACGCCTTCCACGAGGCCTACGGCACCCGCGAGGGCGACGGCATGTGGCTCGCGCCCGAGCAGCGGGTGACGCTCTTCTGACCGGGCCCCGCGACCGCAACGCCGAGGGACGGGCCGAGCAGGCCCGTCCCCGAGACGGGCTGGGGCGACCGCTCCCGTACGGCAGCCCGGGCGCCGAGCGGGTCGAGGCGCGCGAGCGCACGCCCGACGAGGCGCTCGCCGAGGCCCAGGAGTGGCTCGACCGGGGCATGCCCTTCCACGCCCACGAGGTCCTCGAGGAGCAGTGGAAGTCCGCGCCCGAGCCGGAGCGCGCCCTCTGGCAGGGCCTGGCCCAGCTCGCCGTCGGCCTGACGCACCAGCGCCGCGGCAACCGGCGCGGCGCCACCACCGTCACGACGCGAGGCGCTGACGCCATCGAGCGCTACGTCGCCATCGCCCCGCACGGGATCGACGTCGCCGGGCTGCTCGTCTGGGCACGCGCCCTCGCGGCCCGTCCGGAGGAGACGGTGCCGGTGCCCTCCCTTCGCTCCTGACGGGTTCTGCGCGACCGGCCGAGGCTGCGAAGATGTCCCCGTGATGGGTATCGACACACTGACCGAGTACATCGCCGTCGCCGTCGGCCTGCTGGTCGTCCTCGGCGGGCTGATCGCCGCCTTCCTGCGCGGTGGCGGCGGCAGGACCAAGGAGCTGCCGCCGGAGCAGCGTCCGCCGGAGCGGCCGAAGGGCAGCGCGGACCACCGCAGCGGGTCGATCGTCCTCGACCGCCCGAGCGAGCACGCCAAGGCGCAGGCACCCCCCACGAAGGGGGACGAGGCGCCCGTCGACGAGCCCGCCGAGGCACCCGCCCCCGAGCCGGCTGCGGACGAGCCGGCCGCCGCCGAGCCGGCCGCGGACGAGGACTTCACCCCCCTGCGCCCCGACGCCGACGTCGAGCGGGCCCGCACGGCCCCGCCGGCCGCGACCCCCGAGCCGACGCTGGAGCCGGAGGTCACGGTCCCGGAGCCGGAGGCCGCCGCGGTCGAGCCCGAGATCGAGACCCCGGCGCCGACCCGCGACCGGATGCGGGCGCTGCGCTCGCGACTGGCCCGCTCCAACGGTGCCATCGGCAAGGGCCTGCTCGCGCTGCTGTCGCAGGGCCGGCTCAGCGAGGAGGACTGGGAGGAGGTCGAGGACACGCTGCTGGCGGCGGACCTCGGTCTGGAGCCGACCACCGAGCTCGTCGACTCGCTGCGCGAGCACGTCTCCGTCGACGGGACGACCGACCCCGAGATCGCCAAGGACTGGCTCTACCAGGACCTCCTCGCGCTCGTCGACCCGAGCATGGACCGGGGTCTCGCGGCCTCACGCGTCGACGGCCGCCCCGCGTGCATCCTCGTCGTCGGCGTCAACGGCACGGGCAAGACGACGACCGTCGGCAAGCTCGCCCGCGTGCTGGTCGCCAACGACCGGGACGTGATCCTCGGGGCGGCGGACACCTTCCGCGCGGCCGCCGCCGACCAGCTCGAGACCTGGGGTGCCCGCGTCGGGGTCCCCACCGTGCGCAGCGACCGGGAGGGCGCCGACCCCGCGGCGGTCGCCTTCGACGCCGTCAAGGCCGCGGCCGACACCGAGGTGGACGTCGTGATCATCGACACCGCCGGTCGGCTGCACAACAAGGTCGGCCTCATGGACGAGCTGGCCAAGGTCAAGCGCGTCATCGAGAAGCAGACCCCGATCGACGAGGTCCTGCTCGTCCTCGACGCGACCACCGGCCAGAACGGCCTGGCCCAGGCCAAGGTCTTCTCCGAGGCCGTCGACGTCACCGGCGTCGTGCTCACCAAGCTCGACGGCACCGCCAAGGGCGGCATCGTCGTCGCCGTGCAGCGCACCCTCGGGGTGCCGGTCAAGCTCGTCGGGCTCGGTGAGGGACCGGACGACCTGGCGCCCTTCGTGCCGGAGGCCTTCGTCGACGCGATCGTCGGCTGACCCCTCCCGCGCACGACGCAGGCCCCGACCGTCACGGTCGGGGCCTGCGTCGTGCCGCGCTCAGCCCAGCGTCTGGTTGAAGGTCAGGTAGTAGCGCAGCTGCGTGCTCGTGCTGACCGCCCACGCGGTCTCGACGGTGACGGTCGAGCGGCGGGTGCTGCTGCCGGGGACGGGCGCGGTGCAGGAGGTCGTGCGGCCCGCGACGAGCACGAGCGGGGACGAGCAGGAGATCTCGGACCGGGTGTGCCCGTACTGGCTCATGCCCCGGGCGATCTGCCCCTCGAGGTCGTCCGCCGAGAGCGTCCGGCTCGTGTCGGTGTTGGCGGTCGAGCCGGCCGGTGTGGGCGGGATCGACTGCGTCGGGGCGCTCGTCGGACCCGTCGTGGCCGTGCTCGACGGGTCCGTCGTCGACGGCACGGTGGGCGTGGTCGTGCTCGACGGGTCCGTCGTGGGCGGCTCGGTCGTCGGCGGCTCCGTCGTGGGCGGCTCGGTCGTCGGCGTCTCGGTCACGGTCTGCGCCGTCGAGGTCACGTCGCGGTCGGACAGCGTGTACAGGCCGATGCCGCCGCACAGGCAGAAGACGAGGAGGAGGGCGATGCCACCCACGATCCACGCCCAGAGGGGGACCCCGCCCTTCTTCGGCGGTCCGTAGCCGGGCGGTCCGTAGCCGGGCGGCCCGTAGCCGGGGGGCCCGTAGCCGGTCGGGCCCTGACCGGGAGTGCCGTACGGGTAGCCACCGGGCCGTCCGGGGCCGGGAGGTGGTGTCGTCATGGGTGCCCCTGCTCGGGTGACGGGAGGGCGCACGCCGGCGTGCCCCCGGGGAACATGTGTCGGTGTGCCGCGACCCACCGGTAGGCCCGGGCCGACAGGCGGCGCAGCCCGGGAGCGTCGACGAGGTGCCCGAGCGGCCGGCCCCACCAGCGTCCCGCGCGCAGCAGCGCGGCGACGGCCGCGTGGCCGGAGACGACACGTCCCTCGGCGTCGACCCACTGCAGGGCCTCCACGCACTGCTGCCGGGTCAGCCCGAGGGCCGCGAGGTCGAGGTGCTGGCTGGCGGCGATGTCGAAGTCCGCGGGGGAGCGGCGCACGTGGCGCTCGGCGAAGGCGGCCGACGTCGTGCACATCCCGCAGTCACCATCGAAGACGAGGACCGGACGCATGGGCCTCACCCTAGACCGGTACCCGGCGCCTCCCTCCGCCGAAGACGACCGGGGCGGTGTTTACATGACCGTCACGACCGTGAGCCGGTCGCAACATGATCGAAACGCTCGTCCGCGCCTGTTGAAACATCGGGGCACGACGCTGTCGCCCATGACCACAGCACTCGTGCCGCTCGCGGCCGACCCCCCTGCCATCGACTCGTCCGCGACGGCCTTCATGATCATCTGCGCAGCCCTCGTGCTGCTGATGACCCCCGGCCTCGCCCTCTTCTACGGCGGCATGACCCGCGCCAAGTCCGTGCTCAACATGATGATGATGAGCTTCGGCGCCATGGGCGCCGCAGGCGTCGTCTACGTCCTGTGGGGCTACTCGATGTCCTTCGGCGGCTCCGACATCGGCGGCGTCCTGGCCGACCCCTTCGAGAAGTTCGGGCTCCGCGGCGTCGCGAGCACCCTCGAGGGCGTGACCGGCACGGTCGGCGCCGACGGGATGCCCGTCATCGACGTCTTCGGTGCCGACGTGTGGATCCCCGAGGTCCTCTTCGCCGGCTTCCAGCTGACCTTCGCGATCATCACCGTCGCGCTCATCAGCGGCGCCGTCGCCGACCGCGTGAAGTTCTCGACGTGGATGGTCTTCGTGCCCGTGTGGCTCACGGTCGTCTACTTCCCGATCGCCCACATGGTGTGGGGCGGCGGGCTGCTCTCCGCGGCCGAGCACAGCCTCTCCTCCTGGATCTTCGGGGTGGCCGACGGCGCCGCCGCGGTCGCTCCCATCGACTTCGCCGGCGGCACGGTCGTCCACATCAACGCCGGCACCGCCGGTCTCGTCCTGGCCCTCGTCGTCGGCAAGCGGCTCGGCTTCGGCCGGACCGCGATGCGCCCGCACAACGTGCCGCTCGTCATGATCGGCGCCGGCCTGCTGTGGTTCGGCTGGTTCGGCTTCAACGCCGGCTCCGAGCTCGCGGCCGACGGCGTCGCCAGCCTCGTCTGGGTCAACACCACCGCCGCGACCGCGGCCGCCATCCTCGGCTGGTTGCTCGTGGAGAAGATCCGCGACGGGCACGCCACCTCCATCGGTGCCGCCTCCGGGGTCGTCGCCGGACTCGTCGCCATCACCCCCGCGTGCGGCGCCCTCTCGCCCGTCGGCTCGCTCGTCCTCGGCGCCGTCGCCGGCGGGCTCGCCGCCCTCGCCGTCGGGCTGAAGTACCGCTTCGGCTACGACGACTCGCTCGACGTCGTGGGTGTCCACCTCGTCGCCGGCCTGTGGGGCACCGTCGGTGCCGGCCTGCTCGCCACCGGCTCCGGCCTCTTCTACGGGGGCGGCGTGCAGCAGACCGTCCTCCAGGTCGTCGTCGCCCTCGTCAGCCTCGTCGTCTCGGCTGTCCTGACCTGGGTCATCGCCATGGCGCTCAAGCTCACGATGGGCTGGCGCGTCGACGAGGAGGACGAGGTCGCCGGCATCGACGCCGCCGAGCACGCCGAGTCCGCCTACGACCTCGTCGCCCGGGGAGGTCGCCTGGGCGTCACGTCCAGCGGCGCCCAGCACGATGCCCGTCACCACGAGGAGACCACCGAAGGAGCCCGAGCATGAAGCTCGTCACCGCCATCATCAAGCCCCACCAGATCGACGACGTGAAGGAGTCGCTCGAGGCCTTCGGCATCACCGGGATGACGGTGAGCGAGGCGAGCGGCTACGGCCGCCAGCGTGGGCACAGCGAGGTCTTCCGCGGTGCGGAGTACACCGTCGACTTCGTGCCGAAGATCCGCCTCGAGGTCCTCGTCGAGGACGTCGACGTCCAGTCGGTCGTCTCCGTCGTCGTCGCCGCCGCCCGCACCGGTCGCATCGGTGACGGCAAGGTCTGGGTGACCCCGGTCGAGGACGTCGTGCGCGTGCGCACCGGGGAGAAGGGCGTCGAGGCCATCTGAGCCTCGTCACCCCATGACCCGCCCCGTGCCCGACATGCGCGCCGTGCGCCTCGACCTCGCCGGCACCCGGGAGTTCACCGCTCCCGGGGCCGGCGCGGTCCGGCGTGCGGCCATCACCGCCGCCACCCGCACGTGGCTCGCCGAGCTCCACGCGGCCGCCGTCGGCGACCGCGAGGGGATCGCCCTGGCTGCCGTCGGGTCCCTCGGCCGTGGGTGGTCGGGTCCCCTGAGCGACCTCGACCTCGTGCTCGTGCACGACGGGCGCAGCGTCGCCGCCGGGGACCTCGCCGGCGCGGCGGAGCGGCTCTGGTACCCGATCTGGGACTCCGGCCTGGCCCTCGACCACTCCGTCCGCTCGGCCGCCCAGTGCCGCGCCGTCGCCCGCGACGACCTCTCGGCCGCCGTCGGCCTCCTCGACATCACGCACGTCGCCGGCGACGAGGACCTGGTCGCCGGCGTGCGCTCCACCGTCGCCCACGACTGGCGGGCCGGTGCCCGCACCCGGTTGCCGCATTTCCTCGAGTCGGTGCGGGCCCGGCACCATCGCCACGGGGACCTCGGCCAGCAGATCGAACCCGACCTCAAGGAGGCCCTCGGCGGGATCCGCGACGTCACCGTGCTCCACGCCCTGACCCGGGCCTGGCTCACCGACCGTCCCCACGGCGCGGTCGACCCGGCGCTCGGGCGGCTGCTCGACGTGCGCGACGCCCTGCACGTCGTGAGCGGCCGGGGTCGCGACCGGCTGCTGCGCGAGGAGCACGACGCCGTCGCCGCGCTGCTCGGCCTGCCGGACGCCGACGAGCTGCTCACCCTCGTCTCGACCTCGGCCCGCACCATCGCGTGGGCCCTCGGGTCGACGATGCGGCGGGCCGGCCAGAGCCAGCGGGCCCGCACCCTGCGGGTCGGACCACGACGTCCCGCGATGTCACCGCTCGGGCACGGACTCTTCGCCCACGACGGCGAGGCCGTCCTCGGCTCGACCCGCCTGGTCGCCAGCGACCCCACACTGCCGCTGCGCGCCGCAGTCGCCGCCGCCCGCAACCGGCTGCCCCTGGCGCCGCAGACCCTCACCAACCTCGCCACCTGCCCCGACCTGCCGAGCCCGTGGGACCGGCACGCGCTGGACCTGCTCACCGACCTGCTCGCCTTCGGACCGGGCCTCGAGACGGTCTGGGAGGGGCTCGACCAGGCCGGCGTGGTCGAGCGGTGGCTGCCCGAGTGGACCGCCGTGCGCTCCCGGCCCCAGCGCAACCCGGTGCACCGGCACACCGTCGACCGGCACCTGCTCGAGACCGTGGCGCAGGCGGTCGCGCTCACCCGCGACGTCGCCCGGCCCGACCTGCTGCTCCTGGCCGCCCTCCTGCACGACATCGGCAAGGTCGCCGGCGCGAGGGACCACTCGCGCACCGGCGCCGGGATCGCCGAGCGCGTGCTCGCGCGGTGGGGCCTGCCCGACCCCGACCGGGAGGTCGTCGTGCTCCTCGTGCGCGAGCACCTCACCCTCGTCGAGACCGCGACGCGCCGGGACCTCGCCGAGCCGGCCACCGCGGCGAGCGTGTGCGAGCTCGTCGGGCAGGACGCGTCGACCTTCGAGCTGCTGCGGGCCCTCACCATCGCCGACGCCCGCGCCGCCGGCCCCAAGGCGTGGACCGACTGGCGCGCCAGCCTGCTCGACACCCTCACCGGCCAGGTGCGGGCCCTGCTCACCGGCAACGCGCCGCCCGTCCCGCCCCTCGCGCCCGCGCCGCAGGTCGATGACGCTGCCCTCGGGGACGTCGTCGCCGGGCGACCGCACGTGCGGGTCGAGCCGGGGCCCGGGGGATGGACCGTCACCGTGCACGCACAGGACCGGGTGGGCCTCTTCGCCGACACCGCGGGCCTCCTCGCCGCCCACGGCATGACGGTGCGACGGGCCCGGCTGGCGACCGTCGACGGCATCGCCGTGGACGAGTGGTTCGTCGAGTCGCCGGGCGGCGACCCCCCCGAACCCCTGCGCGTCACCGCGGGACTGCTCCGGCTGGGCGCCGGCGACCGCGCCGCGCTCGGCTCGCTCGCACGCCGCCGGGCGGTCGCCGGGGCGACCGCCGCCGGCGGGACGCGGGCCTTCGTGCTCCCGGGCGTCGGCGGCGGGGCCACCGTCATCGAGGTGCGTTCGCAGGACCGCCCCGGGCTGCTCCACGACATCGGCGTCGCGCTCGCAGGCCAGGACGTGGCCGTGCGGTCGGCGCACATCTCCACCTTCGCCGGCCAGACCCTGGACACCTTCTACGTGACCGGCCGCGATGGACGGGCGCTCGGCCCGGCGGCCGTGGCCCGCCTCCTCGCGACGGTGATCGACGCCTGCGACGGCGCGTGATCCTCCCTTCGCCGGGCGAGGACGAAGGGAGGGGACGCGGGCAAGTACCCTAGGCCGGGTGTTCACCAGCCTGTCCGACCGCCTGACCGCGACGTTCAAGAACCTCCGCGGCAAGGGGCGCCTGTCCGAGTCCGACGTCAACAAGACCGTCCGGGACATCCGAATGGCGCTCATCGACGCCGACGTGGCCCTGCCCGTCGTCAAGGAGTTCACCTCCGCGGTGCGCGAGCGCGCCACCGGCGCGGAGGTGAGCGGGGCGCTCAACCCGGCCCAGCAGGTCATCAAGATCGTCAACGAAGAGCTCGTGACGATCCTCGGCGGCAACACCCGCACGATCCAGTTCGCCAAGCGCCCGCCGACGGTCATCATGCTCGCCGGCCTCCAGGGCTCCGGCAAGACGACCTTCGCGGGCAAGCTCGGCGCCTGGCTCAAGGAGCAGGGGCACACCCCGATCCTCGTCGCGGCCGACCTGCAGCGACCCAATGCCGTCACCCAGCTCGAGGTCACCGGCCAGCGCGCCGGGCTCCCGGTCTTCGCCCCGGAGCGCGGCAACACCGGCGGCCACGATGCCGTCCTCGAGTCGGGGGAGGGCACCCGCTCCTTCGGTGACCCGGTCGTCGTCAGCCGCGCGGGCATCGCCCACGCCCAGAGCCAGCAGCACGACGTCGTCATCGTCGACACCGCCGGCCGTCTCGCCGTCGACGCCGAGCTGATGCAGCAGGCCGCGGACATCCGCGCCGCGGTCCAGCCCGACGAGGTCCTCTTCGTCATCGACGCGATGATCGGCCAGGCCGCGGTCGAGACCGCCCGCGCCTTCGCCGAGGGCGTCGACTTCACCGGTGTCGTCCTGTCCAAGCTCGACGGTGACGCCCGCGGTGGCGCCGCCCTGTCGGTGGCCGGCACGACCGGCCGACCGATCATGTTCGCCTCGACCGGCGAGCAGACCCGCGACATCGAGGTCTTCCACCCCGACCGCATGGCCAGCCGCATCCTCGACATGGGTGACGTCCTCACCCTCATCGAGCAGGCCGAGCGCGCCTTCGACCAGGGCCAGGCCGAGGAGATGCAGCGCAAGTTCCTCGCCGAGGAGGACTTCACCTTCAACGACTTCCTCGAGCAGATGTCGGCCATCAAGCGCATGGGCTCGCTGAAGTCGATGCTCAAGATGATGCCGGGCATGGGCCAGATGTCCGCCCAGCTCGACGCGCTCGACGAGCGCGAGTTCGACCGGGTCGAGGCCATGGTCCGCTCGATGACCCCCTTCGAGCGGACGCACCCCAAGCAGATCAACGGCTCGCGCCGCTCGCGCATCGCCAAGGGCTCCGGCGTCACCGTCTCCGAGGTCAACCAGCTGCTCGAGCGCTTCACCCAGGCGCAGAAGATGATGAAGCAGCTCGCCCGCGGCGGCGGCATGCCGGGGATGCCCGGCCTGCCCGGTGGCGGTGGCGGCGCCCGCAAGAAGCAGGCCAAGCAGGTCAAGAAGAAGGGCAAGTCGGGCAACCCCGCCAAGCGCGCCCAGCAGGAGCGCGAGGCGGCCGAGCGCTCTGCCAGCCGTCCGGCCGGCTCCGCCTTCGGCGGGCAGGGCGGTCAGGACCCCGTCGACCCGGCGAACCTCGACCCCAACCAGCTGCCCAAGGGCTTCGAGAAGTTCCTCGGCGGCCAGTGACCACGATGCGCCTCCCGGAGCTGCACGCGACCACGTCGGGCGAGTCCGGTCCTCGGGTCGCCTTCTGCCACGGGCTCTTCGGGCAGGGGCGCAACTGGACCCAGGTCGCCAAGGGCCTGTCGGACATCAGCCGGCCGACGCTCCTCGACATGCCCGACCACGGCCGCTCGCCGTGGACCGATGAGTTCACCTACACCGGTGCCGCCCGGATGGTGGGGGAGACCCTGCGCTCCATCGACGCGGACGGGCCGTGGATCGTCGTCGGCCACTCCATGGGCGGCAAGATCGCGATGCTGCTGGCCCTCCTCGAGCCCGAGCTCGTCGACCGTCTCGCCGTCGTCGACATCTCGCCCGCGGCGACGAGCAGCTTCACCGAGTTCGAGACCTACATCGCCGGCATGCAGGCCATGGACCTCGACGCCATCGCGACCCGTGCGGATGCCGACGAGGCGCTCGCACCGGCCGCACCGGACCCCGGCGTGCGCGCCTTCCTCCTGCAGAACCTGCGCCGCGAGGGCAGCGGCTGGCGGTGGCAGCCCAACCTCGAGGTCATCGGGCGGGACATCGCGACCATCGGCGGGTGGCCGGCCGACGAGATCGCCGGGCTGCCCCCCTTCGACGGGCCGGTGCTGTGGCTCTCCGGTGAGCGCTCGCAGTACGTCACCGACGACAACCTGGCGGAGATGCGTCGGCTCTTCCCGCGGATGCGGCACGTGATGGTCAAGGGCGCCGGGCACTGGGTGCACTCCGAGCAGCCCGAGGTGACGATCGAGTCCCTGCGGGCACTGGTGCTCAGCGGACGCTGACCCACCGGTGTGGTGGACTGGCCGGACCCGACGAAAGGTCCTCCCATGTCCCGCATCGTCCTCATCGGTGGCCACGGCAAGGTCGCCCTCCTGCTCGCCCCGATCCTCGTCGAGCAGGGCCACGAGGTCACTTCCGTCGTCCGCAACCCCGATCACGCCGCCGACGTCGAGGCGACCGGCGCCACCGCCCGGGTCGCCGACGTCGAGCAGCTCGACGTCCCAGGGCTGGCCGAGGTGCTCGAGGGTCACGACGCGGTCGTCTGGTCCGCCGGGGCCGGCGGCGGCGACCCGGAGCGCACCTACGCCGTCGACCGCGACGCCGCCATCCGCTCGATCGATGCGGCCGGCTCCGCGGGGGTCCGCCGCTACGTGATGGTCAGCTACGCCGGCGCCGGACCGGACCACGGCGTCGCCCCGGACAACCCCTTCTTCGCCTACGCCGAGGCCAAGGCGGCGGCCGATGAGCACCTGCGCGGCACCGACCTCGACTGGACCGTCCTCGGCCCGAGCGGTCTCACCCTCGAGCCGGCGAGCGGCTCGATCGACGTCGGGGAGGGCGGTGGCAAGGTGTCGCGCGGCAACGTCGCCCGGGTGGTGGCCGCGACCCTCGCCGACAGCGGCACGGTGCGCCGGACCATCGAGTTCCACGACGGGGCCACGCCGATCGCCGAGGCACTGCGCTGACGCGCGCGCTCGGGGGATAGCCTCGGCGGCATGGCTGATGTGCTGCGCGTCACGGGCGAGGTCCTCATCTCGGCGACCGAGAGCGTCCCCGAGCTGTGGGTGATCGACGGCAAGATCTCCTTCACCGCACCGACGTCCGGTGACGTCGAGACCGTCAGCGGGTACGTCCTGCCGGGGTTCGTCGATGCGCACTGCCACGTGGGGCTCGACGCCCACGGGGCCGTCGACGACGCGACGAGCGAGGCCCAGGCGGTGACCGACCGCGACGCCGGCACGCTGCTCATCCGCGATGCCGGGTCCCCGGCCGACACCCGGTGGATCGACGAGCGCGACGACCTGCCCAAGATCATCCGCGCCGGTCGCCACATCGCGCGGACCAAGCGCTACATCCGCAACTTCGCCCACGAGGTCGAGCCGGAGCAGCTCGTCTCCCGGGTGCGGGCTGAGGCCCGCGCCGGCGACGGCTGGGTCAAGCTCGTCGGGGACTGGATCGAGCGCGGCGTCGGGGACCTCGCCCCCTGCTGGCCACGCGAGGTGCTCGTGGAGGCGATCGCCGCCGCGCACGAGGAGGGGGCCCGGGTCACGGCGCACTGCTTCGGCGAGGAGTCGCTCGCCGACTTCGCGGCCGCCGGGACCGACTGCATCGAGCACGCGACCGGCCTCGTCCCCGAGACGATCTCGGCCTTCGCCGAGCAGGGCATCGCCATCGTGCCCACGCTCGTCAACATCGAGACCTTCCCCAAGATCGCGGCACCCGCCGCGGAGAAGTTCCCCGACTACCACCGCCACATGCTGCAGCTGCACGAGCGGCGCTTCGAGACGATCGCCGCGGCCCGGGACGCGGGCATCGACATCTACGTGGGCACGGACGCGGGCGGCTCGTTGCCGCACGGGCTCGTCGCCCAGGAGATGGAGCTGTTGACGCGCGCCGGCTTCTCGACGACCGAGGCGCTCGCCGCCGGCACCTGGGCCTCCCGCGAGTGGCTCGGCCGCCCCGCCATCACCGAAGGGGAGGACGCCGACCTCGTCGTCCTCGCCGAGGACCCGCGCGAGGACGTGCGGGCCTGCGGCACACCGGAGCACGTGATCCTGCGAGGCGCGCGGGTCGGCGGTCGCTGACGTCTGGCCGACCTGTGGCGGGACCCGTTCGACGACATCTTCCGTCCTGTGGCGATCATCCACGGTGCCCTCTGCGCACCGGCGGGGGCCCGCGTGGTCCCGGGGCTCGCGATGGTCCTCCTCGTCGCGGTCAGGCTCTGGTACGTCGTCACGCTGCGTCGGCACCATGCCCGGCTCACGGCCGTGCTCGCCGGGGCAACGCGGAGCTCGTGAGCGGCCGCGTGCAGGGCCGGACCGTCCCGGCCCGGGTCGTGCAGACGCTGCCCGACCGCTCCGGCACTCGCGTCGGCGCGGTCGGGCACCCCCATGTCGGTCCTGGGCGCCGGGTGCTCGCCACCGTGCTCGACCCGTCTGCTGCGCCGGGGGACGCCCCTGCCGCTCGTCCTGCACCCGACGCGTCCCGGTGTCGCCGCGCTCGACGCCCGCGTCTCCCCGGCCTCGGTGGCTGCCGGGGACGCCAACCCCGGGTGGCTCGGGCCGCTCCCGACGAATTCCTCGGTGACCGGCGGCTGGGGAGTCAAGCTGGCCGCCGTCGTGGCCTCGCTCGTGCTCTTCGGTGCACTCTCGGTGCTCGTCACCGTCGCCACGGGAGCGAGCCGGCGGAGCGCGATGTCTCCGCGTCGACGGGGTCGGCGGGTTCCCCTTCGTCCCATGATTATCGGGTCACCCGATAAACCCCCGCTTCGCATGAGTTTCAAACTCTTGCGAACCCGAGGATTCTCGGGTGACCCGATAATCATGAGGCTGGTGTGACTCAGGCCGGCTCGCCCACCAGCTCGCGCTCCTCCTGAGGCGTGGCCTCGGCGGCGGACTCGGCGCGGTGGGCGCGCAGGCTGTAGGCGACGGCGGCGATCCAGGCCGCCCAGACGAGGCCGTAGACGACCCACGTGGTGGGACCGTCGAGGGCGAGGCCGTCCTTGCCCATGATCGTGCGGGCGTTGGTCAGGACGATGATCCCGCCGACGAGCGAGCCGAGGATGCGCGGCGGGATGGTGCGCACGAGCCAGGCGGCGATGGGCGCGGCGATGGCGCCACCGATGAAGAGCATGGCGACCCACGAGAACCTGATCCCCTGCGAGCCGAGCGCGGCGAGGAACCCGAGGCTGGCGGCGACGGAGACGAGGAACTCGCTGGTGTCGATCGAGCCGATGACCTTGCGCGGCTCCAGGCGTCCGCTCGCGAGGATCGCGGGCGTGCCGACCGGGCCCCAGCCGCCGCCGCCGGTCGCGTCGACGAATCCGCCGAAGAGGCCCAGCGGGGCGAGGAAGCGCTTGCGCAACCGGGTGCCGAGGCGGTCCTTGCGTAGCCCCTTGAAGGTGAAGCGCAGCAGGACGTAGAGGCCCAGCGCGAGCAGGATGCCGGACATGACGGGCTTGGCCGTCGAGGTGTCGAGGCTCGAGAGGAAGGTCGCCCCCGCAAAGGCGCCGAAGGCCCCGGGCACGCCGATCTTGAGCACGACCGGCCAGTCGACGTTGCCGAAGCGCCAGTGCGAGGCACCCGAGACGAGCGTCGTGCCGATCTCGGCGAGGTGGACCGTGGCGGACGCGGCGACCGGGTTGGTGCCGATGGCCAGCAGGAGCGTGGTGGTCGTGACGCCGTAGGCCATGCCGAGCGAGCCGTCGACGAGCTGGGCGAGCAGGCCGACGATGGCCAGGAGGACGAGCTTGCGCATACGGAGGACTCTTTCCGTGAGGAGTGTGCGGCGCTCCGTGGCGATCGGTTGATCTCCCACGAGACAAGCAGGAGTTTCACCCAACGTCTGCTTATCGGTCAAGTAACGCGGAGTTATGTCTCAGGGAGTGGTCGAGGTCGGATGCCACCCGCCCGCGATACTGGCGGCATGGACATCTCCGCCCGGTCGGACTACGCGGTCCGCGCGATGCTCACCCTCGCTGCCAACGGCGAAGGGGGGACCCCGGTCTCGGTCGTGCGGCTCGCCGCGGAGCAGGAGCTGCCCCGCAAGTTCCTCGAGGCGATCCTCGCGGACCTGCGTCGCGCCGAGCTCGTCGTGAGCCGGATGGGCGCCAACGGGGGCTACCTCCTCGCCCGGCCCGCGTCGCAGATCTCGGTCGGCGCGGTCATCCGGGCGGTCGACGGCCCGCTGGCCGAGGTGCGCGGGGAGCGCCCCCAGACGACGAGCTACGACGGCGCCGCGACCCACCTGCGCACGGTGTGGGTGGCGGTCCGCTCCAGCGTCCGCTCCGTCCTCGACGGCACGAGCCTGGCCGACGTGCTGAGCGGGGACTTCCCCGCGGCCGTGCAGGACGCGGTCGCCGCGCCCGGCGCCTGGGAGAACCGCTGACCGACGACGAAGGGGAGGTCGCAGCGATCGCTGCGACCTCCCCTTCGTCGGGCCGTCCTCAGAGGGCGCCCTTGCGCCACGGGCCGGTGATGGCGAAGGTGATGCCCGGGCTCTGCGCGTTGGCGAAGAGCCAGTTGCCGTTCTTCGGCTCGAAGGTCGAGCCGCACCACTCCGACCCCGTGTAGCTGCCGGCGCGCACCGTGCTGCCCGCCAGGCCGTTGCTCGGCAGGACCACGGTGTTCTGGGCGAAGGGGAAGATCTCGCCCGTCGCGGTCAGGCCGTGGAGGTACTCGCTGCCGCTGCCGTCCTCGCACAGGACGATGCCGCCGCGGGGCGAGACGCAGATGTTGTCGGGGTTGTTGAGCGTCTGGGCGCTCGGGGAGGCGATGAGGACGGTGAGCGTCCCGGCCTTCGGGTCGTACTCGAAGACCTGGCCCTGCTTGGCCGGGCCGCCGCTCGTGGAGACGATGTAGGCGCGGTCGTTGCCCCACCAGGCCCCCTCGAGCCGGGCGAACTGGGCGCCGCCCTTGGCGATGCCCTGGCGCACGGTGCTCGTCTCGCCCGGACCCGGGTCGGGCTGGTCGATGGTGACCCACGACAGGTCGCTGTAGGTGACGCCCGTGCCGTCGCCGTACGTCTGGTACGTCGCGGACCCGATGGCGAGCATCTGCAGCTGTCCGCCGTCGGCGAGCCGGCCCGGGGTCGTCGGGACGAAGCGGTAGAGGCCGGACGGGGTCGCGTCCTCGGTGAGGTAGACGATGCCGGTCGAGGGGTCGACGCAGGTCGCCTCGTGCGAGAACCGGCCCATCTCCTTGATCGGCGCGGCGTCGCTCATGCCCTTCGCCGGCACCTCGAAGACGTAGCCGTGGCGCGTGCCGTCGGCGGCGATGTGCGTGGTCTCCTCGCAGGAGAGCCAGGTGCCCCAGGGGGTCGGGCCGCCCGCGCAGTTGCGCACGGTGCCGGCGAGGGAGGCGTAGGACTCGACGAGCTCACCGGCGTCAGGGTCGAAGACGAGGGTGGTCGTGCCACCTGCGCCCTCGAGGGCGTCGTAGGCGGGGGTGGCGTAGGCGCTGCCCGTGCCGTTCTCGTGGTTGCGGACGAGGCGCACGAGGTCACCGTCGCGGAAGGCGGCCATGCCGTCGTGCATCGCCGGGGTGGGGCGGCCGTCGGACATCATCGAGCCGGTCCACCCGAAGGTGAGGTACTCGAAGCCCCTGGGCAGCGAGATGAGCTCGAGGCCGGTGGTCTGGTCCTTGGTCGGACGCAGCGGGCCGTAGTCGGGGCCGAAGGGCTGTCGGGCCATCGGGGCCGCACCGGCGGTGCGCGCGCCGAGGGCGCCGAGCGGGCCGAGGGCGGCGAGGGCGGCCGCGCCCTGGATGATCGTGCGACGCTGGACGAAGGGGGACTGCTCGGTGCTCACGAAGATGTTCTCCTTGATCAGGGGCTCGGTCGCCGGACGAGGGCCGGGACGTGAGCCAGCCAACGGCCGGTGGGCGACGTGACGGTGACCGGGAGAGCAACTGGCGGGTGCCGCAGGGTGACGCTTCGGGGCCGGTTTTGGCCGGGCGCTGCCCCGCGTGGAAGAATCCCCCTTCGTACCCGTCCGCGCCGGGGATCCCTCCTGCGCGCCGGATGCCTACACCCCGAGCCCGATACCCCGTGCGAACCGCGCACGGTCTCGCCGTGCTCACGAAACGAAGGGACCACACACGTGGCCGTCAAGATCCGTCTGAAGCGCATGGGCAAGATCCGCGCTCCGTTCTACCGCGTCGTCGTCATGGACTCGCGCGCCAAGCGCGATGGCCGGGCCATCGAGGAGATCGGCAAGTACCACCCCACCGAGGAGCCCTCGGTCATCGACATCGACAGCGAGCGCGCCCAGTACTGGCTCTCCCAGGGCGCCCAGCCCACCGAGGCCGTCGCCGCGCTGCTCAAGGTCACCGGTGACTGGCAGAAGTACAAGGGCGAGCCCGGTGCCGAGGGCACGCTGAAGGTCAAGGAGCCCAAGACCTCCAAGAAGGACCTCTACGAGGCCGCCCTCGCCAACTCCGACAAGGACGCCTCCGAGCACGAGGCCATCACGGCGAAGAAGAAGGCCGACAAGGAGGCCGCCGACAAGAAGGCTGCCGCCGAGGCCAAGGCCGCCGAGGAGGCCGCTGCCGAGGCTCCCGCCGAGGAGGCCCCGGCCGAGGCCGAGACCACCGAGGCCTGAGATGCTCGACGAGGCGCTCGAGCACCTGGTCACCGGCATCGTCGACCACAAGGACGACGTCGTCGTCCGGAGCAAGAACCTGCGTCGCGGGCAGATCCTCGAGGTGCGCGTGCACCCCGACGACCTCGGCCGCGTCATCGGTCGCTCCGGCCGGACCGCCTCCGCGCTCCGCACCGTCCTCACCGCTCTCTCGGGCGGGGAGAACGTGCGGATCGACATCGTCGACACCGACCGCGAGCGCTGATCCAGCGCGGGCCGTCAGCACGCGCGCATGGCCGTCACCCCCACCGGGGTGGCGGCCATTCGCCATGTCGGGGCGCGAAATCGTAGGTTGTCCCGCATGACTGACACCGACGGCCACGTCGTCGCTCGCATCGGCAAGCCCCACGCGCTGCGTGGCGAGGTGACCGTGCAGCTGCACACCGACGACCCGGAGTCACGGCTCGTGCCGGGTACCGTCTTCGACACCCGCGCCGAGCCCGGGTCGGGCGTGCCGCGCCGGCTGACCCTGGCAACGACCCGCGTCCACCGCGGGATCTGGCTCCTCGGGTTCGAGGAGGTCCAGGACCGCACCGGCGCGGAGTCCCTGCGCGGCACGCGCCTGGTCCTCGCGGCGGAGGCCTTCGAGGACGAGGACGACGACGAGGGCTGGTACGAGGCGGACCTCGTCGGCCTCACCGCCCGGACCCCGGACGGCGAGGTCGTCGGCGAGGTCGTCGCCCTGGAGCTCGGCGCCGCCCAGGACCGGCTCGTGCTGCGGCGACCGGACGGCACGCGGGCTCTCGTCCCCTTCGTCGAGGCGATCGTGCCGGAGGTCGACCCCGAGGCCGGCCGGCTCGTCGTCGACGCGCCTCCCGGCCTGCTCGACCTCGACTCGTCGGGGGAGTGAGCCGTGCGCATCGACGCCGTCTCGATCTTCCCGGAGTACCTCGCCGCGCTCGACATCTCGCTCATCGGCAAGGCCCGGCGGGACGGGATCATCGACCTGCGCGTGCACGACCTGCGCGACTTCGCGCACGACCGGCACCGCACGGTCGACGACACCCCGTACGGCGGGGGTGCGGGCATGGTGATGAAGCCCCAGCCCTGGAGCGAGGCGCTCACCCACGTGCTCGACTCGGCGGACGAGGGCACCGGCGCGGCACCGGTCCTCGTCGTCCCGGGCCCGGGCGGCGAGCGGTTCACCCAGGGGACGGCGCGCGAGCTCGCCCGGGCGCCGTGGATCGCCTTCGCCTGCGGCCGCTACGAGGGCATCGACGAGCGCGTCTACGAGTGGGCCGCCGAGCGCATGCCGGTGCGGGTCGTCTCGCTCGGCGACTACGTCCTCAACGGCGGCGAGGTGGCCGTCCTCGCGATGGTCGAGGCGATCGGCCGGCTGCTGCCGGGCGTCGTCGGCAACGCCGAGTCGCTCGTCGAGGAGTCGCACGAAGGGGGTCTGCTCGAGTACCCGATCTACACCAAGCCGTCGGTGTGGGACGGGGGTGACGGCGTCGCACGGGCCGTGCCCGAGGTGCTCCTCGGGGGCAACCACGGGGCGATCGCGCGGTGGCGGCACGAGCAGCGGCTCGAGCGGACGGCAGCGCGCCGACCGGACCTGCTCCACGTCGCGGCGACCACCGAGGAGCTCGCCGGGCTCGAGCACTCCGTCGCCACCCGCGCCGACGCGCCGGAGCTCACCGTGCTGCAGAAGGCCTGCTGGATCGAGATGGTGACCCCGCCGGAGCTCTGGCGGGGTGCGCCCGCGGAGGACGCAGCGACCGTGGCCGAGGGCCTCCGGCACTGGACGACCCACCTCTTCCGCGCGGGGGACCGGCTCGTGGGCTCGGTGCGCGTGCGACGCGACCCGCGGGATCCCACGACCTGGCAGATCGGCCGGCTCATGGTCGTCCCCGACCTGCAGGGCAGGGGACTCGGGCGGGCCCTGCTCGCGCACGCCGAGGCCCTCGCCCCGACCGACACGAGCACCCTGTGGCTCGACGCCGGCGCGGACCAGCCGCGCCTGCTGCGGTTCTGCACCAAGGCCGGCTACCGGGTCGTCGGCCCGGGGGAGGAGCCCGGCACCGTCGAGCTGCGTCGGCCGCGCCGTCGCTGAGGGCGCCCCGCCCCACGATTTCTGGTCACCCGCTCACCTCTGGCAGAATCGGACATCGCGCTCATGGACACCGCCCCTGCCACAGGGGGAGTGCCCGGGACGAGGCCTTGGCCCCGACCCGACGGCACGCGGCGGTGGGTGCGACTCCTCATACATCACTGACGAGGGCGGACGGCCTGTGGCGTCCGCAGGAAAGCGACAGCGCCATGCAGCGTTTCGACGAGATCGACAAGGCGTCCCTGCGGGACGACATCCCCGAGTTCCGGGCCGGTGACACCCTCAAGGTGCACGTGAAGGTCATCGAGGGCAGCCGCTCCCGTGTCCAGGTCTTCCAGGGCGTCGTGATCCGTCGTCACGGCGGCGGCATCGGTGAGACCTTCACCGTCCGCAAGGTCTCCTTCGGTGTCGGCGTGGAGCGGACCTTCCCGATCCACACCCCGGTCATCGAGAAGATCGAGGTCGCCACCCGCGGTGACGTCCGCCGCGCCAAGCTCTACTACCTGCGCAACCTCCGCGGCAAGGCCGCTCGCATCCGCGAGCGTCGCGACACCCCCGCGAGCTGATCTGCCGCAGATCGCGACCCGCGCGGGTCGTAGGCTGACCCCGATGTCGACCGATCCCGCCCCGGACGCAGCTGCGTCGACCCCCGCCGGTGACCCGGCGGGGGTCGATGTGCGTCCGGCCCGGCGGCTGATGCTCGAGATCGCGGTCGCGGTCCTGCTCGTCATGCTGGTGCGGGCCTTCGTCATGCAGTCCTTCCACGTCCCGAGCTCCTCGATGGAGCCGACGATCGCCCCCGGCGACCGGGTCGTGGTCACCAAGATCGGTGCCTCGCGCGTCGAGCGCGGCGACGTCATCGTCTTCGACGGCACGGACACCTTCGCGGCCGCCGACCGCACCCCCTTCGTCTCCGACGGGTTCGTCGGGCGCACGCTCTCCGCGGTCGCCTCCACCCTCTCGATCGACCTGGGCGAGCAGGACTTCCTCAAGCGCGTCGCCGGGGTCGGCGGCGACCGGGTCGCGTGCACCCCGGAGCGGGGGCTCGTGGTCAACGGCGAGGTCGTGCCCGAGCCGTACCTGGCGCCGGGGACGAGGGCGTGCGGGACCCCCTTCGACGTCGAGGTCCCCCCGGGTCGGCTCTTCGTGCTCGGCGACAACCGGGGCGACTCGGTCGACTCGCGCAGCCACCTCGGCGACCCCGGCGGTGGCATGGTGCCGGTCGACGACGTCGTCGGGCACGTCGCCTGGCGCTACTGGCCGATGGACCGCATCGGCGGCACCGGGTCCTGAGCGACCCGACCCCGACATGGCCGGGGTGCTTGGCGCCGATGGGTCGCCCGAGCAGCGATACTGGAGAGCGATGTCGCCCGAGCGGTGTGGGCGCGGAGTAGAGATGAGACCTGTGGCACACGATCCTGACTCGGCCCATGCGGAGGCCGAGGACGCCGAGCGCGAGAGCGCCCGCACCGACCGCGAACGTCGCGGTGCCGGCGCCCGACTCGGGGCCGCGGTCCGTGAGGTCGTGGTGGTCCTGGCGATGGCCCTGGCCCTGTCCTTCGTCGTCAAGACCTTCTTCGTGCAGGCCTTCTTCATCCCGAGCCAGTCGATGGAGGACACCCTGCTCGTCGGCGACCGGATCGTCGTCTCCAAGCTCACGCCCGGGCCCTTCGAGATCAAGCGCGGTGACATCGTCGTCTTCGAGGACCCGGGTGACTGGCTGAGCCCCACGCCCGAGGCCAACCGCGGGGCAGTGCTCAACGGCCTGCGCGACGCCCTGATGTTCGTCGGGCTGCTGCCCGACACCTCCGAGGGCCACCTCATCAAGCGCGTCATCGGCATGCCGGGCGACCACGTCCAGTGCTGCGACGCCGAGGGGCGCCTCCTCGTCAACGGCGAGCCGATCGAGGAGGCGACGTACCTCAAGCAGGGCGCCGAGCCGAGCCAGCAGGAGTTCGACATCACCGTCCCGAGCGGTCGCCTGTGGGTCATGGGCGACAACCGCGGCGACTCCTCCGACTCCCGCTTCCACGACCCCAGCGGCGACGGGCGGACCGGGTCGGTGCCCGAGGACCTCGTCGTCGGCAAGGCGGTGGTCACCGTGTGGCCCTTCGACCGGATGGGTGGGCTGTCCGGTCACCACGACGTCTTCTCCCAGGTCCCTGAGGCGGGGAGCAACCGCTCGCTCGGCCCGCCGCCGGGCGAGCCGCACACGTCGTGACCGCACCCGGCCGCGCACCCCGGTCCGGGCGGCCCAGCCTGCGCGTCGAGCGTGAGCTGCAGCGCGCGGGTCACCGCGTGCTCGCGGGCATGGACGAGGTCGGTCGCGGTGCGCTCGCGGGCCCGGTGAGCGTCGGCGTCGTCGTCATCGACGAGACCTGCCGCAGCGCCCCCGCCGGCGTGCGCGACTCCAAGCTGCTGACCCCTGCGGCGCGGGGCGCGATGGTCCCCCGGCTGCAGCGGTGGGCGCTGGCGCACGCGGTGGGCCACGCCTTGCCGGCCGAGATCGACCAGGTCGGGATCATCGCGGCCCTGCGCCTGGCCGGACGCCGCGCCCTGGCGCAGCTGCCCGTCGTGCCCGACCTCGTCCTGCTCGACGGCAACCACGACTGGCTGACCGACCCCGAGGAGGTCGGGCTGCTCGCCGAGATCGCCGGTGGGGCGTCGACGCCGCCGGTGCGCACGATGATCAAGGCCGACCTGCGGTGCAGCTCGGTCGCGGCCGCGAGCGTGCTCGCCAAGGTCGAGCGGGACGCCCGCATGGTCGAGCTGGACCGCGAGCACCCGCAGTACGGGTGGGCCGACAACAAGGGGTACTCCGCGTCGGCGCACCTCGACGCGCTGACGGCCCACGGGGCCTGCGTGCAGCACCGCCGCTCGTGGGCGCTGCCGGGGGTGGGCGTCATCGCGCCCCGCCTCGTGGGAGATGATGATGGGGCCTGCGGCGACGACGCGCTCGTGGCCGGCACGACGAGCGGAGGGAGGCCCCGGTGAGCTCGGAGGACCTGGAGAAGTACGAGACCGAGATGGAGCTCGCGCTCTACCGCGAGTACCGCGACGTGGTGCACCTCTTCAGCCACGTCGTCGAGACCGAGCGTCGCTTCTACCTCGCCAACAGCGTCGACGTGAAGGTCCGCGGCGAGGGGGCCGAGGTCTACTTCGAGGTGACGATGCAGGACGCGTGGGTGTGGGACATCTACCGTCCGGCGCGCTTCGCCAAGCAGGTGCGTGTCGTGACCTTCAAGGACGTCAACGTCGAGGAGCTGGCCAAGTCGGAGCTGGCGATGCCGCAGGACGGCTTCTAGCCGTATCCGCAGACCCCTCTCGCCCCGCGCGTCGATCCACAGGTCGGTGAGGACCGCGGCGAAGGGGGACCACCCACCGTTGACTGGCGGTGGAGGTGGTCGTCATGACCCAGCAGAGACCCGCACGTGTGCGCGTGGGAGCAGCGGGCGAGGAGTTCGCAGAGGAGTACCTGACCGGCCGGGGGATGCAGGTCCTGGACCGCAACTGGCGCTGTCGCGAGGGGGAGATCGACCTCGTCCTGCGCGACGGCGACGTGATCGTCGTGTGCGAGGTGAAGACCCGCCGCACGACCACCTACGGGTACCCGGTCGAGGCGATCACCCGGGCCAAGCTGGGACGCCTGCGCCGGCTCGCCGGGCGGTGGCTCGCCGAGCACGAGGTCGACCACCACGGGGTCCGCCTGGACGTCGTGGGGCTGCTCGGAGAGCAGGGTCGCTACGAGGTGCAGCACATCCCGGGGGTCGGGCGATGAGCATCGCCGTGACGCGCGGCGTGGCGCTGCGCGGGGTCACCGGGCACCTCGTCGAGATCGAGTGCCATGCCGGGCAGGGGCTGCCGACCTTCGACGTGGGCGGCCTGCCCGACCGGGCGCTGCGCCAGGCGCCGCAGCGGGTGCGCTCTGCGGCCATCTCCGCCGGCGTCTCGCTCAACACGGCCCACCTGTCGGTGAACCTCTCCCCGGCATCGATCCCCAAGCACGGCACCGGGTTCGACCTCGGCATCGCCGTCGTCGCGCTCGCCGCCTGCGGCGAGCTGCCGGCAGCGAGCGCTCGGCCGGTCGTGCACCTGGCCGAGCTCGGGCTCGACGGTCGCCTGCGGCACGTCGCCGGGGTCCTGCCCGCGGTGCTGGCCGCCCAGGCTGCCGGGTGCGAGCAGGTCGTCGTGGCACCCGAGGACGTCGCCGAGGCCCGGCTGGTCGAGGGCATGCGGGTCTCCACCGCCGCGACCCTCGAGGACCTCGTCATGGCCTACCGCCGGTTGCCCCGCGGAGGCGTCCTGCCGCTCGCGGAGGACCCGCCCGTCCCGGAGTCGACGGAGCGCGAGCGACCGATCGACCTCGCCGACGTGTCCGGGCAGCACGAGGCGCGCACCGCGCTGCTCCTCGCCGCGGCCGGTGGTCACCACCTCCTGCTCAACGGACCGCCCGGCTCGGGCAAGACGATGCTCGCCGAGCGGCTGGTGACGATCCTGCCGCCCCTCACCCGCGACCAGGCGCTCGAGACGCTCGCGATCAGGTCGCTCGTCGGGGCCGTGCCGAACTCGGGGATCGACCTCGTCCCGCCCTTCGTCGCCCCGCACCACTCGGCGAGCGTCGCCGCCCTCGTCGGTGGTGGGTCCGGGGCCGTCCTGCCGGGCGCGGTGTCCCAGGCGCACCACGGCGTCCTCTTCCTCGACGAGGCCGCCGAGTTCGGTGGGGCGGTCCTCCAAGCACTGCGCCAACCCCTGGAGTCCGGTGAGGTCGTCATCGCCCGCGCCCGGGAACGTGTCTCGTACCCGGCGCGCGTGCAGCTCGTGCTCGCCGCCAACCCCTGCCCCTGCGGGGAGGGGCACGGCAAGGGGCTCAGCTGCCGCTGCCGACCCACCGAGCGACGCGCCTATGCCGCACGCCTCAGCGGGCCGCTGCTCGACCGGGTCGACATCCAGGTGCAGGTGCCCAAGGTGAGCCTGGCCGACCTCAACGAGGCCGCGCCCGACACGAGCGCGGCCGTCGCCACCCGCGTCGTCGAGGCGCGCTCGGCGCAGGCACGCCGCTGGTCGACCCACGGGTGGGTGCTCAACAGCCAGGTGCCCGGACCGGTGCTGCGGCGGCGCCCCTTCCGCCTGTCGTCCCAGACGACCTCCACCCTGGACCGGGCTCTGGACCTGGGGCAGGTCACGCTCCGCGGCTACGACCGCGTCCTGCGGCTGGCGTGGACCTCGGCCGACCTCAACGGCCGGACCACACCGAGCCGCGTCGACGTCGGGCTGGCGCTGATGTACCGCACGCAGGGCGCGGTGGCGGCATGAGCCGGACGGGAGGCAGCGCCCCGACGCGGGCGGAGACGGCTCGAGCCCACGCCCAGGTCGGCACGGACGAGCGGCGTGCGCGCATCGCCTGGTCACGGGTGCTGGAGAGCCGGCGGGAGCGGCCGAGCGACTCGCGACCGGCGCTCTTCGACGACATCTGGTCGCTGGGCCACGTCGAGGCGTGGCACCGGCTCGTCGACGGTGACCTGCCCCGCTGCGCCAGCGCCCGGGTGCACGTCGCCGGTGTCGACGTCGACGCCGAGCTCGACCGGGTGGCGAGGACCCGGTCCCGGGTGGTCGTCCCCGGGGACGCGGACTGGCCAGCGGCCCTGTCCGACACCGACATCCAGCCGCACCTGCTGCACGTGCGGGGCGGGGGCTGCCTCGCCGACCTCACCCGCAGGGCCGTGGCCGTCGTCGGGTCGCGTGCCAGCACCGGCTACGGCGAGGCGGTCTCGCGCGAGCTGGGGGCCGGCCTCGCCGGTCGTGGCTGGACGGTCGTGTCGGGGGCGGCGTTCGGCATCGACGCCGCCTCCCACCAGGGATCGCTCGCGGTTGACGGTCCGTGCGTCGCCGTGCTCCCGTGCGGGCCCGAGCGGGTCTACCCCGAGGGCAACCGCCGGCTCGTCGAGGCGGTCGCCGAGGGCGGCGCGGTCGTCACCGAGCTGGCGACGGGGACCGTGGCCATGCGACACCGCTTCCTCGCTCGCAACCGGATCATCGCGGCGCTGTCCTCGGTGACCGTCGTCGTCGAGGCGGGGCTGCGGTCGGGCTCGCTCAACACCGCCAACTGGGCGCAGCACCTCGGGCGACAGGTCGGGGCGGTGCCCGGCCCCGTCACGCAGATGTCCTCGGCGGGGTGCCACGAGTCGATCCGCAAGGGCCAGGCCGGGATCGTCACCGACACCGATGACGTCCTCGCCCTGGCCCGCCCCATCGGCGAGGGGCTCGACGAGGAGGAGGTCGAGCTGCTCGGCCCGGCCCGCGCGCTCGACGTCCTGACGTCGACGCAGCGCCGGGTCCACGACCTGCTCCAGGTGCGCCGGGCCACCCGGGCCGACGAGATCGCGACCGAGCTCGTGGTGCCCCTCGAGGAGGTCTTCGCCGACCTCGCGGCCATGGAGCTCGACGCGTGGGCCGTCCAGGACGGCGTCGGCGGCTGGCGGCGCGGCCCCGGACCCGAGCGCGGGGGGTGAGGGCGCGGGCTGCCGCAGCCTCCGCGCCGGCGCCGCCCCGTCGTGGCACCGTGGGGGAGTGAGCCCGACACCGACACCCCAGCCGACCCCCTCGTGGGTGGCCGACGCGGTCGAGGCCTTCGTCGCGCACCTCGAGCGCGAGCGCGACCGGTCGGGGCACACCGTGCGGGCCTACGCCGGCGACGTGCGGGGCTGCCTGGCCTGGTGCGCCGCCGACGGGGCGGGCGCACCGGCCGACGTCACGCTGGCCCAGCTGCGGGCCTGGCTCGGCACCCTCGCGGCCGAGGGGGCCGCCCGGTCGACGCTGTCGCGGCGCTCGGCGGCCGTCCGCACCTTCTTCGCCTGGGCCCGGCGCACCGGTCGCGTCGACGTCGACCCGGCGCTGCGACTCGCCTCGCCGAAGCGGCAGCGCACCCTGCCCGACGTGCTCAGCCGGGAGAGCGCCACCGCGGTCCTCGACATCGCCGCGGTGGCCGCGGACGACGACGACCCGATCCATCTGCGCAACCGAGCCGTGCTGGAGCTGCTGTACGCGACCGGCATCCGGGTCAGCGAGCTCACGGGCCTCGACGTCGACGACGCCGACCGGGACCGGCGCGTCGTCCGCGTGCTCGGCAAGGGCCGCAAGGAGCGGGTCGTGCCCTTCGGGCTCCCCGCCGACGAGGCGCTGGGCGAGTGGCTCGTGCGCGGCCGTCCCCGGGTGGCGACGGCCGCGTCCGGGCCGGCGCTCTTCCTCGGCCGCCGGGGTCGCCGGGTCGACCCCCGGCAGGTGCGCGAGGTCGTCCACGCGCTGCTCGCGCACGTGCCCGACGCCCCCGACGTGGGCCCGCACGGCCTGCGCCACTCCGCGGCCACCCACCTCCTCGAGGGCGGCGCCGACCTGCGGATGGTGCAGGAGCTGCTCGGCCACTCGTCCCTGGCGACGACGCAGATCTACACCCACGTCTCCCTCGACCGGCTGCGGCGCAGCTACGAGCAGGCCCACCCGCGCGCCTGAGCGATCACCTGGCGTCGAGGGGGAGGAGCACGACCCGGCGGGCGCCGAAGAAGGTCATCGGGTCGAGGTAGTCGTCCCCGCGCCTGGCGCCCAGGTGCAGGCAGGCGGCAGGCACGCAGTGGCCCGGCTCCACGCCGAGCCGCCCGAGGCCCTGACCGCGACGGACCCGCTGGCCCACCCTCAGGGCCGAGTCGACGGGCTCGTAGGTGCTGCGCACGCCGTCGGCGTGGGTGACGCTCACCGTCCCGCGCCCGGCGATCCGTCCGCGGTGCGACACGACGCCGTCCGTCACCGCGGTGACCCGGTCGCCACGGCGCGCGGCCAGGTCGATGCCGCGATGGCCCGCCCCCCACCGCTGCGCAGGGGCATCGAAGGCAGCGACGACCGCTGGTCGCGCACCACCCCCCACCGGCCAGGACCACCGGGCAGCCGCCGGGGGCGGGGGAGGTCCGACGAGGGCTCCGGCGAGGGCCAGGGCGACGAGGGGGACGGTGCTCATGGTCCGAGGGTGGCCCCCTTCGCCCGACGCGCGCGGGGCCGGGCGCGGGCTGGGGACGGGCGCGCGGGCCGCGACCGGTCTGTGGATCAGGCGGTGTGGGCGACGAGGCGCCGGCAGGCCTCCTCGAGCACCGGCTCCTGCTTGCAGAACGCGAAGCGCACGAGGGAGGCGGTCGGGCCAGGGTCGTCGCAGAAGACGGACACCGGCACGGCGGCCACACCCGCGGCGGCAGGCAGCCCCAGGCACCACGTGGCCGCGTCGGTGACGCCGAGCGGCGCGGCGTCGGCGACGACGAAGTAGGTGCCGTCGCTGGGCCGCACGTCGAAGCCCGCCTCGCGCAGGCCGCCCACGAGCAGGTCGCGGCGCGACCGGAGCGAGAGCGTCAGCTCGTCGAGGAGCGCGGGGCCGAGGTCGAGGGCGTGGGCGACCGCGTGCTGCAGGGGGGAGGCCGTCGTGAAGGTGAGGAACTGCTTGACGACGCGCGCCGCCCGCACGAGGGGTGCCGGGCCGCTCACCCAGCCGACCTTCCACCCGGTGACGGAGAAGAACTTGCCCGCCGAGCCGATCGTGAGCGTCCGCTCGGCCATGCCGGGCAGGGCCGCGATCGGCACGTGCGGGACGTCGTAGGTCAGGTGCTCGTACACCTCGTCGCTGATGACGACCACGTCGTGGCGCCGGGCGAGCTCGGCGACGACCTCGAGCTCGGCGCGGGTGAAGACCTTGCCGGTCGGGTTGTGCGGGGAGTTGAGCAGGACCGCACGGGTCCGGTCGGAGAAGGCGGCGGCCAGCCCGGCCGGGTCGAAGGAGAGGTCCGGGACGTCCAGCGGGACCGCCCGCTTGACCCCGCCGGCGAGGGCGATGCCCGCCGAGTAGCAGTCGTACGAGGGCTCGAAGGTCACGACCTCGTCGCCCGGCTCGACCAGCCCGAGCAGGCACGCGACGATCGCCTCGGTCGCGCCCGAGGTCACGAGCACCTCGCTGCCCGGATCGGGGCGGAGGGAGTGGTGCCGCTCCTGGTGGCGGGCGATCGCCTCCCGCAGGGCCGGGATCCCGATCGAGGGCGGGTACTGGTTGTGGCCGGCGGCGATCGCCGCGCGGGCGGCCTCGAGGACCTGCGGAGGGCCGTCGGTGTCGGGGAAGCCCTGCCCGAGGTTGACCGCGTCGTGCTCGAGGGCGAGCGCCGACATCGTCGCGAAGATCGTCTCGGCGTGCGGGCGCATCCGGGTCACGAGGGGGTCGCTCATGCACCCGACCCTAGGGGAGCGGGCGATTTCTCCCCTTCGTCCGGCGGCCGTAGGATGGGGGGCACATCCAGTCTGTCTGGATGAATTCGCGTGTTCCTCACCGTGTGACGAGATCTCTCTCCGAACCCGGGGCGCACCACGGCAGTCCCCTCCGACCACCCGGTCGGATCGGGCGGGGTGGGTCGGGACACCAGGCACAACTGACAACCCTTCGACGAGAGGACTTCGGCATGGCCGTCGTCACCATGCGCCAGCTCCTGGAGAGCGGCGTCCACTTCGGGCACCAGACCCGACGCTGGAACCCCAAGATGAAGCGCTTCATCATGACCGAGCGCAACGGCATCTACATCATCGACCTGCAGCAGTCGCTGACCTACATCAACGACGCCTACGAGTTCGTCAAGCAGACGGTGTCCCACGGCGGGACCATCCTGTTCGTCGGCACCAAGAAGCAGGCGCAGGAGCCGATCGCCGAGCAGGCGACGCGCGTCGGGATGCCCTACGTCAACCACCGCTGGCTCGGTGGCATGCTCACCAACTTCCAGACGATCTCCAAGCGCCTCACGCGTCTGAAGGAGCTCGAGGAGCTCGACTTCGACACCGTGGCCGGCTCCGGCTACACCAAGAAGGAGCTCCTCATCCTTCGCCGTGAGAAGGACAAGCTGGAGAAGACCCTCGGTGGCATCCGCAACATGGCCAAGGTCCCCTCGGCCGTGTGGATCGTCGACACCAAGAAGGAGCACCTCGCCGTCGACGAGGCGCGCAAGCTGGGCCTGCCGGTCATCGCGATCCTCGACACCAACTGCGACCCCGACGAGGTCGACTACAAGATCCCCGGCAACGACGACGCCATCCGCTCCGTCACCCTGCTGACCCGCGTCGTCGCCGACGCGGTCGCCGACGGCCTGATGTCGCGTGGTGGCGGCAACGCCAACGCCGGTGCGGCCGCCGAGGCCGAGCCGATGGCCGAGTGGGAGCGTGAGCTCCTGGCCGGTGAGGCCGCGACCGCCGAGGCCCCCGCCGAGGCGGCCCCCGCCGAGGCCGCGACCGAGACCGCGATCGCCGAGGCCCCCGCCGAGACCGCGACCGAGGGCGTCGACGCCCCGGCCGCCACCGAGGCGCCGGCCGTGGACGTGCCGTCCGCCGAGCCGACCCCCGAGGCCTGAGCACCACCTCACCGACCACCGTCACACCTCACATAGGAGAACGGGACACACATGGCGAACTACACCGCCGCTGACATCAAGGAGCTGCGCGAGCGCACCGGCGCCGGCATGCTCGACGTGAAGAAGGCGCTCGACGAGGCCGATGGCGACAAGTCCAAGGCGCAGGAGCTGCTCCGGATCAAGGGCCTGAAGGGCGTCACCAAGCGCGAGGGTCGCACGACCTCCAACGGGCTCGTCGTCGCCCAGGCCGAGGCCGGCGTCGGCACCCTCGTCGAGGTCCTCTGCGAGACCGACTTCGTCGCCAAGGGCGAGAAGTTCGGCGCCCTCGCGGACGAGGTCCTCGCCGCGGCCGTCGCGGCCAAGGCCACCGACGCGGACAGCCTGCTGGCTGCCCCCGCCGGCGACAAGACCGTCAAGGACCTCCTCGACGACGCCAACGCCACCATCGGCGAGAAGATCGAGGTCAAGCGGGTCGCCCGCGTCGAGGCCCCCCGGGTCTCGGCCTACCTGCACAAGACCAGCCCCGACCTGCCGGCCCAGATCGGTGTCCTGGTGGGCACCGAGGGCGGCGACGACAAGGTGGCGCGGGACGTCGCGATGCACATCGCGGCCTTCAGCCCCACCGTCCTCACCCGCGACGAGATCGACGCCGACGTCGTGGCCAACGAGCGTCGCATCGCCGAGGAGACGGCCAAGGAGGAGGGCAAGCCCGAGGCGGCCCTGCCCAAGATCGTCGAGGGTCGCGTGGGGGGCTTCTTCAAGGAGAACGTCCTGCTCGACCAGCCCTTCGCCAAGGACTCCAAGAAGTCCGTCGGCAAGGTCCTCGAGGAGGCCGGCGCGAGCGCCACGCAGTTCGCGCGCTTCCGCGTCGGTTCCTGACCACGCAGCACCCCACGAAGGGGGCCGCACCCGATCACCGGGTGCGGCCCCCTTCGTCGTGGGTGGTCATGGGCACCATCTCGACTGTGGAAGGATCGGGTGACCCAGCACGCGATCCACCAGGGAGCAGCACGTGACCGACCAGACGACCCCCCCGGCCTATCGCAGGGTCCTCCTCAAGCTCTCGGGTGAGGTCTTCGGAGGCGGCAAGGTGGGCGTGGCCCCGGACGTCGTCCGCGGGGTGGCCGACCAGATCGCCGCGGCTGTGCACGAGGGCGTCCAGGTCGCCATCGTCGTGGGCGGCGGCAACTTCTTCCGCGGCGCCCAGCTGCAGGAGCAGGGCATGGACCGCACTCGCGCCGACTACATGGGGATGCTCGGCACGGTCATGAACTGCCTCGCGCTGCAGGACTTCCTCGAGGACGCCGGCGTCGACACCCGCGTCCAGACGGCCATCACCATGGGCCAGGTGGCCGAGCCGTACATCCCGCGTCGCGCGATCCGCCACCTCGAGAAGGGCCGCGTCGTGATCTTCGGCGCCGGCGCCGGCATGCCCTTCTTCTCCACCGACACGGTGAGCGCCCAGCGCGCCCTCGAGATCAAGTGCGATGTCGTGCTGATGTCCAAGAACGGCGTCGACGGCGTCTACGACTCCGACCCGCGCACCAACCCCGAGGCCCGCAAGCTCCACTCGGTGACCTTCGAGCAGGCGCTGCAGCAGGACCTCAAGGTCGTCGACGCGGCTGCCTTCAGCCTCTGCCGCGAGAACGGCCTGCCGATGGTCGTCTTCGGCATGGAGGGCGAGGGCAATGTCACCCGGGCGCTGCTCGGCGAGCCCATCGGCACCTTCGTCCACGCCTGAGTGACAGACTGACCCCCAGACCCAACTCGCGGCGAGAGCCGCAGCCGTGACGGCCGTGAGGCCGAGGAGGAGAGCCATGATCGAGGACGCACTGCTCGAGGCCGAGGACAAGATGGACAAGGCCGTCGAGGTGGCGAAGGAGAACTTCGCCGGGATCCGCACCGGCCGGGTCAACCCCGGCCTCTTCAGCAAGGTGACGGTCGACTACTACGGCTCGCCGACCCCTCTGCAGCAGCTGGCCTCCTTCCAGTCGCCCGAGGCCCGCACGCTGCTCATCAGCCCCTTCGACAAGTCGTCGCTGCAGGCCATCGAGAGCGCGCTGCGCGAGTCCGACCTCGGCGCCAACCCGAGCAACGACGGCAACGTCATCCGCGTGACGATGCCCGAGCTGACCGCAGAGCGCCGCAAGGAGTACATCAAGCTGGCGCACACGCAGGGTGAGGACGCCAAGGTCTCCATCCGCCACATCCGTCGCGCCGCCAAGGACACGATCGACAAGCTCGTCAAGGACGGCGAGGTCGGCGAGGACGACGGCACCCGCGGTGAGAAGGAGCTCGACGCCCTCACGAAGAAGTACGTCGACAACGTGGACACGATCCTCAAGGCCAAGGAAGCAGAGCTCTCCGAGGTCTGACATGTCCGAGCCCGAGTTCGCGTCCCGCCGGGCGATCCGGGCGGCCGCGCCCGCGCCCGCCGGGCCCTCGAGCCGGGCGGGCCGCAACCTGCCGGTCGCCATCGCGACGGGGGTCGCCCTGGCCGGCCTCGTCGTCGCCTCGCTCGTGGCGCACCCCGTCGTCTTCGTCGTCCTCATCTGCCTCGCCATGGTCGTGGCGGTGTGGGAGATGCGTCAGGCCCTGAGCGAAGGGGGGCTGTACGCCCCCTTCGTCCCGGTCGCCGTCGGCGCGGTGAGCATGACGGTCGCGGCCTACCTGCGCGGTGCCGAGGGCCTCGTCTTCGCCGCGTCGCTCACCCTCGTGGCCACCCTCGTCTGGCGCGTCGCGGACGGGCTGGGCGGCGCCCTGCCGGACGTCGGCGCCGGTGCGCTGATCCTGCTCTACCCGTGCCTGCTCGCGGGTTTCGCGGCGATGATGCTCGCCGAGCCGCAGGGCCAGTGGCGCATCTTCGTCTTCATCATCGTCACGGTCTTCTCCGACATCGGCGGCTATGCCTTCGGGGTGGTCCTCGGCAAGCACCCGATGGCACCACGGCTCTCGCCCAAGAAGTCCTGGGAGGGCTTCGCCGGCTCGGTCCTGTCCTGCGCGGTCGTGGGCGCGATCGTCATCCCGCTCACCCTCGACGGCCAGTGGTGGCAGGGCGCGGTCCTCGGCGTGCTCGTCGCCCCGGTCGCGACGATCGGTGACCTCATCGAGTCCAGCCTCAAGCGCAACCTCGGGATCAAGGACATGTCCAACATCATCCCGGGGCACGGGGGCCTGATGGACCGCCTCGACTCGCTCGTCCTGGTCGTCCCGCTCGCGTGGGTGGCGCTGCGCATCATCGCACCGGTGTGACCCCCGGGGTCGCCGACGACCCCGCCGCGGGCGGCTTTGGCGTCAGCGCGCTCCTGACCTGAGACACTGGGGGTGATGACCGACCTGCCCACGCCCTCGACCACCCGCCCGGTGCCCGGCCAGCTGACGATGACCGCGCCCCGGCGCGGCAAGCCGCCGCGCCACCTCGCCGACCTCGACCTCGCCGGTCGCGTCGAGTGGGCCAAGGAGCTCGGCCTGCCGGGCTTCCGCGCCAAGCAGCTGTCGACGCACTACTTCACCCACCACACCGACGACCCCGAGCAGATGTCGGACCTGCCCAAGGCGGCCCGCGAGGAGCTCGTCACGGCGATGCTCCCGCGCCTGCTCACCCCGGTGCGCACCATCACGGCCGACCGGGGCGCGACGTTGAAGTCCGTGTGGCGCCTGCACGACGGCGCGCTCGTGGAGTCCGTCCTCATGCGCTACCCGCGCCGCGCGACGATCTGCGTCTCCAGCCAGGCCGGCTGCGGCATGAACTGCCCCTTCTGCGCCACCGGCCAGGAGGGCCTGACGCGCAACATGTCGACCGGCGAGATCGTCGACCAGGTCGTCGCCGCCAACCGCCTGCTCGCGCAGGCCGGTGACCTGGCGCTCGGGGACGACACGGGCGTCGCGCTGGGCGCCGAGGCCGACGACGAAGGGGAGTCCCTCCCTTCGTCGGGGGGCCGGCGCGTCACCAACGTCGTCTTCATGGGCATGGGGGAGGCCCTGGCCAACTACACGGCGGCGATCGGCGCGATCCGCCGCATGGTCGACCCCTCGCCCGAGGGGCTCGGGATGAGCGCGCGGGGGATCACGATGTCCTCCGTCGGGCTGGTGACGGGCATCGACCGGCTCACCGAGGAGGGCATCCCGGTGACCCTCGCGCTGTCGCTGCACGCGCCCGACGACGAGCTGCGCGACGAGCTGGTGCCGATCAACACCCGCTTCAAGGTCGACGAGGCGATCGACGCGGCCCACCGCTACTACCTGAGGACCGGGCGCCGGGTGAGCATCGAGTACGCGCTCATCAAGGACGTCAACGACCAGGCCTGGCGGGCGGACCTGCTCGGCAAGAAGCTCACCCAGCGCGGCAGGGGCTGGGTGCACGTCAACCCGATCCCGCTCAACCCGACCCCCGGCTCGAGGTGGACCGCCTCGCGGCCCGGCGTCGAGCAGCAGTTCGTCGAGCGGCTGCGCGCCCACGGCATCCCGACGACCGTGCGCGACACCCGGGGCAGCGACATCGACGGGGCCTGCGGGCAGCTCGCCGCGGCCACCTCGGGCGCAGCGTGAGCGCGGCCGTCCCGGGCGGCCTCGGCCGCGAGGTCGTCCTGACCCTGAGCGGTCCCGACCGGCGAGGCATCGTCCACGCGGTGACCGGGGCGATGGTGGGCCTGGACCTCAACATCCTCGACAGCCAGCAGTTCGGCGACGACTCGACCGGCGAGTTCCACCTGCGGATGCACCTGCAGGGGCAGGGCCCGATCGACACGGAGCGCCTGGAGGTCGCGCGCGGGCGGCTGGCGGCCGAGCTCGGAGCCGACGTCGACATCCACGACCCGCACGAGCCGCACCGCCTGCTCATCATGGTGAGCCGCCAGGGCCACGTGCTCAACGACCTGCTCTTCCGGGTGCGCACCGGTCAGCTCAACGTCGTCGTCCCCGCGGTCGTCTCCAACCACGAGGACTTCCGGGCGGAGGTCGAGTGGCACGGCATCCCCTTCCACCACGTCCCGGTGACCGCAGCGACCAAACCGCAGGCCGAGGCCAGGCTCCGCGAGATCATCGCGGCCGAGCGGGTCGAGACCGTGGCGCTGGCGCGCTACATGCAGGTGCTCTCCGAGCGGATGTGCGCGGACTTCCCCGGGCGGGTCATCAACATCCACCACTCGCTGCTGCCCTCGTTCAAGGGCGCGCGTCCCTACTCCCAGGCGCACGACCGCGGCGTCAAGGTCATCGGCGCGACCGCGCACTACGTGACGGCCGACCTCGACGAGGGACCGATCATCGAGCAGGACTTCCGCCGCGTCGACCACCGGATGAGCCCCGCGCAGCTCGCGGCCACCGGCGCGGAGCTCGAGGCGATGGCCTTCGGCCGCGCCCTGCGCTGGCACGTCGAGCGACGGGTGGTCCTGCGCGGGCGGCGCACGATCGTCTTCGACTGACCCCGGGGCGGACCCCCTTCGTCAGGCCAGGACGATCGCGGCGGCCTCCTCGGGGGTCGCCACGAGGTGGAGGACGTCGGCGAGCGGGCGCCCCGTGGCCAGGGCCCGCAGGGCCGGCCACACCGGCACGGTCTCGGTCCAGTGCTCGAGACCGACGAGCACGAGCGGGGGCAGGGCGTCGCCCGGCGGCGCGTAGTACAGCGGCGTGCACGCCTGGAAGACCTCCTGCACGGTGCCGGCCGCGCCCGGCAGGACGACGAGGCCGCCGGTGCTCCGCGCGAGCAGCACGTCCTCGCGCAGCGCGTTGGAGAAGTACTTGGCGATGCCCCCGCAGAAGACATTGGGCGGCTCGTGCCCGTAGAACCACGTCGGGATGCCGAAGCTGCGCGCCCCGCCGTCCGCGACGTCGAGGTCCGCCCGTACCGACAGCGCCAGGCTCGCCCAGGCGTCGATCGACGGGCGGAAGGAGGGCACCTGCGTCAGGCGCTCCAGGGCGGCCTCCACGGCCTCGGGCGAGGGGGCGATCGCCCCGAGGTTGGCCGCCTCCATCGCGCCCGGGCCGCCGCCGGTGAGCACCGCCCGGCCGGCGCCCGCGAGGGCCTGGCCGAGTCGGGCCGCGTCCGCGTAGTCGCTGCTGCCGCGCCCGAGGGCGTGCCCGCCCATCACGCCGACGACGTCGAGCCCGTGGAGGGCCTCGACAAGGGCGTCGTTCACCGCGTCGTCGTGCACGGCCCGCAGGAGGGTGGCGTAGGCGTCGTGCTGCGTGCGGGTCTCCCGGCTCCACGCGTACGCCCGCGCGTCGACCGTGCTCGGGTAGCCGTCGACCTCGAGCCCGCCGTACAGGTCGAAGGGGGAGTACAGCCGGGCGCGGAAGGTCTCGACCGGGCACGTCGGGTCGGGCGGGATGATCACCGCGCCGCGGGCGACGAGGCTCTGCGCCAGCGCGTCGGGGACCGTACCGCCGAGGACGACGAGCCCGCGGACGTCGCTGCGGGAGAGCGGCTCGGCGTGCGGCTCCAGGTCGAGGCCCTGCAGCCGCCAGCCGGCGAGCGACTCGCCGGTGGCGGTCAGCCGGCGCAGCTCGTCGGCGTCGTGGACCTCGTGGTAGGTCGGGTCGCTGCGGCGGCGACCGAGCAGGTCGCGCAGGGGGTGCAGCCGGATCTCTCTCGTCACGCGGCCAACCTAGCCTCAGAGGTGGTTCTCGGCCTCCGTCAGCACCGAGCGCAGGCGCGACTCGATCTCGTCGAACTCGGGCTGGCCGATGGTGAGCGGCGGGGCGAGCTGGACCACCGGGTCGCCGCGGTCGTCGGCGCGGCAGTACAGGCCCGCGTCGAAGAGCGCCTTGGACAGGAACCCGCGCAGCATCGACTCGGACTCGGCGGCGTCGAAGGTCTCGCGCGTCGCCTTGTCCTTGACCAGCTCGATCCCGTAGAAGTACCCCTCGCCGCGGACGTCCCCGACGAGGGGGAGGTCGAGCAGCTTCTCCAGCGTGGCGCGGAAGGCGGGGGCATTCGTCTTGACGTGCTCGTTGAGGCCCTCGCGCTCGAAGATGTCGAGGTTGGCCAGCGCCACCGCCGAGCTCACCGGGTGCCCACCGAAGGTGTAGCCGTGGGTGAAGCTCGTCGCCCCCTTCTTGTAGGGCTCGAAGAGGCGGTCGCTCGCGATCATCGCTCCGATGGGGGAGTAGCCGGAGGTCATCCCCTTCGCGCAGGTGATGATGTCGGGGACGTACCCGAAGTCCTGGCACGCGAACATCGAGCCGATCCGGCCGAAGGCGCAGATGACCTCGTCGGAGACGAGCAGGACGTCGTACTCGTCGCAGATCTCGCGGACTCGCTCGAAGTAGCCCGGGGGCGGCGGGAAGCAGCCGCCGGCGTTCTGCACCGGCTCGAGGAAGACGGCCGCGACGGTGTCGGGGCCCTCGAACTCGATGGCCTCGGCGATCCGGTCGGCGGCCCAGCGGCCGAAGGCCTTGGGGTCCTCGCGCAGCTCGTCCGAGGCGCGGTAGATGTTGGTGTTGGGGACCTTGTGGGCCCCGGGGACCAGCGGCTCGAAGTCCTCCTTGAGCGGCGGCAGCCCGGTGATCGACAGGGCGCCGTGCGGGGTGCCGTGGTAGGCGATCGCGCGCGAGATGACCTTGTGCTTCTTCGGCTTGCCGGTGAGCTTGAAGTACTGCTTGGCCAGCTTCCACGCGGACTCGACGGCCTCGCCGCCACCGGTGGTGAAGAAGACGCGGTTGAGGTCGCCGGGGGCGCCCTGGGCGAGCCGCTCGGCGAGCTCGATCGCGGCGGGGTGCGCGTAGGACCAGATGGGGAAGAAGGCGAGCTTCTCCGCCTGCCGCATCGCGGTCTCGGCGAGCTCGGTGCGGCCGTGCCCGACCTGGACGACGAAGAGGCCGGAGAGGCCGTCGATGTACTCGCGGCCGGCGTCGTCCCAGATCTTGTGGCCCTCGCCGCGCACGATCGTCGGGATGTGCCCGCCCTGCTCGTAGACGGAGTGGCGGGTGAAGTGCATCCACAGGTGGTCGCGGGCCGCCTGCTGCATGTCGGTGCCGAGGGCGGTGGTGGGCGGTCGAGTCATCTGGTCCCCCAGTTGTAGTGCTGCTTGTTGAGCTTGAGATAGACGAAGGTCTCGGTCGAGCGCACGCCCGGCAGGGTGCGGATGCGCTCGGTGAGCAGGACGAGCAGCTCCTCGTCGTCCTCGCAGACGATCTCGGCGAGGACGTCGAAGCTGCCCGCCGTGGTGACCACGTAGGACACCTCGTGCATGTCCGTCAGGGCGTCGGCGACGGGTCGCAGGTCGCCCTCGACGGTGATCCCGATCATCGCCTGCCGGTGGAAGCCCACCTGGAGCGGATCGGTGACCGCGACGATCTGCATGACCTCTGCGTCGAGCAGACGCTGGACGCGCTGGCGCACGGCGGCCTCGGAGAGACCCACGGAACGCCCGATCGTCGCGTAGGACTGACGGCCGTCCTCCTGCAGGTGCTCGATGATCTGCTTGCTCATCTCGTCGAGCTGGACGGCGGCGGACATGTCGCCATCGTGACGCGATCCAGGACGGATGGCAAGCCGAGAGCGACGAAATCCGTGCCAATGTGAGCCATGGGCTGATGTTTTCCGAATTGATGTCGCTGGGACCTGTCGATATCGACACGACAAGCACTATGGTCGGGGTCACATTCCCGATCGGAAGGACCCTGTCGTGACCCAGCCCCGGACCCTGCGCAACTTCGTCGGTGGCGCGTACGTCGACGCCTCGGGCGACGCGAGCACCGAGCTGGTCAACCCGGCCACCGGCCAGGTCGTCGCCCACGCGCCCGTCTCGACGCAGGCCGATGTCGACGCCGCGTACGCGAGTGCCGAGTCCGCCTTCGCGCAGTGGGGCGAGACGACGCCCGGGGAGCGCCAGTCCGCGCTGCTGAAGTTCGCCGACGCCCTCGAGGCGCGCGCGGAGGACCTCATCCGGCTCGAAGGGGAGAACACCGGCAAGCCGCACGCCCTCACCGCCTCCGAGGAGGTGCCCGTGATGTGCGACCAGATCCGCTTCTTCGCCGGTGCCGCCCGGGTGCTCGAGGGGAGGGCCTCGGCCGAGTACATGCAGGGGCACACGAGCTGGATCCGTCGCGAGCCGATCGGTGTCGTCGGCCAGGTCACCCCGTGGAACTACCCGATGATGATGGCCGCGTGGAAGATCGCCCCCGCCCTGGCCGCCGGCAACACGGTCGTCCTCAAGCCGAGCGACACCACGCCCGAGACGACCTTGCTCATGGCCGAGATCGCCGCCGAGTTCCTGCCGGCCGGCACCTTCAACGTCATCACGGGCGACCGCGACACCGGCCGCGCCCTCGTCGAGCACCTGACCCCCGGGCTCGTCGCGATCACCGGCTCGGTCCGCGCGGGCCTCGAGGTCGCCGCCTCCGCGGCCAAGAACCTCAAGCGCGCCCACCTCGAGCTCGGGGGCAAGGCGCCCGTCGTCGTCTTCGACGACGCCGACATCGAGGCCGCGGTCGAGGGCATCGCCACGGCCGGCTACTTCAACGCCGGCCAGGACTGCACCGCCGCGACCCGGGTCCTCGCCGCCCCCGGCATCCACGACGACTTCGTCGCCGCGCTCGCCGAGTACGCCCGCGACAACGCCAAGGTCGGCATGCCCGACGACGACGACGCGCTGCTCGGCCCGGTCAACAACAAGGACCAGCTGGCCAAGGTCGCCGGCTTCATCGACCGGCTGCCCGACCACGCCCACCTCGCGCAGGGCGGCGAGCGGCTGAGCGCGATGGGCGAGGGCTTCTTCTACGCGCCGACCGTCGTCTCCGGGCTCCACCAGGACGACGAGGCGATCCAGGACGAGATCTTCGGTCCGGTCATCACGGTCCAGCGGTTCACCGACGAGGACCAGGCCGTCGCCTGGGCCAACGGCGTGGAGTACGGCCTCGCCTCCTCGGTGTGGACCAAGGACTTCGGGCGGGCGATGCGCATGAGCAAGCGCCTGGACTTCGGCTGCGTGTGGATCAACACCCACATCCCGCTCGTCGCCGAGATGCCGCACGGCGGGTTCAAGCACTCGGGCTACGGCAAGGACCTGTCCATGTACGGCTTCGAGGACTACACCCGCATCAAGCACGTCATGGCCAACATCGAGAGCTGACGCTCACCCCCTTCGTCCCTCCTCACGGAAGCGAGGTCCGCGATGGACCCCTTTCGGCAGCCAGCCGATCCCGAAATCGCTGCTCTCGTGCGCGCCGCGCAGGCCTCGGCCCGTGGCCGTCGCCGGCACGGACCGAGCCGGCGGGACGTCCTGGGCCTCGCGGCGCTGGGGATCGGCGGCAGCGCGCTCGCCGCGTGCGCCCCGCCGGAGCCCCCGACCGCGGGCGTGGCCGCGGTCGAGCTCCCGCAGGACCGCTCGGACACCGAGAAGACCGTCGGGTGGGCCAACTGGACGGCCTACCTCGACATGGACGACGCCGGCAAGACGTACCCGACGCTGACCGCCTTCGAGAAGCAGACCGGCATCAAGGTCAGCTACACCGAGGACATCGACGACAACGACACGTACTTCAACAAGATCGCCCCGCAGCTGCGGGCCAAGCAGGACATCAACCGCGACATCTTCACCTTCACCGACTGGATGGCCAACCGGATCATCCGGGAGGGGCTGTGCCAGCCGCTGGAGCTGATCCAGATGGCCAATGCCGGCAACCTGCTCGCCCCGCTGCGCGAGGTCTCCTTCGACCCGGGACGCCAGCACTCGCTCACCTGGCAGTCCGGCTTCGCCGGGATCGGCTACCACAAGAAGAAGGTGGGTCGGGAGCTGAAGTCGCTCGAGGACCTGTGGGCCGACGACCTCAAGGGCCGCATCTCGGTGCTCAGCGAGTTCCGCGACACGCTCGGCCTGATCATGCAGCAGCAGGGGGTCGACCCCTCCGGTGACTTCACCCGGGAGCAGTTCGAGGCCGCGATCGGCGAGCTCGACAAGCGCGTGAACGACGGCTACATCCGCCGGATCAAGGGCAACAGCTACCTCAACGACCTCAAGAGCGGCAACGCCGTCGCGGGCATCGTGTGGTCCGGCGACCTGTTCATCCTGCGCGCCGAGACCGAGGACGAGGACTGGGAGTTCGTCATCCCCGAGAGCGGCGGGATGCTCTGGAGCGACAACCTCATGGTCCCGATCACGAGCCACCACCGCCGCAACGCGCAGCGCGTCATGGACTACTACTACGAGCCGAAGGTGGCCGCCGAGGTCGCCGCCTGGGTCAACTACATCTGCCCCGTGGAGGGTGCCCGCGAGGAGATGGAGAAGATCGACCCGGATCTCGCGGAGTCGCCCTTCATCTTCCCCGGTGAGGACTACATCGCCGAGCACGACATCGTCGGCTTCCGGGCGCTCTCGGCCCAGGAGGACGCGGACTACTCGGCCCTGTGGGCGAAGGCGGTGGGCAACTGATGGGCATCTTCTCGCGCACCTCGTCCGGCGGTTTCCGGGAGGCGAAGGGGGACCTGCGCCTGGACGCGGTGACCAAGACCTTCGGGGACTTCACCGCCGTCGACGACCTGCACCTGCAGGTGCCGCAGGGCTCCTTCTTCGCCCTGCTCGGTCCCTCCGGGTGCGGCAAGACGACGACGCTGCGGATGGTCGCGGGTCTCGAGCAGCCGACCGGCGGCCGGGTGCTCATCGGCGACACCGACCTCACCGGTTCGCGCCCCTACGAGCGGCCGGTCAACACCGTCTTCCAGAGCTACGCGCTCTTCCCGCACCTGAGCGTCCGCGACAACGTGGCCTTCGGCCCCAGGCGACGCGGCCTCTCGGACGCGCCGCAGCTCGCCGAGGACGCCCTCGAGCTCGTCCAGATGGGGCACCTGGCGGGGCGTCGCCCCGGGCAGCTCTCCGGTGGTCAGCAGCAACGCGTCGCCCTCGCCCGGGCCATCGTCAACCGGCCGGAGGTGCTGCTGCTCGACGAGCCGCTCGGTGCCCTCGACCTCAAGCTGCGCCGCCAGATGCAGGTGGAGCTCAAGCGGATCCAGACCGAGGTCGGGCTGACCTTCATCCACGTCACCCACGACCAGGAGGAGGCCATGACGATGGCCGACACGGTCGCGGTGATGAACAAGGGGCACATCGAGCAGATGGGCGCTCCCGAGGCCCTGTACGACCTGCCCGGCACGGCCTTCGTCGCCGGGTTCGTCGGCCAGTCCAACCTCGTCCCGGCGACGATCACCGGCAGCGACGGCGACCACCTCGTGGCCGACGCGGCGGGCACGACGGTGCGGGTGCCGCGCTCGCGCGCCGCGGTCACCGAGGGCAAGGTGCTCTTCGGCGTGCGGCCCGAGAAGGTGCGGCTGCACCCCCTTCGTCACGGGGGTACGGGGGGCGAGGTGCGGGCGACGGTCGCCGACGTCTCCTTCACCGGTGTCGCGACGCAGTACCTCGTCACCGTGCCCTCGGGCGGCCAGTGGCAGGTCTACGAGCAGAACCTCGACGTCGAGCCGCAGGCCACCCGCCCGGGCGACGAGGTGTCGATCTCGTGGGACCCGGCGCACGCCTTCGTCGTCGCCGCCGACGGGCTCCCCGAGGGAGCGCAGGACAAGGCCTTCATCGCCACGGGGGAGGCGTCGTGACCACCACCACGTTGACGCGGGGGGTGGAACCCGACCCCGACGTCGTCGTCGCCCGACGCTCGCAGCGGTACGCCTACCTGCTCCTGCTGCCCGGCATCCTCTGGCTCGTCGTCTTCTTCGTCGTGCCCGTCGTGCAGCTGTTCACCGTCTCGCTGCAGAGCGACTACCCCGGAGCCCCGGGCTACTACTACCGCGACGTCAACGTCGGCAACTACGTCGCCGCGCTCACCGAGTTCTGGCCGCACATGGTCCGCTCGCTCGTCTTCGGGGCGCTCGCGACCTTCTTCGCCTTCGTCCTGGCCTACCCGCTCGCCTACGCCATGGCCTTCAAGGCGGGGTCGTGGCGACCGGTCATGCTCATCTGCGTCATCGCCCCCTTCTTCACCTCCTTCATCCTGCGCACGATCGCGTGGCGCCAGATCCTCGCCGACGACGGCATCGTCGCCAACGTGCTCACCACCCTGCACCTGCTGCCGGGCGGGCGGATCACCGAGACCTGGGTGGCCGTCGTCGCGGGCCTGACGTACAACTTCCTGCCGTTCATGGTCCTGCCGATCTACGCCTCGCTCGAGCGCGCCGACGCCCGGGTCATCGAGGCCGGTGGGGACCTCTACGGCAACGGCCTGACGACCTTCGCGCGGGTGACGCTCCCGATCTCCATGCCGGGCGTGCTCGCGGGGACGCTGCTCACCTTCATCCCCGCCTCCGGCGACTACGTCAACGCCGAGCTCCTCGGGTCCGACCGCAGCACCAAGATGGTCGGCAACGTCATCGAGAGCCAGTTCTTCCGGGTGCCGGGCGGCTACGACACGGCCGCGGCGCTGAGTTTCACGCTCATGGCGATGATCCTCGTGCTCGTCTTCCTCTACGTGCGCCGCTTCGGCACCGAGGAGCTGGTCTGAGATGCGCTCCGTGACCCGCTGGGTCGGCGACCGCTTCGCGATGATCGCCGCGGTCCTCGTGCTCTTCTACCTCTTCCTCCCGGTGCTCTACACCTTCATCTTCAGCTTCAACGACTACCGCAAGTCCAACATCACGTGGAACTCCAACGCCGGGCCGACGCTCAAGCACTGGCAGAACCCCTGCGGCGCGCCCGGCATCTGCGACTCGCTCGTCACCTCGCTCCAGGTGGGGCTGCTCGCGACCTTCGTCGCGACCGTCCTGGGGACGATGATCGCCTTCGCCCTCGTGCGGCACCGGTTCCGCGGGAGGTCCGCCGGCAACCTGCTCGTCTTCGTGCCGATGGCCACGCCCGAGATCGTCCTCGGCGCGAGCCTGCTGACGATCTTCGTCCAGGGCTTCTACCGGATCGGCCTGCAGCTGGGCTTCTGGACGATCGTCATCGCGCACATCATGTTCTGCCTGAGCTTCGTCGTCGTCACCGTGCGCGCGCGCCTGGAGAGCCTCGACCCCCGGATGGAGGAGGCCGCCCAGGACCTCTACGCCGGGACGGCCGGGACCTTCTGGCGGGTGACGCTGCCGCTCGTCATGCCGGGCGTCGTCGGCGCCGCGATGCTCGCCTTCAGCCTGAGCTTCGATGACTTCATCATCACCAACTTCGTCTCGGGCGACACGAGCACCTTCCCCAAGTTCGTCTACGTCAGCTACCTGCGCGGCATCCCCGCACAGGCCAATGTCATCGGCTTCTCACTGTTCGTCATCGCCGTCCTGCTCGTCGTGGTCGGTCAGCGCGTGGTGAGCAGCCGCACCTCGAAGTGAGTCAGGAGAGTCGGATGCGCGTGCTGATGATCGGCGCCGGGGGCGTCGGTGACGCCGCGGCCAAGATCGCCGCCGAGCGGGACTTCTACGAGCTGTGGGTGGTCGCGGACTACTCGCTCGAGCGGGCGCAGGCCAGCGTCGCGGCCGCCGAGGCGCGAAGGGAGGGGCGCCCGGGCCGTCATGGCACCGCAGTCTTCGCCGCCGCCCAGGTGGACGCGTCGGACGCGGCAGCGGTCACCACCCTGGCGCAGCAGCACCGTGCCACCCACGTCTTCAACGCGGTCGACCCGCGCTTCGTCATGCCGATCTTCGAGGGCGCGCTCGCGGCCGGCGCTGACTACCTCGACATGGCGATGTCGCTGTCGACGCCGCACCCGGAGCGGCCGCACGAGCTGCCGGGCGTCAAGCTCGGGGACCTGCAGCTGGCCAGGGCGGGGGAGTGGGAGGCCGCGGACCGGCTCGCGCTGCTCGGCATCGGCGTGGAGCCGGGGCTGTCCGACGTCTTCGCCCGGTACGCGGCCGACGAGCTCTTCGACGAGATCGACGAGCTCGGCACCCGCGACGGGGCCGACCTCGTCGTCCACGACGAGCACGGCAACGAGGTCTTCGCCCCCGGCTTCTCGATGTGGACGATCATCGAGGAGTGCCTCAACCCGCCCGTCGTGTGGGAGAGCGAGCGGGCCGGCGGGGACGTGGAGGCGGGCTTCGCGACGATGCCGCCCTTCGCCGAGCCGGAGGTCTTCGACTTCCCCGAGGGGATCGGGCCGGTCGAGTGCGTGCACGTCGAGCACGAGGAGGTGCTCCTCATGCCGCGGTGGGTCGACGCGCGGCGGGTGACCTTCAAGTACGGGCTCGGCGAGCAGATGATCTCGATGCTGAGGAACCTCCACGAGCTCGGCCTGGACTCGACCGAGCCGGTCGACGTCAAGGGCGTGCGGGTCAGCCCGCGCGACGTCGTCGCGGCCGTGCTGCCGGACCCGTCGACGATCGGTCCGCGGATGGTCGGCAGGACGTGCGCCGGCCTGCTCGTCACCGGCACCAAGGACGGCGAGCCGCGGGCGGTGTACCTCTACCACGTCGCCGACAACGAGGTCTCGATGCGTGAGTACGACGCCCAGGCGGTCGTGTGGCAGACCGCGCTCAACCCGGTCATCGCACTGGAGCTGCTCGGGAGCGGGGTGTGGTCCGGCTCGGGGGCCAAGGGCCCGGAGGCCTTCGACGCCCGCCCCTTCCTGGAGCTGCTCGCCGCGCCGGCGCCGTACGGCTACGGCTCGCCGTGGGGGATGGAGGAGCGCGACCCGGCGGCCCCCAACCGCGCGGGAAGACCTGCATTGCCCTAGGGCAATGCACTCTCTCGACGTCGAGACGCTGCATTGCCCTAGGGCAATGCAGGGTCTCAGTGGAGCTGGAGCTCCCGGTCGGGTCGCGGGCGGGTGTGCTGGGCGCCGGGGATGGGGACCGACCAGGCGGCCGTGAGCGGCCGGATCGAGTGGACCGGGCGGGGCAGCGGCGCGCGCAGCCAGACCGCGGCGGGCACGGGCACGGGCTGGGGGCGTTGGGCCGGCTCGGGCTCGGGGCGCCGGATCTCGTGGCTCCAGCCGAAGGGGAGGCCCCGCCGCGCGAGCGCCCGGTCGCCGTCGACGAGCAGGCGCAGGACGAGCCCGCCGGCGAGCAGACCGGCGACGAGGTCCGTGGGCCAGTGGAACCCGAGGTAGAAGGCGACGATGATCGCGTTGAGCGCGATGAGCCCGACGAGCCAGGTCAGACGGCGCCGCAGACGGTGGTCGGGACCGGCGTAGGTGAGCACCAGGTAGGCGGCCGCCCCGTAGATCAGCACGGCCTCGGCGGCGTGCCCCGAGGGGTAGGCGATGCCGTACCACCCGTGGGCGAGCGGACCCCCCTGCCAGAACCCCCCTTCGCCGGCCGCGGGCGCGGTGCGCCCGAGCAGCACCTTCATCCCCCCGATGCCGACGTAGAACCCGGCCTCTGCCGCCGCGACGACGGCGAGAGGGTGCCACGTGCGGTGGCGCCAGGCGAGCCGGATCGCCACTGCCGCGAGGACCGGCAGGCAGACCGCCTGACCGGCGACGGCGTTGGGCACCTTGTCGAGGAAGGTCGCCCAGTTGGGGGTGTAGTGCTTGGCCCAGTAGCCCTGGAACATCTCGTCGTAGGGCTGCAGGGGACCGGCCGCCAGGAGGGTGAACACGACGAGCGCACCGGCGAGAACCGGTGCGCTGGTCAGTCGGGGGAGGCGGGCCACCCTTCAGGTCTAGTCGACGAGGCTGGGTACCGCCTGAATGAACACACCTTTGTGAGGGATCCCACAGGCGGGATCAGCCCAGCTCGGCCCGCACCGCCTCGACGAAACGGTCGACGTCACCCTCCGTCGTGTCCCACGCGCACATCCACCGGACCTGCCCGCTCGCCTCGTCCCAGAAGTAGAACCGGAAGCTCTCCATGAGCCGCTCGCTGGACTCCCGCGGCAGGATCGGGAAGACCGCGTTGGCCTCGACCTCGTGCGGCAGCTCCAGGCCCTCGATGCCCGCGACGCCGTCAGCGAGTCGCCGAGCCATCGCGTTGGCGTGCTCGGCGTTGCGCCGCCACAGGTCACCCTCGAAGAGCGCGAGCAGCTGGGCGGAGACGAAACGCATCTTGCTCGCGAGCTGCATCGACTGCTTGCGCAGGAAGGTGGTGCCGTGGACCCGCTCGGGGGAGAGGACGACGACAGCCTCGGCGAGCATCGCGCCGCACTTGGTCCCGCCGAGGGAGAGGATGTCGACGCCCGCGTCGGTCGTCAGCTCCCGCAGCCCGACGCCGAGCGCGGCCGCTGCGTTGGACAGGCGGGAGCCGTCCAGGTGCAGGACCCAGCCGAGGTCGTGGACGAGATCGGCGATCGCCCGGATCTCGGCGGGGGTGTAGACCGTCCCGACCTCGGTCGAGTTGGTGATGGAGACGACCCCGACCTGGGCGAAGTGCTCGTCCTCGACCCGGGCCGGGTAGGCGCGGATGAGCTCGGGCGTCAGCTTGCCGTCCGGGGTGTCGATGACGTTGACCTTGAACCCGCCGACCCGCTCGGGGGCGGCGGCCTCGTCGACGTGGATGTGGGCGCTGCTCGTCGTGAGCACCGAGGACCAGCGCGGCGTGCAGGCCTGCAGCGCCAGGACATTGGCCCCCGTGCCGTTGAAGACCGGGAAGACCCCGACCCCGGTCCCGAAGACCTCACCGAGCACCTCGGTGAGCCGTGCGGTGTAGACGTCCTCGCCGTAGGCGACCTGATGTCCGCCGTTAGCCGCGACGACCGCCGCGAGGACCTCGGGGTGGATGCCGGCGTAGTTGTCGCTGGCGAAGCCCCGGGTCGACGGGTCGTGGAGCGGCGCGAAGGGGGTGGCGGCGCCGGTCTGGGTGCTCGTGTCGGTCACGCGGAGATCCTCTCAACCGCGGCGGCGTCCTCGGCGCGCGGGTCGCGACTGCCGGTGATCCCGCGGGTCGACTCGATGACGGGCGCCAGCTTCTTGCGCAGCGCCTCGTAGAAGACGTTGAGCGGGAACTCGTCCTGCTGGACGAGGTCGGTCAGGCCCCTGGGCGGGCCGTCGAGGGGGAGGTGCTCGGCCCCCTTCGCCCACACCGAGGCGGGGTGCGGGGCGACGTAGCCGGCGATGAAGTCGTGCGCGGCCATCCAGTGCCCGACGCGGGAGCGGTCGATGCCCTCGCGGTAGAGCGTCTCGACCTCGTCGGCGAGGGCGAGCACCGCGGCGGGCACCTGCGACCAGTCGAGGGTCAGCGTGTTGTCCGTCCACCGCAGGACGCCGCGCTTGTGCAGCCAGGCGAAGAGGAGCTGACCGCCGAGGCCGTCGTAGTTGCGCACGCGGTCGCCCGTGACGGGGAAGCGGAAGAGCCGGTCGAAGAGGATCGCCAGCTGGACGGAGCGGGCGTACGGGTGACACTGCTCCGCCAGCCGCACGCTCTGCCGGAAGGTGCCCAGGTCGCAGCGCAGCTCTTCGAGCGCGTACATCCAGAAGGGCATCCGCTGCTTGATCATGAAGGGGTCGAAGGGGAGGTCCCCGTGGCTGTGCGTGCGGTCGTGGATGAGGTCCCACATCGCGAAGGTCGCCTGCGCGACCTCCTGGGAGGCGAGCAGCCGCTCGCCCTCCGGCGGCAGGTCGAGCCCGAGCACCTCGGCCGACGCGGCGCTCACGCGACGGAAGCGGGCGGCCTCGCGGTCGCAGAAGATCGCGCCCCAGCTGAACTTCGGGACCTCGCGCACCGAGACGGTCTCGGGGAAGAGCACGGCCGAGTTGGTGTCGTAGCCGGGGGTGAAGTCGAGGAAGCGGACCGGCAGGAACATCGGGTTGTCGTAGGTCGCCTCGACGTCGGCGAGCCACTGCGGCCACGTGACGTCCAGGAGGACGGCCTCGAAGACGCGGTCGAGGTTGCCGTTCTGCGTGTACATCGGGAAGACGACGAGGTGCTCGGCGCCGTCGACGCGGTGCCGGTCGGGGCGGAAGGCGAGCAGCGAGTCGAGGAAGTCGGGCACGCCGAAGCCGCCGTCGACCCAGCGCTGCAGGTCCACGGGCAGCGCGGCCAGGTAGTCCGCGTCGTGCGGGAACCGCGGCGCCAGCTCGGCGAGCCGCGCGATCATCGCGGCGACGAGCGCGGTGGCGCGCCCGCGATCGGCGTCCTCACGCAGCGACCCGTCCGTGACCTGCATGAGGCGCAGCTCCTCGACCGCTGCCTTGAGCCCGAGCCAGGCCGTGCTCGTGGCCACCGACCCTCCGAGGCTCGGCGCCAGGGCGCCTGGCACCTCGGGGAGCGTGTGGCCGGCCCGGTTCCCCGCCCAGGTCACGACATTGACCCAGAGCTCCTCGTGGTCGAGCTCGCCGATCGAGTCGTCCCCGACGAGGTCGGAGTCGGCGAGGACGACGACGCGCCCCCGCCCGTGCTCGACGGTGACGGCGAGCGGCTGGCCGGCGGGGTGCGCGGTCGCCGAGGTGCGGGCGAGGACCCGGGCGCCGGGGGCGCGGGAGACGTCGATCGTGCCGGCGCGGTAGAAGCACAGCTCGCCGATGCCGGCCATGACGCCCTGCCCGGGACCCGTGCCCATCTCGCCGAGGACCCAGGTCGCGTTGCCGAGGTGGCGGCGGCCGCCGTCGGCGCGCTCGTGCACGAGCGTGGAGACGACCGCCAGGCCGAAGGGGGCGAGCAGCTCGTTCAGGTTGTTGCCGTGGGCGTCGTGGTCGCACTCGGCGAGGACGACGAGGCCGCCCCCCTTCGTCACGTGGTCGGTGACGGCGGAGATCTCGGCGGGGGTGAGGACCGGTGGGAGGTCGCCGGCGACCCGTTCACTGGCGGCGGCTGCGGGGTGGGCGATGACGAGGACGTCGACACCCTCGAGGGCCGCGCCCGTCAGCTCGCCGTGGGTGTGCGCGAGGACCTCGGTGCCGCGCTCGCGCAGGACCGCTGCGGCCCGGGCGAGGCTCGCGTCACCGGGGTTGGCGGGGTTCATCCGGGCGGCGACGTCGGCGTCGAGGGACCACGCGCTGCTGTGCGCCTGGTCGAGCAGGACCCGGGCGAAGGGGGTGGTGGCAGTCATGGCGGTCTCCGGGGGCGAGGACGGGAAGTTCATCGGTACAAGCGTGTCAAAGCCGGAGGATTTTCGCCAGTCGCTCGACGGGGCCGTTGGTCGTAACGTAACCCCCATGGCAACCGTGACGCAGAAGTCAGCCCTCGAGTACGCCCCCACCCAGCTGTGGATCGCCGGTGCGTGGCGCGACGCCGGCGACGGGGCCACCTTCGCCGTCTCCGACCCCGCCACCGCCGCGACCCTCGTCGAGGTCGCCGACGCGACCGTCGCCGACGGGCGGGCCGCGCTCGACGCCGCCGTGGCCGCGCAGGCCGAGTGGGCTGCGACCGACCCGCGGGTGCGCTCGGAGATCCTGCGCTCGGCCTTCGAGCTGCTCACCGAGCGGGCCGACACCTTCGCCATGCTGATGACCCTCGAGATGGGCAAGCCGTTGGCCGAGGCGCGCGGCGAGGTCACCTACGGGGCCGAGTTCTTCCGGTGGTTCGCCGAGGAGGCCGTGCGCATCCACGGCCGCTATGCCGTCGCGCCCTCGGGCGGGACCCGCCTGATGACGATGAAGCAGCCCGTCGGCCCGGTCTTCGCCATCACCCCGTGGAACTTCCCGCTCGCCATGGGCACGCGCAAGATCGGCCCCGCGATCGCCGCCGGCTGCACGACCGTCGTCAAGCCCGCCCACGAGACGCCGCTCACGATGCTCGCGCTCGCCCGCCTGCTCGACGAGGTCGGCCTGCCCGCCGGCGTGCTCAACGTCGTGCCGACGACCTCCTCCGGCGAGGTGAGCGAGCCGATCATCCGGGACCCGCGCCTGCGCAAGCTGACCTTCACCGGCTCCACCCCGGTCGGCAAGAAGCTCGTCGAGCAGTCCTCCGCGCAGCTCCTGCGCACGTCGATGGAGCTCGGCGGCAACGCCCCCTTCGTCGTCTTCGAGGACGCCGACCTCGAGCGCGCCGTCGAGGGCGCGATGCTCGCCAAGATGCGCAACATCGGCGAGGCGTGCACGGCCGCCAACCGGTTCATCGTCCACGAGTCGGTCGCCGAGGACTTCGCCGCCGCGCTCGCCGACCGGATGGGCGCGCTGACCATGGGCAAGGGCACGACGAAGGGGGTCGACGTCGGCCCCCTCATCACGGAGAAGGCACGCACGGGCGTCGCCGAGCTCGTCGACGACGCGCTCGCGCAGGGCGCCCGCGCCCTCGTCGGGGGCGAGGTCCCCTCCGGCAAGGGCTGGTTCTACCCGCCGACGGTCCTCACCGATGTCCCCGCGGACGCGCGCGTGCTCACCGAGGAGATCTTCGGACCGGTCGCGCCGATCACGACCTTCCGCACCGAGGAGGAGGCGGTCGGCCTGGCCAACTCCACCGAGTACGGCCTCGTCGCGTACGTCTTCACCGAGCACACCGCGCGGACCATTCGGGTGGCCGAGGCGCTGGAGTTCGGCATGGTCGGCATCAACCAGGGCATCGTCTCCAACCCGTCTGCCCCCTTCGGCGGGGTCAAGCACTCCGGCTTCGGGCGCGAAGGGGGCTTCGAGGGCATCGAGGAGTACCTCGAGACCAAGTACGTCGGCCTGGCCCTCTGACATGACCGGCGTCCTGCGATGACCCGGACCTGGCGCACCCGGCTGCAGCTGGTCGGGGGAGTGCTGCTGATCCTGCTCGCGCTGTGGATCGTCGTCCAGGGCGGCGCTGAGGGCACGAAGGGGGCGCCGCCGTCGACCCCGCCGTCGACCCCGGCGGTGGCCTCGACCCCCGACTCGGGCCTGGAGACGGTCGCGGAGTCCGCGCTGCCGCCGCAGGGTCGCGAGACGCTGGAGCTGGTCCGCTCAGGCGGGCCCTTCCCGTACGCCCGCGACGGGATCACCTTCTCCAACCGGGAGGGGATCCTCCCGTCGCAGCGCCGTGGCTACTACCGCGAGTACACGGTGCCCACGCCCGGCGAGGACGACCGCGGCGCCCGCCGCATCGTCGGCGGCGAGCGGGGCGACCGGTACTACACGGACGACCACTACGACAGCTTCCGCCAGATCGAGGAGGGCCGATGATCCACATCGAGGCCGCGGGGGTCGACGGGCTGCTCGCCCGCGCCGTCGCCGGGACCGACCACGTGCACCTCGTCGACGGGGGAGCCGACCGCGAGGAGATCTACGACCGGTTCGCCGAGAGCCTGCTCTTCCCGGAGCACTTCGGGCGCAACCTCGACGCGCTCATGGACTGCCTGCGCGACGTCGCCGACCGGCACGACCACCCGTGGACGCTCGTGTGGCGACCGGACCACCACGACGCCCCCGACCCGCACCTGGCGACGGAGAGCACCGGCACCGACGCCGGGGTGCTCGCGGTCCTCGCCGACCTCGACGCCGAGTACCCCGACCTGAGCATCGTCGTCGCCGACCGGTGAGCTGCATTCCCCCGGGGCAATGCGGGTGCAGGTCTGCATTCCCCTAGGGGAATGCAGGCTCAGGCGAGCTTGGACAGGCCGGCCGCGAGGGCGAAGCCGACGACCGTCGCCAGACCGGCCACCGGGCCGGCCTTGGAGCGTGCCTCGGGGATCATCTCGTCGACGAGCATGACGAGCAGCGCGCCCGCAGCGAAGCCGTTGATGACGCTCGCACCCGTCTCTCCCGAGACATCGGCCAGCGCGTAGCCCCCGAGCGTCGCCAGCGCGCAGACCGCCGTGACCCCGGCCCACAGCAGCAGGATGCTCCGCCGGCCGGTGCCACCGCGCCGCATGTCGGAGGCCGAGCCGATGGACTCGGGCAGGTTGGAGATCCACACGGCGACGAGCAGCGCGACGCTCACGCCCCCGCCCGAGGCCAGCCCGATGCCGAGGACCGCCTGCTCCGGGATGCCGTCGAGGAAGGCACCGAAGGCCAGGCCCGTGCCCCCTTCGCCCTTGTCCGGGTGCCCCCGGTGCCGCCGGGCGCCGAGTGCCTGGATCGCGCGGTTGCCACCGGCGAAGGCGATCGCGCCCAGGGCGATCCCGATGGCCACCGGGACGGGGCCACCCTTCTGCAGCCCCTCCTCGGCGAGCTCGAAGGCGACCGACGCGATGAGCGCGCCGCCGCCGAAGGCGAGGACGAGGCCGACGAGCCGCCCCGGCCAGGTCCGCGCCACCCCGAGCACCGCGCCGACGAGCAGGGACGAGGCGGCGAGGGCGCCCCACATGAGTGCCGTGGTCACGCTGCCATGATGGCCCCGTGACCACTCCCACCGATACCCGCACCACCCGCACGCGCGTCACCCTCATCGGCTCGACCGGGTCGATCGGCACGCAGGGGCTGCAGGTCATCGAGGCCCACCCGGGGCGCTTCGAGGTGACGGCCATCGCGGGCGGGGCCAACATCGGGCTGCTCGCCACGCAGGCCGCGCGTCATCTCCCTTCGCTCGTGGGGGCTGCGGCCGGGAGCCGCGAGGAGCTCACCGCCGCCATCGCGGTCGCCGCGCAGGAGGCCGGCGTCACCGGCTACGCGCCCGAGGTCGTCGTGGGGGAGGAAGCGGCCACCGAGGTCGCCGGCGCCCCCACCGACGTCGTGCTCAACGGCATCACCGGGGCGATCGGCCTGCGGCCGACCCTGGCGGCCCTGCGATCGGGTGCCCGCCTCGCCCTGGCCAACAAGGAGTCGCTGATCATCGGCGGCCCGATCGTGCGGGACGTCGCGGCGCCCGACCAGATCGTGCCCGTCGACTCCGAGCACTCGGCGATCGCGCAGGCGCTGCGGGCCGGCCGGGCCGAGGAGGTCCGCAGGCTCGTCGTCACCGCGAGCGGCGGGCCCTTCCGCGGGATGGACCGGGCCGCGCTGCGCGAGGTGACGCCGGCGCAGGCGCTCAAGCACCCCAACTTCGCGATGGGGCGGGTCATCACGACCAACAGCGCGACGCTCGTCAACAAGGGCCTCGAGCTCATCGAGGCCCACCTGCTCTTCGACGTGCCGATGGACCGGATCGAGGCGGTCGTCCACCCGCAGCAGATCATCCACTCGATGGTGGAGTTCCACGACGGCGCGGTCATCGCCCAGCTCGGGCTGCCGACGATGCTCGCCCCGATCGCCCTGGGGCTCTCGTGGCCCGAGCGGCTCACCGACGTCGAGACACCCGTCGACTGGACGCAGGCGCAGGACTGGCGCTTCGAGCCCCTCGACGACGAGGCCTTCCCCGCCGTGCGGCTGGCCCAGCAGGTCGGCGCGGCCGGCGGGACCCACCCGGCCGTGTACAACGCGGCCAACGAGGTGGGGGTCGGCGCCTTCCACGAGGGGGCCTGCCGGTTCACCGACATCGTCGACACGATCGGCGAGGTCGTGGGGCGCCACGACGACGGCCGCTTCGACGCCCACACGGTCGAGGGCGTGCTCGCCGCGGACGCCTGGGCGCGTGCCGAAGCCAGGTCGGTCCTGCGGCTGGCGTGAGACGATCAGGGCATGCTCTACGTCCTGGGGATCGTCCTTGCCGTGCTCGGCATCGGCCTGTCGATCGCGCTGCACGAGATCGGCCACCTCGTCCCCGCCAAGAAGTTCGGTGTCCGCGTGCCGCAGTACATGGTCGGCTTCGGCCCGACCGTCTGGTCGCGACGCCGCGGCGAGACCGAGTACGGCGTCAAGGCGATCCCCCTCGGTGGCTACATCCGGATGATCGGCATGTTCCCGCCGGCCAAGGGGCAGGCGCCCGGGACGATGCGCACCGCGAGCACGGGGCGTGTGAGCCAGCTCGTCGACGAGGCGCGCCAGCAGAGCTTCGAGGAGGTCCAGCCCGGCGACGACGGCCGCATGTTCTACCAGCTGCCGATCTGGAAGCGGGTCGTCATCATGATGGGCGGCCCGGTGATGAACCTCGTCATCGCGCTCGTGCTCTTCACCGGCATCTTCACCCTCAACGGCGTGGCCGTCACGACGACGACGATCTCGTCGGTCAACGAGTGCGTCGACATCCAGCAGTCCGGACGGAGCGCCGCGAGCGAGTGCACCTCCGACATGCCCGTCGCTCCGGCCAACGCCGCCGGCGTCAAGCCCGGCGACACGATCACCGCGATCAACGGCACCCCGGTGAGCACGTGGGACGACGTGCGCGGCTCGATCCGCGCCAACCTCGACAAGCCCCTCGCGGTGACCGTCGACCGCGACGGCACGAGCCGGACCCTCACGGCCGACCCGATCGTCCTCGACCTGCCCGTGTACACGCCGGACGGTCGCGTCGAGCGGGACGCGAAGGGGGAGATCGTCACCGAGCGCGCCGGGTTCCTCGGGGCCACCGGCAGCCAGGAGATGCAGAAGCAGCCGATCACCGCGGTGCCCGGTCTCTTCGGCGGCATGCTCGGCGACACCTACGGCCTGCTCGTGAAGATCCCGCAGAAGCTCGTCGGCGTGGCCGAGGCGGCCTTCGCCGGGGGCGAGCGCGACCCCGAGGGGCCGATGTCCGTCGTCGGCGTCGGCCGCGTAGCCGGCGAGGTCGCGAGCTCGGACATCTTCGGTGACGCCCGGGACAAGTCGATCCTGCTGCTCAGCCTGCTCGGCTCGCTCAACCTCGTCCTCTTCGCCTTCAACACCATCCCGCTGTTGCCGCTCGACGGCGGCCACGTCGCCGGCGCCCTGTGGGAGGCGGTCAAGAAGGGCTGGGCGAGGGTACGCGGTCTGCCCGACCCCGGTCCGGTCGACGTGGCCAAGGCGCTCCCGCTCGCGTACGGCGTCGCCATCGCCTTCATCGCGATGACCTTGCTGCTCGTCTACGCGGACCTCGTCAACCCGATCCGCCTGACCTAGCGGGTCCCACAGGGGACACCCAGAGACCAGGTCGCATAATGGGTGCATGAGCGTCTCCCTCGGCATGCCCAAGGCCCCGGCCCCCGTGCTCGCCCCCCGCCGCCCGACCCGCCAGATCAAGGTCGGCTCGGTCGGCGTCGGCAGCGAGTCGCCGATCTCGGTGCAGTCGATGACGACGACGCTGACCTCCGACGTCAACACGACCCTGCAGCAGATCGCCGAGCTGACGGCCGCGGGCTGCGACATCGTGCGCGTGGCCTGCCCCAGCCAGGACGACGCCGACGCGCTCGCCGAGATCGCCCGGCACAGCCAGATCCCGGTCATCGCCGACATCCACTTCCAGCCGAAGTACGTCTTCCAGGCCATCGAGGCCGGGTGCGCCGCCGTGCGGGTCAACCCGGGCAACATCCGCAAGTTCGACGACCAGGTCAAGGAGATCGCCAGGGCGGCCAAGGACCACGGCACCTCGATCCGCATCGGCGTCAACGCCGGCAGCCTCGACAAGCGGCTGCTCGAGAAGTACGGCCGGGCCACCCCCGAGGCGCTCGTCGAGTCGGCGGTCTGGGAGGCGGGCCTCTTCGAGGAGCACGACTTCCACGACTTCAAGATCTCGGTCAAGCACAACGACCCGGTGACGATGGTGCGCGCCTACGAGCTGCTCGCCGAGGCCGGTGACTGGCCGCTGCACCTCGGCGTCACCGAGGCCGGCCCCGCCTTCCAGGGCACGATCAAGTCCGCGACCGCCTTCGGTGCGTTGCTCTCCCGGGGCATCGGCGACACCATCCGCGTCTCCCTCTCGGCCCCCCCGGTCGAGGAGGTCAAGGTCGGCCAGCAGATCCTGCAGTCCCTGGGCCTGCGCCCGCGCAAGCTCGAGATCGTCTCCTGCCCGAGCTGCGGCCGCGCGCAGGTCGACGTCTACAAGCTCGCCGACGAGGTGACCGCCGGCCTCGAGGGCATGACGGTCCCCCTGCGGGTGGCCGTCATGGGCTGCGTCGTCAACGGCCCGGGGGAGGCCCGTGAGGCCGACCTGGGCGTCGCCTCCGGCAACGGCAAGGGCCAGATCTTCGTCAAGGGCGAGGTCATCAAGACCGTCCCCGAGAGCCAGATCGTCGAGACCCTCATCGAGGAGGCCATGCGCATCGCCGAGGAGATGGGCGAGCCCCTCGACGGCGAGGAGTCGGGCGCGACCGTGACGGTCAGCTGACCTCTCCGCCACGCACGGCGCCCGCGGGATCACTAGGCTGACGAGGTGCTGCGCACCCGCCAACCCACCCGGCTCCTCGGCCCCGACGACGTCGATGCGGCCCTGGACCTGTGCGCGCGGGACCCCGCGTCCCACGTCTTCGTGGCCAGCCGCATCCTCGACGGTGGCCTCGGCTCCGGCTCGACCTCCGCGTACGGGTGGTTCGACGAAGGGCGTCTGTCCGCCCTCGTGTGGAGCGTCGCCAATGTCGTGCCCGTCGGCACGAGCGCGCAGAGCTGGCCCGCGCTGGCCGCCCACGTGCGCAAGGTGCGGCGCCGCTGCGCCTCCTTCCTCGGACCGCGCGACGAGGTGGCCGGCCTGTGGCGCGAGGCCGGTGCGGCCTTCCCCCAGCCCCGCGCCATCCGGGGCGAGCAGCCGCTCATGGCGACGCGGACACCCCCTTCGTCCCTCGGCGTGGAGCTGGACCCTCGGGTGCGGCCGGCCCGCGTCGACGAGGTCGACCTCGTGCTGCCCGCAGCCGAGCACATGTTCACCCAGGAGATCGGCTACCGGCCCTACACGGGCAGCCCCGCGTTCTACCGCGACTCGATCTGGCGCCTGGTCCGCGCGGGCCGGACCTATGTCGTCGTCGAGGGCGGACGGGTGATCTTCAAGGCCGACGTCGGCTCGGTGGCGCTCGGGGCCAGCCAGATCCAGGGCGTGTGGCTCGCGCCCGAGCTGCGCGGGCAGGGGCTCGCCGCCCCCATGATGGCTGCCGCCCTCGAGCAGGCGATGAGCGACCACGCGCCCCTGGGCACGCTCTACGTCAACGACTACAACGCCCCGGCGATCGCCACCTACCGACGGATCGGCATGGAGCGGATCGGGACCTTCTCGACGATCCTCTTCTGAGGCGGCGGTCAGAGGGTGAAGACGATCTTGCCCATGATCTCGCCGGACTCCATCGCGGCGAACCCGTCGCGGGCCTGCTCGAGCGGCAGCTCGGAGTGGATGAGCGGACGCGAGCCGGTGGACTCCAGCAGCTGCACGAGCTGACCCAGCTCGTCACGGGTGCCCATGGTGGAGCCGATGACGCTCAGCTGCAGGAAGAAGATGCGGGTCAGCTCCGCGTCGTCGGGCCGCGGCCCGCTCGTCGTGCCCGAGATGACGATGCGGCCACCCGGACGCAGCGAGCGGATCGAGTGCGACCACGTCGCCCGCCCGACCGTCTCCATGACCGCATCGACCTTGACCGGTAGCCGCTCGCCTGACGCGAAGACCTCGTGGGCGCCGATCTGCAGGGCGTGCGCCCGCTTGGCCTCGTCGCGCGAGGTGGCGTACACGCGCAGCCCGGCCGCGCGGGCGAGGATGATCAGCGCCGTCGCGACGCCACCACCGCTGCCCTGGACCAGCACGCTCTCACCGGGGCGCAGGCCGCCACGGACGAAGAGCATGCGGTAGGCGGTCAGCCATGCCGTGGGCAGGCAGGCGGCCTCGGTCATCGACAGCCCGGCCGGCTTCGGCACGAGGTTGCGACGCGGGACGACGACGGTGTCGGCGAAGGTGCCCTGATGGCGCTCGGAGAGCAGCGAGCGGCGCGGGTCGGTCGTCTCGTCGGCGCCGGTGAAGTGCGGGTCGTTGATGATCGCGTGGACGACGACCTCGTTGCCGTCCTCGTCGGTGCCCGCGGCGTCGCAGCCGAGGATCATCGGCAGCGCGTCCTCCTTCAGCCCCACCCCGCGCAGCGACCACAGGTCGTGGTGGTTGAGCGCGGCCGCCTTGACGGCGACCCGCGTCCAGCCCTCGGGGACCTGCGGGTCGGGGCGCTCGCCGACCACCAGTCCGGACAGCGGGTCGGCGGTGCTGAAGCTCTCGGCGTACACGGCGCGCATCGGTGCGCTCCTCTCGGGTCGGGTCGCTCGTCCCCACTCTGTCACTGCGGGTGGTCGGGGTCCACGGGGGTGCAGGTCGCGCAGCGACCGTGAGCCCCCGTGCGTCGGGATAGCGTGGTGGCCACGATCCTCGTCGAGCACAGGAGGCGCCATGGGCACCATCGCCGACAACGTCATCGCGACCCTGCGGGCCAACGGCGTCACCCGCGCCTACGGGGTGCCGGGTGACTCCCTCAACGGGTTCACCGAGGCGATGCGACGGGACGGGGGGATGGACTGGCGGCTGGTGCGCCACGAGGAGGCCGGCGCCTTCGCCGCGGCCGCCGACGCCGAGCTGACCGGCGAGCTCGCAGTCGTCCTCGGCTCCTGCGGCCCGGGCAACCTCCACCTCGTCAACGGACTCTTCGACGCCCACCGCAGCCGGGTCCCGGTCCTGGCGATCGCCGCGCAGATCCCGAGCGCCGAGATCGGCAGCGGGTACTTCCAGGAGACCCACCCGCAGCACCTCTTCCAGGAGTGCAGCGTCTGGTGCGAGATGGTCTCCGAGCCCTCGCAGATGCCCCGGATGCTCGAGACCGCGATGCGCGCGGCGATCCAGGAGCGCGGGGTCGCCGTGCTCGTGGTCCCCGGCGACGTCGCCCAGGCCGAGGCCACCGACGAGCGCGTGACGGTCCTGGAGCGCGCCCGCGCGCAGGTCGTCCCCGACGCGGCCCAGCTGCAGCGCGCCGCCGACCTCCTCGGGGGCTCCCGGCGCACGACCCTGCTCGTCGGCGCCGGCGCGGCCGGCGCCAAGGACGACGTCCTCGCGCTCGCGGACCTGCTCGCGGCCCCGGTGGTGCACACCCTTCGCTCCAAGCAGGACATCGAGGGGGACAACCCCTTCGACGTCGGGCTCACCGGGCTCCTCGGGTTCGCCTCGGGGTACCGGGCGATGGAGGAGGCCGACACCGTGCTCATGCTCGGGACGGACTTCCCGTACCGGCAGTTCTACCCGCAGGGCGCGCGGTTCATCCAGGTCGACCTGCGCGGCGAGCGCCTCGGCCGCCGCGTCCCGCTCGAGCTGGGTCTCGTCGGGGACGTCGGCGACACCGTCCGCGCGCTGCTGCCGCGGCTCGAGCGCACCACCGACCGACGCCACCTCGAGGACTCGCTGACGCACTACGGCAGGACGCGCGACAAGCTCGACGAGCTGGCCGAGCCGCCCAGGAAGGGGCTCTTCGGCAAGAAGTCCCAGCCGATCCACCCCCAGTACCTCGCCCGGCTCGTCGACGAGATCGCCGCGGACGACGCGGTCTTCATCCCCGACGTCGGCTCGCCCGTCGTCTACGCGGCCCGGTACCTCCAGTGCCGAGGCGACCGCCGGCTCATCGGTTCCTTCATCCACGGGTCGATGGCCAACGCGGTGCCGCACGCGATCGGCGCGCAGCTGGCCTGCCCTGGGCGCCAGGTCGTCACCCTGAGCGGCGACGGGGGCCTGGCGATGATGCTCGGCGAGCTGCTCACGGTGCGCCAGCACGACCTGCCGATCAAGATCGTCGTGCTCAACAACTCCTCGCTCAACTTCGTCGAGCTCGAGATGAAGGCCGTCGGGCTCCCCGGCTTCGGGACCGACCTGGACAACCCCGACTTCGCCCAGGTCGCGCAGGCCTGCGGGATCAGGGGCTGGCGGGTCACCGAGACGAGCGACCTCGAGACCAGCCTGCGCGAGGCCTTCGCGCACGACGGTCCCGCGCTCGTCGACGTGGTCACCGAGCGGCAGGAGCTGACGATCCCGCCGGCGATCTCCGCCGAGCAGGTCAAGGGCTTCACCCTGTACGCGCTGCGGACCGTCATGTCCGGGCGTGGCGACGAGCTGCTCGACCTCTCCCGTGCCAACCTGCGTCAGATCTTCTGAGGGGGCCCGGGTCCATGGGCACGCTGCAGTGGTCGCCGACCACGGAGGCCGACCTCGACGGGCTCGTGCGGCTGGGCACGGCCTGCCTCGCGAGGGACGGCGGGTTGCCCGACCTCGCGGACCGCGACCACCTGCGCGACAGCCTCGTCACCGACGTCGCGATCTGCGGGCGGGACGAGCTCGGTGACGTCGTCGCCGCGGCGGCGATCGGCCTGAGCGCCGCCGACGGACGCACGGCCACGGGGCTGGTCGACCCGGCGGTGATGGGCCAGGGGATCGGAGCAGAGATCGCCGAGTGGGTCCTCGCCCACTCGGTCGGCCCGGTCCGGTTCGTCCTCGACTCGGTGAGCCCCGAGGCCGAGACGCTCTTCGCCGACCTCGGCCTGCACCGCGTCTTCGCGGAGACGATCATGCGGCACAGCCTCCGCAGCATCCCCGTCGTCCGCCGACCCGACGACGTCGTGACGCTGCCCTTCACCGACGACACCTCAGCGGCCTTCCGGCACGCGTACGCGGCGTCCTTCGCCGACCAGCCCGGGTACGACGAGGGCAGCTCGCGGGCCTGGGGCCGCTGGCTGCGCGAGCAGCGGGGGTTCCAGCCCGAGGACTCCCGTGTCGCCATGGACCGAGCGGGCCACGTCGCCGGCTTCGTCACCCTCTCCGACGGGTGGATCGAGGAGGTCGGCGTCGTGCCCGAGTGGCGCGGCAAGGGCCTGGGTGCCCACCTCGTCGCGCGCTCCCTGACCGCCGTGCAGCGCCGCGGGGCCGAGGTGGTCTGGTTGGCCGTCGGCTGCCAGAACCCGGCGCGCGCCCTGTACGAACGCCTCGGCTTCCGTCACCGCGGCACCCGCGCCCTCTACGAGCAACCCGCGATCCCGGAGGACTCATGACCGACACCGACCCGCACCAGGTCCCTGACGCCGTGGTCGAGGCCGTGCGCGGCGCCCGCCGCGTCCTCGTGCTCTCCGGGGCCGGGATGAGCGCCGAGTCCGGCGTGCCGACCTTCCGCGACGCGCAGACCGGGCTGTGGGAGGCCTTCGACCCGAGCCAGCTGGCGACGGCCGAGGCCTTCCGGCTGGATCCTCCCTTCGTCTGGGCCTGGTACGCGTGGCGGATGCGGCTCGTGCGCGACGTCGAGCCCAACGCCGGCCACCGCGCGCTCGCCGAGCTCGCCGGGCTGCGCGAGGTGACGATCTCGACGCAGAACGTCGACGACCTGCACGAGCGCGCCGGGTCGCCGGTGGCGGCGCACCTCCACGGCTCGCTGCTCGCCCTGCGGTGCGCGGACTGCGAGAGCCCGTACCCGGGGGAGCCGGCGCTGCCGTCGGAGCCGACCGAGCGGATCGACCCGCCGACCTGCCCCGAGTGCGCAGGGGACGTGCGTCCCGGCGTCGTGTGGTTCGGCGAGCTGCTGCCGCCCGAGGCGGTCGAGGCGACCGAGGCGGCGATCGAGGCCCTCGAGCCGGGCGACGTCGTCCTCGTCGTCGGCACCTCGGGCATCGTCTACCCGGCCGCGGGCTACCCCGCCATGGCGCGGGCCGAGGGGGCGACCGTCATCGAGATCAACCCGCTCGAGACCGAGATCAGCGACATGTGCCACCACCACGTGCGCGGCCCGGCCGCGCAGGTCCTGGCGCAGATCGTCAGCGCGATCCGCTGACCGGTGTGCACCCGAGGTCGTCCTCGTGCACCTCGTGGCGGATCCGGCCACCGGATGCACCAGGACGACCTCGCGTGCTCGGCCGCGAGGCCCACAGCACCCCGCCGACGACGAGGACGCCGCCGAGCAGCTCGAGCGGAGCGGGCACCTCGTCCAGGAGCAGCCAGGCCAGACCGAGCCCGGTGACCGGGACGAGCATCGAGAACGGCGCGACCGTCCCCGAGGGGTGGCGCGCCATGAGCCAGGTCCAGATGCCCGAACCGACGACCGTCGCGAGGAGCGTCGTGTAGACCATGCCGAGCCAGGCCGGGATCGCCGCCGCGGTCATCGAGTCGGCGAGGGCCGCGCCGATGCGCTCGGGGCCCTCGACGGCCAGCGACACCGCGAGCAGGGGGAGCGGCGGGATCACCGTCATCCACATCGTCAGGTGGAGCGGCTCGGGGGCGGCGGCCAGGCGGGAGGCGAGGTTGCCGAAGGCCCAGCCCAGGCCGGCGAGCAGGGTGAGGACGAAGGGGAGGAGCCCCGCCTGCGCGTCGAGGCGCTGCGACCCGACGACGGCCATGCCGAGCGCGGCGACGCCGACCCCGGCCGCCGCGCGGGCAGAGAGGCGCTCGCCGAGAAGTGCCGCGCCGAGGACGACGGTGAAGGGCGCGGAGCTCTGCAGCACGAGGGACGCGAGGCCGGCCGGCATGCCGACGTCCATCGCGAGGTAGAGGAAGGCGAACTGCAGGATGCCGAAGCCGATGCCGTACCCGACGAGCCAGCGCGTGGGGACCTGCGGGCGGGGGACGAGGGCGATGGTCGGGATCGCCAGCAGCAGGAAGCGCAGCGCCGAGCAGAAGAAGGGCGGGAAGATCTCGAGCGAGGCGTGGATGGCGATGAAGTTGGCGCCCCAGAGGACGGCGACGACGACGGCGAGGAGGCGGTGGCGGACGGGCACGAGTTGATGGTGCGCTGACCCGACCATGCAGGACAAGCGAATCATTGTGCACGGTCCACGTAGGCTCCCTGCATGGATATCCGGCACCTCGAGCTGCTGCGGGACCTGCGCGAGCGCGGGAGCCTGGCGGCCGTTGCCGCGGCCACGCACCGCACTCCGTCGGCGCTGTCGCAGCAGCTGCGCACCGCGCAGCGATCTGCCGGCGTGCCGCTCGTGGAACCGGACGGTCGCGGGCTGCGGCTCACCGAGGCGGGGGCGCTGCTCGCGGACGGCGCCGACGAGGTGAGCGCGGCCATGGCCCGGGTCGCCGCGCGGCTCGAGGAGCACCGGGGCGCGCCCGTGGGGAGCGTGCGGATCGCCGGTCTGCCGAGCGGTCTGACGGCCCTGCTGCCCGGGGCACTGACGATGCTGGCCGCCAGCTCGGTGAGCATCGAGATCGACGACCTGGACCTCGCCGAGCACGACTACGCCGCCGCGGCCGCGGACGCCGACATCGTCGTGGCCCACTCCCTGACGGGAGAGGTCCCCGCCGGGGGCGAGGGTCTGCGCAGCACCGTCCTCGTGCGTGAGCCGCTCGACGTCGCCGTGCCAGCGGACCACGCGCTCGCCGGACGGTCCGAGCTGCGACCGCGCGACGTCGTCGACGAGACGTGGATCGCCGTCCCCGAGCACTACCCCTTCGACACCGTGCTCGAGCGGATCGAAGCAGCCTGTGGACGCCGCATCGACCGGCGCCTGCGCGTCCGCGACAACCAGCTCGTCGCCGCCCTGGTCGCCTCCGGGCTGGGCCTGGCGCTCCTGCCGCGGTACACGACCCGCACGACCGACGAGCTCGCCCTCGTCCCGCTCACCGGGGTGCGGTCCGCCCGGTGGATCGTCGCGCTGTCCCGGCCCGACCGGGCCGAGCGGGCCGCGGTCCGGCTCGTCACCGCCCGGTTGGTCTCTGCCGGGGCGGCGCTCGTGGGTGAGCGGATACCCTGATCGGGCACACCCCTTCGTCCCACCAGGAGCAGCTCTCGTGGTCACCCGCATGTCGTCCTTCTTCCTGCGTACCCTCCGGGAGGACCCGGCGGACGCGGAGCTGCCGGGCCACAAGCTGCTCGTCCGGGCCGGCTACATCCGCCGCGCGGCGCCGGGCGTCTACACGTGGCTGCCGCTCGGTCTGCGGGTCCTGCGCAAGGTCGAGGCGATCGTCCGCGAGGAGATGGAGGCCATCGGCGGCCAGGAGCTCTCCTTCCCGGCGCTGCTGCCCAAGGAGCCGTACGAGGCGACCAACCGCTGGACCGAGTACGGCGACAACCTCTTCCGGCTCGTCGACCGCAAGGACGCGCAGATGATCCTCGGCCCGACGCACGAGGAGATGTTCTGCCTCGCGGTCAAGGACATGTACACCTCGTACAAGGACCTGCCGCTCACCCTCTTCCAGATCCAGACGAAGTACCGCGACGAGGCCCGCCCGCGCGCCGGCGTGCTGCGCGGGCGCGAGTTCATCATGAAGGACAGCTACTCCTTCGACATCGACCAGGCCGGGCTGCAGAAGGCCTATGACGCCCACCGTGACGCGTACATCAAGATCTTCGACCGGCTCGGGTTCGAGTACGTCATCGTCCACGCCGACTCCGGCGCCATGGGCGGCAGTGCGAGCGAGGAGTTCCTCGCGGTGAGCCCGAACGGCGAGGACACCTTCGTGCGGGACGCCTCCGGCTACGCGGCCAACGTCGAGGCCGTCGAGGTCCCGCAAGCGCCGCCCGTCGAGGTGACCGTCGGTCCCGCCCACGTCGAGGACACCCCCGACACCCCCACCATCGAGACGCTCGTCGCGGCGCTCAACGCGAACCACCCCCGGACCGACGGGCGCGCGTGGACGGCCGCGGACACGCTCAAGAACGTCATCGTCATGCTGGTCCACCCCGCCGACGCCGAGCACGACGAGCCGTGGCGCGAGCCGCTGGCGATCGGTGTCCCCGGCGACCGGGAGGTCGACGCCAAGCGGCTCGAGGCGCAGGTCTCCCCGGCGGAGGTCGAGGCCTTCGAGGAGAAGGACTTCGCCGACCACCCGACGCTCGCCAAGGGCTACATCGGGCCCGGCGTGCTCGGCTCCGAGCGCCCGAGCGGCATCCGGTACCTCCTCGACCCGTCGATCGCCGAGGGCTCCGCCTGGGTCACCGGCGCGGACGAGCACGGCAGGCACGTCATCGACCTGGTCCACGGTCGCGACTTCACCGCCGACGGCACGATCCAGGCCGCCGAGATCCGGGAGGGCGACCCGAGCCCCACGGGCACGGGGACACTGACCCTCGCGCGGGGCGTCGAGATGGGCCACATCTTCCAGCTCGGCACCAAGTACGCCGAGGCGCTGGGGCTGAAGGTCCTCGACGAGAACGGCAAGCTCGTCACCGTCACGATGGGCTCGTACGGCGTCGGCGTCACGCGCGCCGTCGGTGTCATCGCCGAGGACAACCACGACGAGTCCGGTCTCGTGTGGCCACGGGCGCTGGCCCCCTTCGACGTGCACGTGGTCGCTGCGGGCAAGACGGACGAGATCTTCACCACGGCCGCCGACCTGTCCGCCCGGCTCGAGGCGAAGGGGGTCAGCGTCCTGTACGACGACCGCGCCGGCAAGGTGAGCCCCGGCGTGAAGTTCAAGGACGCCGAGCTCGTCGGGGTCCCGACGATCCTCGTCGTCGGCAAGGGGCTGGCCGAGGGCGTCGTCGAGATCAAGGACCGTCGCAGCGGCGACCGGCGCGAGGTCGCGGTGGCCGAGGCCGTCGAGGCCCTGGTCGCCGAGGTGCGGGGCGCCGGCGCGTGAGCCTGGAGGAGATGCGTCACCCCCTCACCGTCCACGAGCGCCCCGAGGCGGGGCCGGTCGAGGCGGTGATCTTCGACTGGGGCGGCACGCTCACGCCGTGGCACACCATCGACCTGGGCCAGCAGTGGCGGGTCTTCGCCCGGGAGGTGCACGGCATCCCGATCGACTCGGCGGACGTGCCCCAGGAGGACCTCGACCGGGCGCAGGAGCTCGCGGACCGGATCCACGCCGTGGAGGACCGGGCCTGGCGGCGCGGTCGGGCCGAGGACCGCTCGAGCGCGCACCTGGACGGGATCCTGCGCGAGGCCGGCATCGACCCGCGCGAGGACCGGCACCACGTCGCCCTGGCGGCCTACCGACGGTTCTGGGAGCCGCACACCCACACGGACCGGCAGGTGCGGCCGCTGTGGCAGGGGCTGCGCGACCGCGGGCTGAAGGTCGGCGTGCTCTCCAACACCATCTGGAGCGGTGAGTACCACCGCGAGATCTTCGAGCGGGACGGCGTGCTCGAGCTCATCGACGGGGACGTCTACTCGTCCGAGATCAACGTGGTCAAGCCGCACCCCGAGGCCTTCGAGGCCGCGTGCGCGGCCATCGGGGTAGCCGCTACCTCGTCCGTCTACGTCGGTGACCGGCTCTTCGAGGACGTGCTCGGCTCGCAGGAGGTCGGCATGCGGGCGATCTGGGTGCCGCACAGCGACATCCCGACCGACCAGCAGGTGACGGTCGACGCCGAGCCGGACGGCGTCGCGCACGAGCTGCTCGACGTGCTGACGATCGTCGACGGGTGGCTCGCGGGCTAGGCCCGACGACGCCTCCACCAGCCGACGGCGTCGGTGCACCACAGCGCCCACACGACGAGGACGGGCTGGAAGAGCAGGCGCACCGCCCGGCTCGTGTCGCTCGTGAGGCCGAAGGCGTCACGGTGCTCGGTCAGCTGGGCGATGTTGCCCGGGAAGACGGCGACGAAGAGGAGGGCCACGGCGGCCCCGACGACGGCCCGGGGCGGCTGTCGCCACGCGAGCAGCAGCGCTGCGCCGCAGCAGATCTCGACGACACCCGACGCCAGGACGACGAGGTCGACGTCCAGCGGCACCCACGGCGGCACCTGGGCCCGGAACTCGGTGCGCGCGAAGGTCAGGTGGGCGGTGCCGGCGAGCACGAGGAAGGCGCCGAGCACGACCTGGGCGAGGGCACGCAGGGGAGTCGTCATGCCCCACCGTCCCACGTGACAGGGTGGCCGCATGATGCACGTCCTGATCCTCGGCGGCACCGCCGAGGCCCGTGACCTCGCCGCCCGCCTCGAGACGAGGGGGGTGCCCCTCACGTCCTCGCTCGCCGGTCGCGTCTCCCGGCCGCGCCTGCCGGTCGGACCGGTGCGGGTCGGGGGATTCGGCGGGGCCGAGGGGCTGGCGCGGTGGTTGGCCGAGCACCGGGTGTCGGCCGTCGTCGATGCCACGCATCCCTTCGCGACGACGATGGGCGCCCATGCAGCGCAGGCCTGCTCGTCGCTGGACCTACCGCTGCTGCGCCTCGCGCGGCCCGGCTGGGGTGACCACCCCGATGCCGGGTCGTGGACGTGGGTCGACACGCACCCGGCCGCGCGGGAGGCGGCCGACGAGGTGGGGGGCGTCCCCTTCGTCACGACCGGTCGGCAGACCCTGCACCACCACGTCGACGCCTGGCGGGACCGCCCCGCCGTCGTGCGACTCGTGGAGCCACCGGACGAGCCGCTGCCGCCCGCGTGGACGGTCCTGCGCTCGCGCGGTCCCTACGACCTGGCCGGTGAGGAGTCGCTCATGCGCGAGCACGGGATCACCGTGCTCATGACCAAGGACTCCGGAGGCAGCTACACCGTGGCCAAGCTCGACGCCGCCCGGAGCCTCGGCGTCGCGGTGGTCGTCGTCGCCCGCCCGCCGCGCGCGAAGGGGGTCGAGCAGGTGTCGACGCCCGAGGCGGCCGCGGACTGGATCGCTGCGTGAGGGTCCGTCGAAGCACGGCCTGGCGCACGAGGACGGCCGCGGCCAGCGCGATGACACCGACGCGACGCGCGAGGGCGACGGCGCGGGGCAGGTCGGCGGTCGTCGGGGCGGGTCCGTGGCCCATGACGACGCGGTCCTCCGCCCCGCTGGCGTAGACGGTGCGGCCCCCGAGCCGCACCCCCAGCGCGGCGGCGAAGCCCGCCTCCACCGGCCCGGCGTTGGGGCTCGGGTGCGCCCTCCCGTCGCGGACGGCGGTGCGCACCACCTCACCGGAGCGAAGGGGGAGCGCCGCGGCGGTGGCGAGGACGGTCGCCCGCGCCGGCAGCCAGCCCAGCACGTCGTCGAGTCGTGCGGCGGCCCAGCCGAACCGGGCATAGCGGGGTGTCCGGTGACCGTGCATCGCGTCGAGGGTGTTGGCCGCACGGTGCAGGACGATGCCGAGGGGGCCGAGTGCGGCGCCCCAGACGAGGGTGCCCACGACGGCGTCCGAGGTGTTCTCCGCGACCGACTCGAGCGCGGCGCGGGCGACCTCGTCCTCGGTGAGGTCGTCGGTGATCCGCCCCACGAGGTTGCGCACGCGGGTGCGCGCGCCCGGCAGGTCACCTGACGCGAGCAGCGCGTGGACGGCGAGGCCCTCGCGGCCGAGGCTGGTGCCGCCGAGCGCGGCCCAGGTGAGCGCTGCGGTGGCGCCGGCCCGGGCACGCGGGGGCAGCTGCTGGGCAACGGCCCCGAGCGCGAGGGCGGGGGCGAGGACGACGACCTCGGTCAGGACGCCGGCCGCGCGGGAGTCGCGGTGGGTGCGGGCCTCGACCCAGCCGGCCCAGCTGCCGAGGAGGGCGACCGGGTGGCCCCGACGAGGGTCGCCGAGGGCTGCGTCGGCCACCCAGCCGAGGGCGAGCCCGACGACCACCGGGTCGGTCCTCACACCTGACCCCTGATCGTCAGCACCTGCCCGGCGACGACGAGGTCGACCCGGTCGGCCGAGGCCGCGATCCGCTGGTTGAGCCACCCGAGCCGGTCGGCGAAGATCCGACCGGACCGGTGCTCGGAGACCAGCCCCCACCCGACCTCGTTGGTCACCGCGATGACGAAGGGGGATGCGCGCCAGGCGGACTCGAGGTCAGCGACGCGGTGCTCGAGGGCAGGGACCCAGTCCTCCTCCGGCGCCTCCCAGGCCGCGAGCTCGTCGAGCTGGGCGGTCAGCCACGTCCCGAGGCAGTCGAGGAGCACGGGCCCGCTCGCCGCCCGCAGGGCCGTGGCCGCGTCGGACGCCTCGACGGTGCCCCAGGTCGCCGGTCGGCGGCGCTGGTGGGCCGCGACCCGGGCCCCCCAGTCGGCGTCGTCGCGCCGCGGGCCGGTCGCGAGGTAGGTGACCGTGGCCCCGTCGGGCAGGTGGGGCGGCAGGAGCAGCGACTCCGCGTGCCGGGACTTGCCGGAGCGGACGCCTCCGGTGACGAGGACCCTCACCACGTCACCGACCCGACCACGAGGGATGCGGCCAACGAGATCTCCACGCCCGCCCCCAGGACGTCCCCGTTGACGCCGCCGAGGACCCGTCGCGCCCGGCCGGCCAGCGCCAGGACCGCGAGCGCCCCCACGGCGGTGGCGCTCCCGCCCAGCAGCAGCGCGCCCGGTCCGTCCACGAGCGGCCATGCCGCCGCGAGCACGACGAGCGCGGTGACGACCTGCAGGCCGACGGCGGCGGCCACCGGCACCGTCCCGACGAAGACCCTCCCCAGGCTCGAGCCCTCGGACGGCCGGCTCCCCGCGGCGCACAGCAGCGCGCACGTCGCTCGCGACGCCACGACGAGTGCGGCGACGACGAGCCCGCCGCGCCACCCGGCGGTGAAGAGCTCGGCCATCGCGGCTGCCTGGAGCAGGAGCGCGAGGACGAGGGCGACGGCACCCATGGGGCCGAGGTCCCCCCTTCGCATGACCTCGAGCGCCCGCTCACGGTCCCAGCCGGCACCCAGCCCGTCGACCGTGTCGGCCAGACCGTCGAGGTGCATGGCCCTGGTGCCGTACGCGAGGAGGGCGAGGGCGAGGCCGGCCGCGACCCACGGGGGGACGCCGGCCTCGACGCTCCACCCGAGGAGCCCGACCCCGACGGCGAGCGGGAGCACGGCCAGCGGGGCGAGGAGCAGGGCCGCCCGGGCGACCGCGCGCTCGGTCGAGACCTCGCCGCTCGGGATGCGGGTGAAGGTCCCGAGCGCGAGCCGGTACCCCTCGCCGAGGGCGCTCACGAGACCCCGTGCAATGCCTCGACGACCTGGCCGATGACCGTGATGGCCGGGGGAGCGAAGCCGCCTGCGTCCGCCTCGGTCGCGATCTGCGACAACGGCGCCCGCACGACCCGCTGCTGCGGGCTGGCCCCGTCCGCGACGCAGGCGGCCGGGGTGTCGGCGGGCAGCCCGGCGGCCATGAGCGCCTCGGCGATCGAGCCGAGGGTGGCGACCCCCATGAGCACGACGATGGTCAGCCGGGACGTGGCGAGCGCGGCCCAGTCGACCTCGCTGCGCGGGTCCTCCGGGGAGACGTGCCCGGAGACCACCGCGACGCCCTGCGACAGGCCGCGGTGGGTCACCGGGATCCCGGCGAGCGCCGGGACGGAGAAGGCGGAGGAGACGCCCGGCACGATCTCGACGGGGATCCCGGCGTCGGTGCAGGCATTCCACTCCTCACCTCCACGTCCGAAGAGGTAGCCGTCCCCGCCCTTGAGCCGCACGACGGTCCGGCCGGCGCGGGCGTGCTCCAGGATCAGCTCGTTGATGCGCTCCTGCGGGGTGAACGGGCCGCGCGGGATCTTGCCGACGTGGACGACCTCGGCCTGCGGGGCGTGCTCGGCGATCGCCGCGAGAGGCGCGAGCCGGTCGGTGACGACGACGTCCGCGGCAGCGAGCGCGTCGCACCCGGCGACCGTGAGCAGACCGGGGTCGCCGGGGCCCCCGCCGACGAGGATGACCCGCCCGGCGGGGGTGGTGGTGGCGTCGGTCATGCGGTCCTCCGGTGCTGCAGGGTGTGGCCGAGCTCGCGCAGGAGCCCGTCGATGGTGTGCGGGTCACGGACGGCGATCCGCACCCAGGTGGGGTCGAGCCCCGGGAAAGTATCGCCCCGGCGCACGGCCCAGCCGGCACCGCGCAGCGTCTCGTGGACGCCGTCACCCACCTGCGCGAGGACGAAGGGGGCCGCCTCGCCCCCCGTCGGGACGTCCAGGTCCCGCAGCCCCGCGAGCAGGTGGGCGCGCCAGCGACCGGTCTCCTCGACGGCCCGCGCGGCCTCGCCGAGCGCCGGCGGCGTGACCGTCTCGGTCATGACCCGCAACGCGAGCGACCCGACGGACCAGTGCGGCTGGTGCGTGGCGAGGGCCGCGACGAGGTCCCGGTCACCGGCGACGTACCCGGCCCGCAGGCCCGCCACCGCCCACGTCTTGGTGAGCGACCGGACGACGACGATGCCGCTGAGATCACCGGGCAGCAGCGACTCGGCCTCGTCGGGGACGGCATCCATGAAGGCTTCGTCGACGAGGAGCACCCGGCCCGGCCGGACCAGGGTGCGCAGGGTCCGCGCGGGGTGGAGGGCCCCGGTCGGGTTGGTCGGGTTGCCGATGACGACGAGGTCGGCGTCGCCGACCTGCTCGACGGCTGCCGGGGTGAGGGCGAAGCCGTCCTGCTGCCGCAGCAGCACGTGGCGCACGCCGTGCCCGGCCGCTCGCAGTGCCGCCTCCGGCTCGGTGAACTGCGGGTGCACGACCACCGCGTCACGGGGTCGCAGGGCGCGAGCGACCAGGGTGAAGGCCTCCGCCCCGCCGCTCGTCGGCAGCACCTGCTCCCGCGCCAGCCCGTGCCGCGCAGCCACCGCGTCGCGGGCCCGGGTCGGGTCCGGGTAGGCCGCGACGTGGGTCAGCTCGTCGGCGAGGGCGCGCGCCAGCCACGCGGGGGGATGCCCCGTCCGCACGTTGACGGCCAGGTCGATGAGGTCCTCGCCGACCTCGGCGTCCCCGTGGTGGCGCAGGGGGTCTACAGCCTCGACCGACGCTCCCTGAGGTGCGAGCCCGCTCTGCGGGCGAGCCTCGAAGGGCAGCCCCGGCCGGGCACCCTGCCAGCCCGCTGCGGCGTCGACGAAGGACGCTGCGACCTGGGGCGAGCCGGCCCAGTGGGTGTGGAGGTAGGAGGCGACGAGGGTGGCGCGGCCGGTGCGTCCGGGGTCGAGGGCGAATCCTTCGGGGCGGTCGTCCAGCAGCCACGCGGCGTCGGGTCCGGCAGCGGGGGTGGTGACGGTCCGGTGGAACTCGTGGCCGGTCACGCGGGTGCCCGCGGGGCCGAGGACCGAGTCGACCCGGGACGTCGCCTCGCGGTACCCCAGGGTCAGGCGCCGGCCCATCGCGGCGGTCGCCGGCACGGCCCCGACCATCGGGTGCGCGTCGAGGGTCTCGGCGAGGTAGAGCAGGCCCGCACACTCGGCCACGGTCGGCATGCCGGCGTCGATCGCGGCCCGCACCTGTTGCACGAGGACGCGGTTGGTCGCCAGCGCACGGGCGTGCACCTCGGGGAAGCCACCGCCGAGGTAGAGCGCCGAGGTCCCTCTCGGCAGGGCGGTGTCGCGTGCGGGGTCGAGCTCGACGACGCGGGCGCCGGCAGCCTCGAGCAGCTCGACCGTCTCGGGGTAGCGGAAGGTGAAGGCCCGGCCCCCGGCCACGGCGACGACGGGCCGCTGGCTCGCTCCCTGCGAGAGGCCCCCGCCCACCGCTCCCTGAGGAGCTTGCGCAGCAAGCGTCTCGAAGGGCGCGAGCGCCGCAACCGGGTCCCACGGCTCGGCACCGAGGTCGGGCGCGGTGCGGGCGGCGGCGAGCAGGGCGTCGAGGTCGAGGTGCTCCTCGGCCACGGTGGCGATGTGGTCGAGGGTCGCGGCGGCCTCGCCGCGCTCGGCGGCGGGGACGAGCCCCAGGTGGCGGGAGGGGACGTGCATGGCGGCGTCGCGGGGCAGCACACCCCAGACGGGGACGCCGACGCCCTGGACGGCGCGGCGGGCCTCGTCGCCGTGGCGCGGCGTGCCCGCCTTGTTGAGCACGACCCCGACGACGTCGAGCCCGGGGTCGATGGTCGCCAGTCCGTGGACGGTCGCGGCGACGGTGCGCGAGGTCGAGCTGATGTCGACGACGAGGACGACGGGGGTGCGCGTGAGCGTCGCGACGTGGGCGCTCGAGGCGAAGCCGTCGGCGCCCAGCCGCCCGTCCATGAGCCCCATGACGCCCTCGAGCACGGCGACGTCGGCCGGCGTCGGGTGGGTGGCTCCGCGGGCGAGGAGGGGGGCGACCCTCCCTTCGCCGACGAGCCAGGGGTCGAGGGTGCGGCTCGGACGCCCGGTCGCGAGGGCGTGGTACCCGGGGTCGATGTAGTCCGGCCCGACCTTGGCCGGCGCGACGACCAGGCCGCGCCGGGCGAGGGCGGCCATGATCCCCACGGCGATCGTCGTCTTGCCGTGGCCCGACGCCGGCGCCGCGACGAGCACCCGGGGCAGGGTCACCACTCGATGCCCTTCTGGCCCTTCTGGCCGGCGTCGAAGGGATGCTTGATCTTCGTCATCTCGGTCGCGACGTCGGCGATCTCGAGCAGGCGCGGGTGCGGGTCACGCCCGGTGATGACGACGTGCTGGTACCCGGGGCGGCCCACCAGGGTGTCGATGACGTCGTCGAGCTCGACCCAGCCCCACTTCATGACGTAGGTGAACTCGTCGAGGACGTAGACGGTGTGGGACTCGGCGGCCAGGCGACGCTTGATCTCGGCCCAGCCCTCACGGGCGTCGGCGGCGTGGTCCTCCTCGCTGCCCGCCCGGCGTGACCACGACCAGCCGGAGCCCATCTTGTGCCACTCGACCGGGCCCCCTTCGCCCGTCTCCTCGTGGACGCGGCCGAGGGTCCTGTAGACCTCTTCCTCGCCGATGCGCCACTTGGCGGACTTGACGAACTGGAAGACGCCGATGGACCAGCCCTGGTTCCAGCCGCGCAGCGCGAGCCCGAAGGCGGCGGTCGACTTGCCCTTGCCCGTGCCGCCGTGGACGACGACGAGCGGGCGGTTGCGGCGCTGGCGCGTCGTCAGTCCGTCCTGCGGGGTGACGGGGGTCTGTCCCTGGGCCATCAGGCAGCGCTCCTACGGGGTCCGGTGCGGTCGGTGACGATCTCGACGAGACCGCTCGCGGCGACCTGCTCGAGGGGGACGTGCTCGGCGCCCATGCGGCGGGCGAGGTCGCCGGCCAGCCCCATGCGAAACCGGCCGGACTCGCAGTCGACGACGACGGTCTCCGCCGTCCCCGCCCACGCGTCCGCGATGCGCTGCGCGCGGACGAGCGCGTCGGGCCCGGCGGTGGCCCGCCCGTCGGTGACGAGGACGACGAGCGCACGCTGGTGGCGGTCGCGGATCCGTTCTCTCGCAACGACCTTGGCGACCTCGGTCAGGCCCTCGGCGAGCGGCGTGCGGCCACCGTGCGGCATCTCGGCGAGGCGGGCGGCGGCTGCTTCCACGGAGGAGGTGGGCGGCAGGGCCAGCTCGGCGCAGCCCCCCCGGAAGGTCACCAGTCCCACCCGGTCGCGCCGCTGGTAGGCGTCGAGGAGCAGCGAGAGCACGGCGGTCTTGACCTCGGTCATCCGCTTGCGTGCGGCCATCGAGCCGGAGGCGTCGACGGCGAGCAGCACGAGGTTGGCCTCGCGCCCCCGGGTCACGGCGTGGCGCAGGTCGTCTCCGGTCACCCGGGCGGGTCCACGGGCGCTCGCCCGCCGGGCCGCGGAGGCACGAAGGGTGGCGGTCAGGTGGATCGCCGCTCCCGCCGGTTCCTGCCCGGCCGGGTGGGTACCGACGGTGCGGCCGCGCGGCGTGAGCGCGGGGGAGCGGCGGCCGGTCGGGCCGGAGCCGACCCCGGTGAGCTCGAGCCGGCGGGCCCGGTAGGGCGCGGCGGCGGCCGCGGTGCCCGTCGGGCTGGGGGTGGATCCTGCCGCCGGCTCGGTGGGGGTGTCGTCGCCCTTCGCCGCTGACTCGTCCGGTGAATCATGTGCCGCGTCGGGGGCCGGCGGGCGGTGTGATCCATCTGGCGAGTCAGGGCCGGAGTCGGCTGGCCCCCCCTGCGGGGAGTCATCGGGCCCGTCCCCGCCGCCCGGGGGCTCGGGTTCGGGTTCCTCGTCGAGGAGGCGGTCGAGCAGGTCCTCGTCGAGGCCCGGCGCGTCGAAGGGGGCACGACGGCGGCGGTGGGGCAGGGAGAGCAGCGCTGCGGCGCGGATGTCCTCGCGGGTCACGTGGTCGCGGCCCTGCCAGGCCGCGTGGGCGAGGGCGGTGCGCGCGGTGACGATGTCGGCGCGCATGCCGTCGACGTCGAACCCCGCGCAGACGCGGGCGATGGTGCGCAGCGTGCGTTCCTCGAGCCGGATGCCGCGGACGGCGGCGCGGGCCGCGGCGAGCCGGGCGGTGAGCTCGACCTCGGAGCCGGCGTACCGGGCGGCGAAGGCCACCGGGTCGAGGTCGGCCTCGAGGCGACGCCGCACGACCTCGGCGCGCACGTGCGGGTCGCGGCTGGCGGCGACGTGCACGGTCAGGCCGAAGCGGTCGAGCAGCTGGGGACGCAGCTCACCCTCCTCGGGGTTCATGGTGCCGACGAGGGTGATGCGCGCCGGGTGCGAGATCGAGACGCCGTCGCGCTCGACCGTGTTGCGTCCCATGGCCGCTGCGTCGAGGAGCACGTCGACGAGGTGGTCGTGGAGGAGGTTGACCTCGTCGACGTAGAGGATCCCCCGGTGGGCCTCGGCGAGCAGACCGGGCTGGTAGGCGGCCTCGCCGTCCCCGAGGGCACGGCGCAGGTCGAGGGAGCCGACGACGCGGTCCTCGGTGGCGCCGACGGGCAGCTCGACGAGACGTGCCGGCCGGGTGGTCGCGGTGCCCTCGTGGGGACCGTCGGGGCAGTCCTCGGACCGGTCCGGGTCGCAGCCGAAGCGGCACTCCCGCGCGACGTGCTGCTCGGGCAGGACCGCGGCGAGGGCGCGCACGGCGGTCGACTTGGCGGTGCCCTTCTCGCCGCGCACGAGCACGCCGCCGATCTCGGGGGAGATGGCACTCAGCAGCAGCGCGGTCGTCAGCTCGTCGGAGCCGACGAGGGCCGTGAAGGGAAAGGTCGGAGCAGTCACTCGTGCCTCCTGGCGAGTGTCCACGCTCGCCGTACGACGGACGTCGGGAGCGGGTCGCCCCGACGGACGGCCGACCGATGCCCTGGCTGGCCCGTGCAGGGCATCACAGTGGCGGGACCGCTCCGGATTCTCACCGGATTCCTCGGTGCAGCGTCGGGCGCCAGCATGCCACAAGGGCGCGGGGGCCTAGGGTGGGCGTCCGTGATCGACGTCGTGGGCCTCGGGGACGACGGCTGGGCCGGCCTGGACGAAGGGCGGCGCAGCCGCATCCGCCGATCCACCACCCTCGTGGGCGGCCGGCGCCACCTCGACCTCGTCGGTGCGCACGTCGCCGACGACGTGCGGCTCGTGCCGTGGCCGAGCCCCCTGCGTCCGGCCCTGCGTGAGTTCCTCGACGGCCTCCTCGCCGCCTCCGACGACGTCGTCGTCCTCGCGAGCGGAGACCCGCTCCGCTCGGGCATCGCGAGCACCCTCATCGAGGTGCTCGGCGAGGACGCCGTGAGCATCCAGCCCCACGTCGGCAGCGACGCCCTCGCCCGGGCCCGGCAGGGCTGGTCGGCCGAGGAGAGTGTCGTCGTGACGACCGTCGGGCGCGACCTGCGCGTCGTGCTGCCGCACCTGGCGCCCGGTGCCCGTCTCGTGGTGCTGTGCTCGACCGGTGCGGACCCGGCACGCCTCGGGGTGCTCCTGACCGAGCACGGCTGGGGCGCCAGCACGCTCACCGCTCGGTGGCACCTGGGCGGCCCGCTGGAAGGCGCCCGCTCGGGGCGGGCGGACGACTTCACCGGGACGACGCCCGACCTCGTCCTGTGCTGCCTCGAGACGCGGGCGAGCGACCCGGCCGCAGCCGCCGCCACCGCCGGACCGGTGCCCGGACGTCCCGAGGACTTCATCGACCACGACGGCCAGCTCACCAAGCGCGACGTCCGGGCGTCGGGGCTCGCGCGGCTGCGCCCGACGGTCGGCGCCCACCTGTGGGACCTCGGCGCGGGCAACGGCTCGGTCGCCCTCGAGTGGTGCCTCGCCGCCGACCGCGCCACCGCGACCTGCGTCGAGCGGGACGCCACGCGGGCCGCACGCATCACCGCCAACGCCGAGACGCTCGGCCTCGCCAGCCGCGTCGCGGTGCTCGTCGGCGACACGACGACCACCGACCTGACCTCTCTCCCTCCCGCTGACGCGGTCTTCGTCGGCGGGGGGCTCGACCCGGACCTGCTCGACCGGGCATGGGCCACCCTTCGTCCCGGTGGTCGGCTGGTCGCGCACGCGGTGACGCTCGAGGGGGAGTCGGCCCTCCTGGCCACCCACGCCCGCACCGGTGGGGAGCTGACCCGCCTGGCCGTCGAGCGCGCCGTCCCGCTCGGCCGCTACCTGTCGTGGACGCCCGCCCGCGCCGTCGTCCAGCTCGCCGCCACCCGACCCACCGAGGACCCGACATGACCGTCCACTTCATCGGCGCCGGCCCCGGGGCCGCGGACCTGCTCACCGTCCGCGCCACGCGCCTGCTCGCGGCGAGCCCGGTGTGCCTCTACGCCGGGACCTACCTCGACGCCGCCGTCCTCGAGCACTGCCCGCCCGGCGCGCGCCTGGTCGACACCCAGCAGCTCGACCTCGACGGCATCACGAGCGAGCTGGTCGCCGCCCACGAGCGGGGTCAGGACGTCGCCCGGCTGTGCTCGGGCGACCCCTCCGTCTACTCCGCGATCGCCGAGCAGACCCGGCGGCTCGACGCGGCCGGCATCCCCTGGGACATCACGCCCGGAGTCCCCGCCTACGCGGCGACCGCCGCGCGCCTCGGCCGCGAGCTCACCGTGCCCGAGGTCGCCCAGTCCGTGGTCCTCACCCGCGCGCAGCGCGACTCGACCGCGATGCCGAGTGGCGAGTCGCTCGAGGCCTTCGCCGCGACGGGCGCGACGCTCGTGCTGCACCTCGCGGTCCGCCGTGCCCGCGAGCTCGCCGCCCGCCTCGCCGGGCACTACGGCGCCGACTGCCCCGTCGCCGTCGCCTACCGCGTCGAGCAGCCGGAGGAGATCGTCCTGCGCGGTACGCTCGCCGACATCGCCGACCAGGTCGAGGCCCACGACCTGCGGCAGGCCGCGATCATCGTCGTCGGCTGGGCGCTGCGCGCCGAGGACTTCGTCGAGTCGCACCTCTACTCGTGCCGTCGCGTGGCCGCCCTCGACGGCCACCGTCAGGGCCCGCCCTCGGCGTAGACCGCCGCCGCGCCGTCCACGTCCCCGACGCGTCGAGGCTCTGGACCGACGACGTCGAAGAGCATCGCGGTGAACTGGCCGTCGCGCCTGACCTCGAGCCGCTGCAGGCGCAACCGGCGCGGGAGGAGCGGCGCGCCGGCCCCGAGCGTCACGGGCGTCTGGTGGACCCAGACGCGGTCGAGCAGCCCGGCGTCGGCGAACTGGCCCGCGAGGTCACCGCCCCCGACGATCCACACGTCCCGGCCGGCGGCCGCCTGCGTCGCGGTCGCGTGCAGCTCCCGGACGTCGCCGGCGAAGGAGGTCACCCCCTTCGGCAGGTCGAGGGCGCGGTGGGTGACGACCCACGAGGGCTGCTCGTAGGGCCAGACGAGGTCGGACCCGTCGTGCGTCAGCTCCCGGTGCAGCCACGCGTACGTGTTGGCCCCGCAGACCACCGCCCCGACCGTCGGCAGGAACCGGTCGAAGTCGAGGGCGTCGTCGTCGCCGTACCGTCCCTGCGGATCCCGGTCGTGGCCAGCCGTCGCGAAGAGCCACGACAGGCTCTCCTCGTCGTCGGCGAGGTAGCCGTCCAGGCTCGTCGCGGTGCAGTAGGTCGTGGCCATCCTCACAGGGTGGCACCCCGTACTGACACCCGTCGAGACCCCGGGCGCGGGAGAGGATGTCCCGGTGAACCGCTCCCTGCGCGTCATCTGGACCGCCGCCACCGCCCGTCGTCGAGGTCCGGTCACCGCCGGTGAGCACGCCGTCCTGCCGCTGCGGGTCCTGCCCAACGACATCGACTTCGCCGGGCACATGAACAACGGCGTCTACTTCACGATCGCCGACCTCGGTCGCATCGACCTCGCCGCCCGCTCCGGCTGGGGACGCGCCCAGCTGCGCCACCGCCTCTGGCCGGTCGTCATGCAGGAGACGATGACCTTCCGCACCTCGCTGCAGCCGCTCCAGGCGTACGAGCTGCACAGCGCGGTCGCCGGCTGGGACCGGGTGAGCGTGTACTTCGAGCAGCGCTTCGTCGTCGACGGCCAGGTGTGCGCGCAGGCGCTGGTGCGGATGCGGTTCCTCCAGCGCGGCCGCGGCGTCGACACCGACCGCCTGTGGCAGCTGCTGCGGACCACCCCGCCGACCGCGTCCGTCCCGGAGTGGGCGAAGGGGTGGGGAGACGGAGCCCGGCTCCCGTCGCCCCGGGCGGACGCGCCGGCAGGACCGCCACCGTTCTGGTCCTGACGTCGATCCGCGCACCTGTGTCACGAAACTTCGTCACACGGGTGCGCTGAAGGACGACAGGCGCCGCCGGGTCGCCGCGTCAGCCGACCGAGCGGGGCGTCCAGACCCAGCCGTCGTCGGTGACCCGTGTGCTCGACGCGCCGATGACGACGAGGCACCCCATGTCGACGGAGGCGACGTCGAGGTCGCCCAGGGTGGTGACCGTCACGGACTCCTGCTCGCGCCCCACCCGGCGGGCCACGACGACGACGCGCCCGGGGCCGACAGCGCCGACGAGCAGGTCGCGGGCGGCGCCGAGGGTGTCGGGCCGCGAGGCGGAGCGCGGGTTGTACAGCGCGATGGTGATGTCGTGCGTCGCCAGGGCGGTGAGCCGGTCGGCGAGCACCTCCCACGGCTTGAGGTTGTCGCTGAGGTTGACCAGCGCATGGTCGCCGCCGAGGACCGCGCCGACGAGGGCGCTGGCCGCGTGCGCGGCGGTCACGCCGGGCACGATGCGCACCGGCACGTCCGCGTACGAGCGGTCCTGCGCCACGGCGCTCTCGCGTGACTCGAAGAGTGCCGTCGCCATCCCGAAGACGCCCGCGTCCCCGCCGGAGACGATCGCGACGTCGTCGCCACCGCGCGCGAGGTCGAGGGCGAGCCGGCCCCGGTCCAGCTCGACGGTGTTGCCGGACGCGTGCCGGGTGAGGCCCTCGCGCTGGGGCACGCGGGCGACGTACGGGGCGTAGCCGACGACGTGGTCCACGCTCGCCAGGACCTGCGACGCCTCCGGCGTGAGCCATCGGTCCGGGCCCGGTCCGAGGCCGACGACGTGGACGGTGCCCTGACCCGGTGCGTCGCTCCCTTCGTCCACCTCGTCCCCGGCCGTGATCCGTGCGAAGTCCGCCGCCCGCCCCGCGGCGTCGTCGCGCACGTCCGCCCCGGGCACGACGACGATGGACATGTAGGGGACGCGACCCTCCTCGACCTCGGCGGCGGGCAGGACGACCTCGCCCGCGCCGGAGGCGCGCTCGACGTAGACGGCCCGGTCGAGGACCCCGGCCTGGCGCAGCGCCTCGCGGACGCCGGCGAAGGTGCGGCCGAGCTTCATGATGACGGCCGCGTCGGTGTCGGCCAGCCGGCGGGCGAGCTCGGGCACGCCGAGCGTGCCGGGCAGGACCGTGAGGGTGTCCTCGTGGCGGCACAGCCCCGTGGCGACGGCGGCGGTCGCGGCGGACATCGAGGTGATGCCGGGGACGACCTCGGTGGGGTAGCGGGGGCTCAGCCGGTCGTGGACGTACATGAAGGACCCGAAGAAGAGCGGGTCGCCCACTGCCAGCACGACGACGGTGCGGCCCCGCGAGAGGTGGGCCTCGAGCCGCTCGCAGCACTCGTCGTAGAAGTCGGCGAGCGCCCCGTAGTAGCCACCCGGGTGGTCTGTCGTCCCCGTCGTCACGGGGTAGCGCAGGTCGATCTCGACGACGCCGTCGGGGATGAGGTCGGCCGCGATGCCACGGGCCATCGACTGCTTGCCGACGCCCGAGTGGTAGGCGATGACGTCCGCCTCACGGATGAGCCGGGCGGCCTTGAGGGTGATGAGCTCTGGGTCGCCGGGGCCGACGCCGACGCCGTAGAAGTGCCCGGGGCCGGTGTCGCTCATGCCAGCTCGTCCGGGTCGGCGAGGGCGTTGAGCGCGGCGGCGGCCATCGCGGAGCCGCCGCGGCGGCCGTGGACGACGAGCCAGGGGACCGGGCCACCGGGCAGGTCGTGCTCGGCCAGGGCGACCTTGGACTCCGCCGAGCCGACGAACCCGACGGGCATCCCGACGATCGCCGCCGGGCGCGGCGCGCCCTCGTGGAGCATCTCGAGCAGGTGGAAGAGCGCGGTCGGCGCGTTGCCGATCGCGACGACGGAGCCCCCGAGCCGGTCGGCCCACAGGGAGACCGCCGCGGCGGCTCGCGTGGTGCCCCACGCGGCGGCGAGACCCGGGACGCGCTCGTCGCGCAGGGTGCAGACGACCTCGTTGTCCGCGGGCAGGCGCCGGCGGGTGACCCCGGACGCGAGCATGTTGCTGTCGGTGAGGACCGGGGCGCCGGCGACGAGGGCGTCGCGGGCGGCGGTGGCCACCTCCGGGTGGCCGGCGATCGCGCTCGTGATCGCCACGTCACCGGCGGCGTGGATGATCCGCACCGCGGCACCGCGCAACCGCTCGGGCAGACCGGACAGGTCGGCCTCGTCGCGGATCATGCCGAACGAGCGGCGGTAGATCTCCTGGCCGTCGGTCACGTAGTCGTACCGGCGGGGCGGCTGGCGAAGGGAGGAGGTCATGCGTCCTTCTCGTCTCGTGGGTGGTGTTGTGCCGCAACGATGTCCGCGGCGGAGGTGGGGTCGAGCGAGGTCGCGTGCCCGCCTGCGGGATGGCCGCAGGCCCGCTCGCACCCGATGACGTGGACGGGTGGTCCGGTGGGGTCGAGCAGGGGTGCCGCGGCCCGGGCGAGGTCGCGGGTGGGTGTCGTGGTCCGGGCGCAGGCGGGTGCGCCCGCGCACGCGGTGAGGACGGTCCAGGGGGAGCCGGGACCGGTGACGAAGCCGGCGGCCTCGAGCGCGTCGGCCCGGGTGGCCCCGCCGGTGACGACGAGCGAGCGCCATGGAGTGATCCGCAGCGCCCCGGCGAGGGCACGGACCATCGCCGGCGTCAGCAGCCCCAGCGGGACGAGCGCCACCAGGTCCTCGCCGACAGGTCCCGGCGCGGGTGGGGCGGCCGACTCGACGACGAAGGGAGCGCCGCCGGGCAGCAGCCCGGCGCGGGTGCCGGCGGGCAGGTCGCGGATGTTCCACGTCCCGGCGTCCCCACGCGCGGCGAGGAAGCGTCCTGCGACGTCCAGCGCAACCCGGGCCGCCTCGTCGCGGGCGACCACCACGGACCGGCCGCCGGCGACGACCCGGGCAGGTCCGCCCTCGTCCACGACGGCCACGTCCCAGGGCTCACCGAGGACGGGCCCGCGGGGCCCCGCGACGGCCAGGAGGAACCGCCCCGGCAGGCCCGCCAGCACGGGGTCGGCGAGCAGGCCGGCGTCGAGCGCGCCCACGAGGTCGTCCAGACCCGCGTGCGGGTCGGCGACGATGTTGCGCGCCGTGTCGTGCTCGCCCGAGGGGACGAGCCCGAGGTCGCCGACCGCGGCGACCAGCTCGCGGGGGAGCGGGTCGGGCAGCCCTCGCAGCTGGAGGCTCCCACGTGTGGTCAGCGTGATGTCCGGTTTGCCGAAACGTGCTGCGAGAGAAGAGATCTCGGCCAGCACCGTGGCGTCCACGCGTCCGCCCGGCAGCCGCAGCCGCACCATCGCCCCGTCCGCCGAGACGAAGGGGGTGAGCAGCCCCGGGCAGCGGTCGGCGCCGTTGCGGGAGGGCGAGGGGGTGGTCACGGCCGTGCAGCCTACGCGGACCCACCGGACCCGCAGGTAGAGTGCGAGCCAGCCAGATCGAGCGGAACCCGGTGCGAGTCCGGGACGGTCCCGCCACTGTGAGCGAATCCCCTTCGCGAGTCAGACACGCCCGATCGGCCGGCCCGGACGCCACCGTGCGGGTCCCTCCCTTCGACCGCGGGGCGCGGAACCCCGCCTGAGGAGCTGCACGACCCGTGCCACAGATCGCCCTGCTGTCCACGTCCGACACCGACCTGCTGAGCGCCCGGGCCGCGGCCCGGGACCATGGCATCGACATCGTCGTGGCCAACCCCGCACGTCCGGCCCACACCGACATGGGCGAGCTCTTCGCGTCCGCCGACGTCGTCGTGGCCCGCATCCTCGGTACCCCGGACGACCTGTGCAGCGGGTTTCGCCGCCTCGCCGACCGGGGCGCGCGGCTCGTCGTCGTCGGTGGCACCCAGGAGCCGGACGCCGCGCTCATGGAGATGTCGACCGTGCCCGCGGGCGTGGTCGCCGAGACCCACCGCTACCTCGCCGAGGGCGGCCCGGCCAACATCGCCCAGCTGCACGCCTTCCTCGGGGACACGCTCCTGCTGACCGGTGAGGGCTTCGAGGCACCGCAGCCGTTGCCGCAGTGGGGGGTCCTCGAGCGCGAGGAGCCGGCGCCGCTGGCCGACGGCCGCACCCGGCCGCGCGTCGGGGTCCTCATCTACCGGGCCCAGTACGCGGCCGGCAACACCGACTACGCGCACGCGCTCGCCGACGCGATAGACGCGGCCGGCGGCCAGGGGGTCGTCATCCACTCCGCCTCGCTGCGCGACGCGCCGAGCGGCCTCCTCGAGCACCTCGGCACCCTAGACGCGCTGGTCACGACCGTGCTCGCGGCGGGGGGCACCAAGCCCGCCACCGCCTCCGCCGGCGAGGATGACGAGGCCTGGGACGTCGAGGCGCTCGCCGCGCTCGACATCCCGATCCTCCAGGGCCTGTGCCTCACCTGGGGCCGGGCCGAGTGGCAGGAGTCCGACGACGGCATGAGCCCGCTCGACGTCGCGACCCAGGTCGCCGTGCCCGAGTTCGACGGGCGCCTGATCACGGTGGCCTTCTCCTTCAAGGAGTTCGACGACGAGGGCCTGCCGCACTACGTCGCCGACCCCGAGCGGGCCGCCCGGGTGGCCGGGATCGCGGTCAACCACGCCCGCCTGCGCTCCACCCCGGCGGCAGAGCGCAGGATCGCCGTCGTCCTCTCGGCCTACCCGACGAAGCACTCCCGCCTGGGCAACGCCGTCGGCCTCGACACCCCGGTCTCGACGATCCGCCTGCTCCGCGCGATGCGCGACGCGGGCTACGACCTCGGGCCGGGTTTCGTCGGGATGGACCCGCTCCCACCGGTCGGGGGCGAGGCACCCGACACGACCTGCGGCAATGCCCTCATCCACGAGCTCATCGCCGCCGGCGGGCAGGACGAGGAGTGGCTCACCCAGCAGCAGGTCGAGGGCGCGCAGGTGCGCATCCCCGCCGACCGCTACCGCGAGTGGTTCGACCGCTTCCCGGCCGACCTGCGCGAGGCGATGACCGAGCACTGGGGCGAGGCACCGGGGGAGGTCTTCGTCGACACGTCCACCGACGCGCAGGGCGAGATCGTCACCGCCGCCCTCGTGCGCGGCAACGTCGCGCTGCTCGTCCAGCCGCCGCGCGGCTTCGGGGAGAACCCGATCGCGATCTACCACGACCCCGACCTGCCGCCGACCCACCACTACCTCGCGACCTACCGGTGGATCGAGGAGGAGTTCGGCGCGCACGCCGTCGTCCACGTCGGCAAGCACGGCAACCTCGAGTGGCTCTCCGGCAAGAACCTCGCGATGTCCGCGTCGTGCGGCACCGACGCGGCCCTCGGCGACCTGCCGCTCGTCTACCCCTTCCTCGTCAACGACCCCGGCGAGGGCACGCAGGCCAAGCGCCGCGCCCACGCGACGATCGTCGACCACCTCGTCCCGCCGATGGCCCGCGCCGAGTCCTACGGCGACATCGCCCGGCTCGAGCAGCTGCTCGACGAGTACGGCAACGTCTCGGTCATGGACCCGGCCAAGGCGCCGGCCCTGCGCGGGGAGATCTGGCAGCTCATCCACGCCGCGCAGATGCACGTCGACCTCGGTCTCGAGGACGTCGACCTCGACGACGCAGATGGCTTCGACGACCTCGTCATGCACGTCGACGGGTGGCTCTGCGAGATCAAGGACGTGCAGATCCGCGACGGCCTGCACGTGCTCGGCCAGGCACCGCAGGGGGAGGAGCTGGTCAACCTCGTGCTCGCCGTCCTGCGTGCCGCCCAGGTCTTCTCCGGGCAGGTCGGGTCGGTCCCCGGCCTGCGCGCCGCGCTCGGCCTCGTCGAGGACGCCTCCTCGACCGAGACCGACGAGGTCGAAGGGAGGGCCCGTCGCCTCGTCGAGGCGCTCGCCGCCCGTGACTGGCAGGCCTGCGCCGCAACGGATCTGGTCGCCGAGCTCGAGCCGGGCCTGTCGGCGGAGGCGGCTGCCGAGGTGGCCGCGGTGCTCGAGTTCGCCGCGACCCAGGTCGTGCCGCGCCTCGCCGCGACCGAGCGCGAGCTGCCGATGGTCCTGCACGCCCTCGACGGCGGGTACGTGCCCGCGGGACCGAGCGGGTCCCCCCTTCGTGGCCTGGTCAACGTGCTGCCGACCGGGCGCAACTTCTACTCGGTCGACCCCAAGGCGATCCCGTCGCGGCTGGCCTACCAGACCGGCACCGCGATGGCCGACTCCCTGCTCGAGCGCTACCGCGAGGAGACCGGTGAGCTGCCGACCTCCGTCGGGCTGTCGATGTGGGGCACCTCCGCGATGCGCACCTCCGGCGACGACATCGGCGAGGTGCTCGCCCTGCTCGGCGTCACGCCGGTGTGGGACGAGCAGTCGCGCCGCGTGGTCGGCCTCGAGCCGATACCGCTCGCCGAGCTCGGCCGCCCGCGGATCGACGTCACCGTGCGCATCTCGGGATTCTTCCGCGACGCGTTCCCGCACGTCATCGCGCTCATCGACGACGCGGTCGCCCTCGTCGCCGGCCTGGACGAGCGCGAGGAGGACAACCACGTCCGCGCCCACGCGAGCGCCGACCTCGCCGACCACGGTGACGAGCGCCGTTCCCGCACGAGGATCTTCGGCTCCAAGCCCGGGTCCTACGGCGCGGGCATCCTGCAGGTCGTGGAGTCCGGCAGCTGGCGCAGCGACGACGACCTCGCGCAGGTCTACACGGCCTGGGGCGGCTACGCCTACGGCCGCGACCTCGACGGCCGGCCCGCTGCGGAGGACATGGAGCGCACCTACCGCCGCATCCAGGTCGCCGCGAAGAACGTCGACAACCGCGAGTCCGACATCCTCGACTCCGACGACTACTTCCAGTACCACGGCGGCATGGTCGCGACCGTGCGCGCGCTCACCGGGAGCGAGCCGAAGGCCTACGTCGGCGACTCGACCTCACCCGACGCGGTGCGCACCCGGACGCTGCAGGAGGAGACCAACCGCGTCTTCCGCTCGCGCGTGGTCAACCCCAGGTGGATCTCGGCGATGCAGCGCCACGGGTACAAGGGCGCCTTCGAGCTGGCGGCCACGGTCGACTACCTCTTCGGCTTCGACGCGACCGCCGGCGTCGTCCACGACTGGATGTACGACCGCATCGCTCAGGACTACGTCCTCGACGAGACCAACCAGGAGTTCATGCGCCGGGCCAACCCCTGGGCCCTGCGCGGCATCGTCGAGAAGCTCGCCGAGGCCGCCGACCGCGGCCTGTGGGAGGAGCCGGACCCGCAGGTCGTGGCCGCGATGCAGCAGGTCTACCTCGACGTCGAGGGCGACATGGAGGACGAGTGAGCGACGCAGGGGAGTCCCCCCGCTACGCCCGGCCCGTCCCGACCATCGGCGACGCCAGCAGTGCCGCGCAGCGGCGTGAGGACCCCGCCGGGTGGGCGATGGGCGAGACCGTGACGCAGGCCCTGGCCGCGGTCGTCGCCGGGAGGCGCGACATCCGCCGGTTCCGGCCCGACGCCGTGCCGGAGCACCTCGTCACCGCGGTGCTCGAGGCCGGCCACCGCGCGCCGAGCGTCGGCCACTCCCAGCCCTGGCGGTTCCTCGTCGTCACCGACCCCACGACCCGCGACCGCGCCGCGGCGCTGGCTGACCGGGCGCGGGTCGAGCAGGCCGCGCACCTGGCCTCGGAGCGCGCAGCGCGCATGCTCGACCTCAAGCTGGAGGGCCTGCGCGAGGCGCCCGTCGGCGTCGTCGTCGCGTGCGACCGGCGCACTCCCGCGGTGGGGGTGCTCGGGCGCGCGACCTTCCCCGACGCCGACCTGTGGTCCTGCGCCGCGGCGATCGAGAACATGTGGCTCACCGCCCGCGCCCACGGGCTCGGGATGGGCTGGGTAACACTCTTCGACCCGGACGAGCTCGCCGGCCTGCTCGGCCTGCCCGAGGACGTCGTCACGCTCGGGTGGCTGTGCCTCGGCTGGCCCGACGAGCGGCCTCCGTCGCCGGGTCTCGAGCGCGCCGCGTGGTCGCGGAAGGCACCTCTCGAGGAGGTCGTCCTGCGCGACCGCTGGCCTGCTGACGAGTCGGCCCCGCAGCAGCCGGTCTCGCACCTGCGCGGACCCGAGCCGGAGCGCCTCGTCGGGGCCACCGACGCGGCCGACGAGCTGCTCTCGCCCCCGGACTCGCTCGGTGTCCTCGACCGCACGCTCAACCGGGTGCTGGCCGTCGGCGCCCAGGACATCACCGGTGGCACGCTGGTGCTCGCCGGCGCGGACCACCCCGTGACCGAGCTCGGGGTCAGTGCCTTCCCGGGCTCGACGACCGCGGACGTGCTGTCCGCCACGGTGGCCGGGACGTCTCTGGGCGCGGCCACGGCCAAGGGCGCCGGTCTGGCCGTCATCGCCGTGGACGCCGGTGTGGCGCAGCCTGTCCCGGACGCGCGCGCCGCGCGTGCGAGGGGGGAGCGGGGCGACCTGGCGACCACCGACGCGATGTCTCCGGCCGACGTCGAGGCCCTGGTGGCTGCCGGTCACGGCATCGGTCGTGAGGCCTCGCGCGGGGGTCTCGTCTGCCTCGGCGAGGTCGGCGTCGGCAACACGACCGTCGCCGCCGCCCTGGCCTGCGCCCTCCTCGACCTCGAGCCCCAGGACGCGGTCGGCCTCGGCTCGGGGTCCGACGCGGACATGGTCGCGCGCAAGCGCGAGGTCGTCGCGGCGGCACTCGCCCGGACGAAGGGGGAGTCGGACCCCCTTCGCCTCCTCGCGGCCGTGGGTGGTCCGGAGATCGCGTTGCTCACGGGGGTCGTGCTCGGGGCCGCGGCCGCGGGTGCGCCGGTCGTCCTCGACGGACTCGCGGGGTCCCTGCCGGGCCTCGTCGCGAGTCGCATCGAGCCGGCGGTGCAGGCCTACCTCCTCGCCGGCCAGGTCTCCCGCGAGCGGGCCCACGCGCTCGTGCTGCGCGAGCTCGGCCTCGAGCCGCTGCTCGACCTGCGCCTGCGTGCCGGCGAGGGTGTCGGCGCCTGCCTCGCGGCGTCGATGGTCCTGCAGGGCCTGGCCGTCCGCCGCGCCGCGGCCCGCACCCGGTGACCCTCAGGCGGGCGTCAGCGCATAGACGTCCATGACCCAGCCGTGCTCCGCGCGCAGCCGCGCGCGCAGCTGGACGATCTCGTCGATGACATCGGCCAGGCGACCGGACCGCAGCGCCTGCTGGGGCATGCCGACGTAGGCGCCCCAGTGGATGACGGTGTCCGGGTGCGTGGCCGCGAGCTCGCGGCAGTGCAGGTGCCCGTCGAGCATGACGACGACGGTCCCGAGCTCCAGCCCCGCGTCGTCGGCACGTGCCCACTCCTCGACGAGCCGCCGGCCGGTCGTGACGTGGACCGGCTCGCCGACGCGGTGCAGCACGATCCCGTGCGCAGCGGCCAGGGTCTGGAAGGCCGAGATCCCCGGCAGCACCCGGACCGTCGTCGGGATCCGCTCGCCGATCGCGTCGACGACGCGGATCGTGCTGTCGTAGAACGCGGGGTCTCCCCACACGAGGAAGCCCACGACCGCGTCCTCCGGCAGCCCCTCGATGATCCGCACGTACGCGTCGGTCCGCGCGGCGTGCCAGTCGCGCACCCCTCGCGCGTACTCGGCGGGGTCGCGCTCGGCGTCGGGTCCGCGCTGCGGGTCGGGCACCGTGACGAGCTCGTAGGCGTGGTCGGCCGGGATGAAGCGCTCGCAGATCGCGCGCCGCACCGCGACCAGCTCGTCCTTGGCGCCACCCTTGTCGGCGACGAGGAAGACGTCGACCTCGCCCAGCGCGGCGGCGGCCTCGGCGGTCACGTGCTCGGGGGACCCGGCGCCGATGCCGATGACGTGGATGCGACGGGCAGCGCTGGGGCTCAACGGGAGTCCTTCGTCAGGGCGAGCAGGGCGTCGATGTCGACGTGGGTCTCGAGGGCGTCGGCGAGGGTGTCGATCATCCGCTCCCGCCGTGAGGCGAAGGGGGTCCCGCCCGCCTCCGCGGACCAGGCCGCGCCGCTCGCCCCCGCGACGTCGGCCAGGAGGGCGCGCCGGAAGCCGTCGCCCTCGAGCGTCCCGTGCCAGATCGACCCACGCACCGAGCCCACCGCGTGGCCGCCGGGGAAGTCCTCGCCGCCGGTCGGCTCGACGACGCCGTGGTGGATCTCGTACCCCTCCACCGGCACGCCCCGCCACGACCCGCTCGGTCTCGCGAGCACCTTGTCGTGGTGGAAGACGACGCGTCCGGGGAGCAGTCCGAGGCCGGGGACCGTTGGAGGAGAGGGGGATTCGCTCCCTTCGTCGTCGTCGTCGCCGCCGGACTCGACGTCGTCGACGACCTCGTCGAGCAGCATCTGGTACCCGCCGCAGATCCCAAGGACCGGTGCACCGCGGCGCGCGCGGTCCACCACGACCTCGGCCAAGCCGGACCGGCGCAACCACGCGAGGTCGGACACCGTGGCCCGAGAGCCCGGCAGCACGACGAGGTCGGCCTCTCGCACGTGGTCCGCGTCCACCGTGACGCGCACGTCGACACCAGGCTCGGCGGCCAGCGCGTCGACGTCGGTGCCGTTGGACGTCCGCGGCAGTCGGACGACGGCCACGGACAGGCGGCGGTCGGCCGGGACGTCGTCCTCGGCCTCACCCCAGGCGCCCATCGACAGCGAGTCCTCGGAGTCGAGCCACACGTCGGTGAGCCACGGCAGCACCCCGAGGGAGGGCAGCCCGGTGCGACGGGTGACCTCGTCGAGCCCCGGCTCGAGGACCGACGCGTCGCCGCGGAACTTGTTGATCAGGTAGGCGCGCAGCAACGGCCGGTCCTCGTCCGCGACGAGCGCCCACGTCCCGTACAGCGCCGCGAGCACGCCGCCACGGTCGATGTCGCCGACGAGCACGGTGGGCAGCGAGAACCGTTGGGCCAGACCGAGGTTGACGTAGTCGCCCGCACGCAGGTTGACCTCGGCCGGGGAGCCCGCGCCCTCGCAGACGATGACGTCGTGCGCCGCGGCCAGCTCCTCGTACGCGGCGAACGCGGCGTCTGCCAGGTGCCCCCGCCCGGTGGCGTACTCACCCGCCCGCAGCTCGCCCGCCGGCCGCCCCCGCACGACGACGTGGGCGCGCCGGTCGCTGCCCGGCTTGAGCAGCACCGGGTTCATCGCCGACGTCGCCTCGACCCCGGCGGCCTGCGCCTGCAGGTACTGGGCACGGCCGATCTCGGACCCGTCGCGGCAGACCATCGAGTGGTTGGACATGTTCTGCGCCTTGTACGGGGCGACGGACACGCCCCGCCGGGCGAGGACGCGGCACAAGCCCGTCACGACGAGGGACTTGCCCGCGTCGGAGGAGGTACCGGTGATGAGGAGTCCGCTCACGAGCCGCCACTCTACGGAGCACCGATAGCGTGGCCTCGTGAGCCCTACGCGCGTGCACCTCGTCCGTCACGGGGAGTCCACGTGGAACCGTGACGGCCTCGTCCAGGGTGCCCACCGGGGGCCCGGCCAGTCCGTGCTCACCGACGCGGGACGCGCCGACGCCGCCCGGGCCGGGCTCGCCCTGGGCGCGGTGCTGGGTCCGCCCCGCTCGGAGCGCGCCCTCGCCCTGTGGTCCAGCGACCTCATGCGTGCCCTGCAGACCGCCGAGATCATCTCGGTGGCCCTGCGCCCCGCCGGGTGGCACGCCTCGGTCCGCAACGAGGCCGGCCTGCGCGAGCAGGCCCTCGGCCGGCTCGAGGGGGAGCGCAGCGACCTCCTGCGTGCCGAGGAGGTCCCGCAGGACCGCCACATCAGCGAGGTCCGCTGGGGCGGGGGCGAGTCCATGCAGGACGTCTTCGAGCGGGTCGGCGAGTGGTTCGCCCCAGCCCTCATCGAGCAGCCCGAGCACCTCGTCGTCGTCAGCCACGAGCACACGATCCGGGCCGCTCTCGCGTGGCTGCGCTCGCACTCGCACCGCGACATCGACTGGGACGAGCCGATCGATCCCGGGTCCGTCACGAGCGTCGACGTCGTCGACTGATCACAGCAGTCGGCGCAGCGCCTCGGGGTCGGTCACCGGCGCGTCGCAGACGAAGCCGCGGCACACGTACGCGGTCGCCCGCCCGTCGACGAGTGGTCGGTCCGCGAGCAGCGGCTCGCCGGGGGCATCGGGCTCGCCGCTGACGATGACGAGCCCCGGTGCGGGGGAGGCCTCCGCCACGGCACGAAGGGGGCCGTCCGCGCCCTCGCCGACGATCGCCACCTGGAGCGGTCCGGCGAGCATCGCCTCGGCCACCGCCAGCGCCCAGCCGGCGAAGCGCGGGTCGTGGGTGATGATCCGCGACTGCGCGGCGACGGCCTCCTCGGCGAGCGCTCGGTGGTCGGTGCGATCGGTGAGGGCCGAGTGGGTGAGCAGGGCGCCCGCGATGGCCGAGACCCCCGCCGGCTCGGCGTTGTCGGTGCGCCCGCGCGGACGGGTGATGAGGGCCTCGCCGTCATGGGCCGTGTCGTGCCAGCCGTCCTCGTCGTGGAAGAGGCTCGTCGCGAGCTCCAGGACCTCGCCGGCGCGCGTCAGCCAGGTCGTCTCGCCGGTGGCGCGGTGGAGCGAGAGCAGCCCCTCGGCGAGGTTGCCGTGGTCGTCGAGCACTGCCGGCGCCGGGCCGACCACGCCACCGAGCGAGGTGCGGCGCAGGCGCCCGTCGACGAGGTGGTGCTCCAGGACGAGCCGCGCCGCGGCAGCGGCGGCCTCGACGAGGTCGGGGCGGCGCAGGGTGACGCCGGCGTCGGCGAGGGCGGCGATGGCCAGGCCGTTCCAGCTCGTGACCACCTTGGCGTCGAGCGCGGGCTGGGGGCGCTCGTCGCGGGCCGTGAGGAGGCGGACTCGCACCGACTCCCACCACCCCGCGTCGGCTGAGTCCTCGACGTCGTGGAGCAGCTGCAGCGTCGAGGTCCCGTGCTCGAAGGTCCCCTCGGGGGTCACCTCAAGCAGCTCGGCGGCCCGGCGCCCGTCCTCCTCGCCGAGGACCTCGACGAGCTGCGCCGGGGTCCACACGTAGGTGGCACCCTCGACGGACCGGCCGTCGATGATCGTGTCGGCGTCGAGGGCCGAGGCGAACCCCCCTTCGTCCGTGCGCAGGTCGCGCACGAGGAAGTCTGCGGTCGACCCGGCCACCCGACCCGCGAGCTCGTCGCCCGTCGCGCGGTGCCAGTGCGTGTACACGCGCAGCAGCTGGGCGTTGTCGTAGAGCATCTTCTCGAAGTGGGGCACGACCCACTCCGCGTCGACGCTGTACCGCGCGAAGCCGCCCGCGAGCTGGTCGTGGATGCCGCCGCGGGCCATCGCCTCGAGGGTCCGCTCGGCCATGGCGAGCGCGTCGGCGTCACCGGTGCGCGCGTGGTGCCGCAGCAGGTGCTCGAGGGTCATCGACGGGGGGAACTTCGGCGCCCCGCCGAAACCCGCCCGGGCGTCGTCGAAGACCTTGCGCAGCGTGTGGACCGCCAGCGCGACCTGCTCGTCCTCGATCGGTGAGCCCGGACCCGGGTCGGCGATGCCGGCCAGCTGCGCGGCGATGCTCGTCGCGCTCGCGGTGAGCCGCTCACGGTCCTCCCGCCACGCGGTGCCGGCGGCATCGAGCAGCTGCAGCAGCTGCGGCCTGGGCAGGTAGGTCCCGGCGAAGAAGGGCTCGCCGTCCGGCGTGATGAGCACGGTCATCGGCCACCCGCCGTGACCCGTCATCGCCTGCGTGGCGAGCATGTAGACCGCGTCGACGTCGGGCCGCTCCTCGCGGTCGACCTTGACGCTCACCCACCCGGCGGACAGGGCCGCGGCCACCCCTTCGTCCTCGAAGCTCTCGTGCGCCATGACGTGGCACCAGTGGCAGGCCGCGTACCCGACGCTCAGGAAGATCGGGACGTCCCGTCGCCGGGCCTCCGCGAAGGCCTCCTCGCCCCACTCCCACCAGTCGACGGGGTTGTCGGCGTGCTGGCGCAGGTAGGGGGAGAGGCTGGCGGCGAGTCGGTGGCCCATGCCCCCACCGTCTCACCCCCGGGGAGGCCGGGGCGCCGTGCGTACCCACGGGACCACCACCTCCACCGCCCTGCTGGCCCAGGGTGTCAGCAGCAGGGAGATCACCGCGGCGGTGCGCTCGGGGCAGCTCGTGAGGGTCCGTCGCGGGGCCTTCGTCGACGGGGACCTGTGGCGGTCGGCCACACCTTGGGACCGGCACGGTCTCCGCGCGCTCGCTGTCTACCGCAGCCGCCCCGACGACGTCAGCGCCCTGAGCCACCACAGCGCCCTCGCCATCCGGCTGATCGCGGTGCACGGCGTCGACGACCGGGTGCACCTGGTGCACACCGATGGTCGCAGGGGGCGCACCGATGCCGTCCTGCGCGTGCACCGGCAGGTACCCGCAGAGCTCATCGAGGTGCATCGGTCGGTGCGGACGGTGACCCCGGCCACCGCCTGCCTCCAGGTAGCGGTGCAGTTCGGGGCCGAGGCCGGGCTGGTGAGCGCCGACAACGCTCTCCACCGCGCGGTGATGACCCGGGAGGACCTTGTCGGCGCGATGACGCTGCTTCGACCGGACAGGTGGTCCCGAGAGCCGGCTCGGGTCGTGGCGCTGGCCGACCCACGGATCGAGTCGGCCGCCGAGTCGCGGGCGCGGTGGGCCTTCCACCTCGCCGGCATCCCGCAGCCGACGCCGCAGGTCGAGCTGCGTGACGAGCGGGGCGAGGTCTGGGCGCGGCTCGACTTCCTGATGGAGCTCGAGGGCGTCATCATCGAGGTCGACGGGATGGGCAAGTACCAGGACCCTCGAGCCCTACGGGCCGAGAAGGTCCGGGAGGACCGGCTGCGGGAGCTCGGGTACGAGGTCGTGAGGCTCGTCTGGGCGGATCTCTCGGACCCGATGGTGGTGCTGCGCAAGGTGACGGCAGCCGTGGACCGGGCGCGCCGTCGTCGGTCTGTCCCCGGGTTGACGTCGTTGGTCCCACCCGTGTGACGAAATTGCGTGACACAGGTGCGCGTCAGGACGACAGGGGACCGCGACCCGGCCCCCCTTCGCTCAGTCGCCGAGCGCCTTGACGAGCGCGACCGCCCGGGACACTCGTTCGGCGTCGCCGTCCTCGAGCGCCCGGACGGCGCCCACCAGCTCGCGCAGCGCGCTCACTGAGCGCACGAGTCCCTCGTCCAGGCCGGCCACGTCGCACACGACCTCCACGCGGCGTCGCACGGACCAGCGCAGCGACGCGCCCGTGCCCATCTCCGACCAGCGGTTGCAGAGCAGCGGAGCGACCTCCCAGGCGGGGTGCCCGACGACCGGCTCGGGGTCGATCGCGACCCAGTCGGTGCCGTCGGACAGCACGTTGCCGTAGTGCAGGTCGCCGTGGAGGAGCCGGTGCCCGTCGAGCGTCGGGAGCGCGCGAAGGGAGCCCCGCGCCTGCTCGACGTACCTGCGCGGCAGCCCCGCGGCCGCCGGCCGCGACAGGACCTCCCGGACCCACGGCTCGAGCTGCGGCAGCTGCGGCAGGGGAGCGACGTGCAGGTCCGCGTAGAGACCCGCGACGACCGCCACGGCTTCCTCGTCCCACACCCCCGTGAGGTCCTCGGTCGTGAGGCGTTCGAGCAGCAGGACCGAACGGCGCGGGTCGGCCCGCAGCAGCCGCACGGCCCCGCGACCGTCCCACGTCCGCAGCGCCAGGTGCTCGCCGTCGGCGTCCGTGTGCGGCCAGCCGAGCTTGAGCACGGCGCGCCCCTCGGGCCCGCGCACGGGCAGCACGAGCGCGCAGCGGCCGGTCATCGCCGGCCCGTCGACGGCCAGGTCCCACGCGTCGAGCACGTCGGCGACCAGGTGGGGGAGGGCGGCCACCCAGTCGGCGCCCGAGGGACCTCCGTCGGCCTCGAGCGAGGAGACGTGCGTGACGAAGGCCGACGGGACGAGCGCCGCCGCGTCCGCGACCCTCACGTCGTGGGCTGGGCGTCGCCGTAGAGCTCGGGGACCGGCCGGCCGAACCGCGGTCGGGAGATCCGCTCGGCCGCGACCATCCACTGCACGAGCTCGAGGGCCGCGTCGCGGTCGTCGGCGAGCCCGTCGAAGCCCGCGGCGTGGACGGCGAGCAGCCGCTCGCACGCGTCCTTGCCCCACTCCAGCGCCTTGGACCCGGTGAGGCCGGCGGGGCGCTCGTAGCCGAGGGTGACCTCGTCCGCCTGCTCGCCGGCCGCAGTGGTCTGCCGGATCTCCAGGCGCTGCAGGGCCCGGGCTGCGGTCAGCGCGTCCTCGGCGACCGCGCCGGTGGCCTTGGCGGCGATGACGTCGAGGGCGTAGACCGCGGCCCGGGTGCCCGCGAGGACATCCGCGGCGACGGAGCCCGCGGTCCACGGCTGCGTGCCGGCCGGCGTCCACAGCCCGCTCCTCCGGCCGAGGGGGGTGGCGATGCGGTGGGTCGCCGTGAGCTGCCCGACGAGCCGCAGCATCCCGGGCGCGCACTCGCGCACCGCCGCCTCGAAGGCCGCGGCCGTCTCGCCGTCGGACGTCGGCGCGGTCGCGTCGTCGAGCACGGTGGCCGGGACCTGGGCCCCCTCGAGCGCCGTCCGCAGCCGCTCGGCGCGGGCCGCGGCGTGCTCGGCGTCGGAGTCACGCAGGGTCCCGAGGACCGCGAGCAGCGCGGACTCGGCGGGGACCGGCTCCCGCCGCGGGACGAAGGGGAGGTCCGGCGCGTCGTCCTCGAGCCGAACCCCGCAGCCGGTCAGGACGGCGGCGGCGAGTGTCGCGGCACCGGCGAGCACGAGACGACGGCTGGGCGGGACGGGCACCGGTCGATCTTCGCATGTCTCGCGGGGCGCGGATCATGACTAGAGTGTCGGGCCAGCACGTCAACTCCACACGGAAGGCGCTCTCCCATGGCTCTCGACCAGGACATCCACACCCAGGTGTCCGGCGCGTTGGGTGGTGACTTCAGCGTGGCCGGGGTGGTCGTGACACCCGCTGGCAAGCGCCGGGTCGCCCGGATCACCGTCGAGCGGACGGTCGTCGACGCGGTCGGGGACACGCCGGTGGAGCAGCTCACCCTCGACGAGATCGCCGATGCGACCCGTCTGGTGAGCGATGCCCTGGACAGCTCCGACGTCATGGGCAGCCAGCCGTACACCCTCGAGGTGAGCACCCCCGGCACGGACCGACCGCTCACCGAGCCGATGCACTTCCGCCGCACCGTCGGCCGCCTCGTGGAGCTCACGCTCGCCGAGGGCAGGGGCGAGGGCACGGTCACCGGCCGCGTCCTCGCGACGACGGCCGACGGCGTCGAGCTGCACCTCGCCGGCACCAAGCGGCAGGCGCCCCGCACCGAGCACTTCCCCTTCGCCGACATCACCAAGGGCGTCGCCCAGGTGGAGTTCACCCGACCGAGCGCGCCCGACGGCGACGACGACAAGGACTGACATGGACATCGACATCCACGCCCTGAAGGCTCTCGAGCGCGAGCGGGAGATCCCCTTCGACATCCTCGTCGACGCCATCGAGGCGGCGCTCCTCGGCGCGTACCACCGCACCGAGGGCGCGTACAAGAACGCGCGCGCCGAGCTCGGTCGCAAGGACGGGCACGTCGTCGTGTGGGCCCGCGAGGAGCACGTCCTCGAGGAGGAGGTCCCGGTCGAGGCGGTCGAGGGCGAGCCCGCCCCCGTCGACGACGAGGGCAACCCCCTCATGCGTACCCGCACCCGGCGCGAGCTGGGGCCCGAGTTCGACGACACCCCCGACAACTTCGGTCGGGTCGCGGCCGCCACCGCTCGTCAGGTCATCACCCAGCGCATGCGCGACCTCGAGGACGAGGCGATCATGGGCGACTTCCGTGGCCGCGAGGGCGACATCGTCGCCGGGGTCATCCAGCAGAGCTCCAACCCGCGCAACGTCCTGGTCGACTTCGGCACGGTGGAGGGCGTCCTCCCTTCGGCCGAGCAGGTCCCCGGCGAGGTCTACAAGCACGGCGACCGCATCCGCGTCTACGTCGTCTCGGTCAAGCGCGGCATGCGTGGACCCGAGATCGGTCTCTCGCGCACCCACCCCAACCTCGTGCGCAAGCTCTTCGCCATGGAGGTCCCGGAGATCGCCGACGGGTCCGTCGAGATCGCGGCGCTGGCCCGCGAGGCCGGCCACCGCACCAAGATCGCCGTGCACTCCAAGATCCCCGGCCTCAACGCCAAGGGGGCGTGCATCGGCGCCATGGGTGCCCGCGTCCGCGCGGTCATGGCCCACCTGCAGGGCGAGAAGATCGACATCGTCGACTACTCGGAGGACCCGCAGAAGTTCATCGCCGCTGCCCTCTCGCCCTCCAAGGTGCAGTCGGTGACGATCGTCGACCCGAGGCTGCGCTCGGCGCGCGTCGTCGTCCCCGACTACCAGCTCTCCCTGGCCATCGGCAAGGAGGGCCAGAACGCCCGGCTGGCGGCCAAGCTCACCGGCTGGCGCATCGACATCCGTCCCGACACCGCGGCCGACCCGAGCGGGGACGCCTCCGCCCCCGGTCCGTCGGCCGGGTGACGGACGGGACGCGGCAGGGGCTAGACTGATGGAGGTCGATCGGTCTGGACTCCAGTCCGGCCCACCCGTCGCGGGTCCCATCCGGACCTGCATCGGGTGTCGAGGACGGGATAGCCGGTCGACCCTGCTGCGCATCGTCGTGGAGACGGATGACCTGGGTCGCACCACGGTCGTGCCGGACCCGCGTCGGCGGCTGCCGGGTCGTGGGGCATGGCTCCACGCCGACATCGCCTGCTTGGACCTCGCCGTCCGGCGGCGGGCCTTCTCCCGCGCCTTCCGGCGCCGGGTGGATGGCTCCGACGCCGTCCGCCGCTGGCTCGAGCACCTGGGCAGCAACCTGTCATGACCAACACAGTTCAGCACCGAGAGCGGGTTTGACGCTGATGAGCACCCGATGAGTACTCAGCAATGAGCATTCACCTCAACTGACGACGGTCCGCGCCTCCTTCCGGTACGGACCAGAGAAGGAGAAACGTGGCCAAGGTCCGTGTCCACGAGCTCGCGAAGGAGCTCGGGGTTTCCAGCAAGACCCTCCTCGCCCACCTGGGTGACATGGGGGAGTTCGTGAAGTCTGCGAGCTCGACGATCGAGGCGCCTGTCGTGCGCCGGGTGAAGAACAACCCCCCGCCGACCGAGGGTGGCGCCAAGAAGGCGGCCGCCAAGCCCGCGGCGAAGCCCGGCCCCAAGGCTCCCGCCCCCACCACCCCTGAGCAGGCTGCCCCCAAGGCACCGGCGGCGACGCCGGGTCCCAAGGCGCCCACCCCCGGTCCCGCACCCGCGGCGCCTGCCCCCGCGACACCCGCGTCGGCTGCTCCGACCCCTGCCGCTCCGGCGGCTCCCCAGGCACCTGCGGCCAGGGCCGCGGAGGCTCCCGCCGCTGCAGCGCCTGAGGCTCCTGCTGCCCCGGCCGCCGAGCAGCCCGCGACGCAGGACAAGCCGGCCGCGGCGACTCCCGGTCCCAAGGCCCCGGCTCCCGGCCCGCGTCCCGCGCCGGCCAAGCCGGCCGGTCGTCCGGGTCCGCGTCCCGGCAACAACCCCTTCGCCTCCAGCCAGGGCATGGGCACCCGTCGCGAAGGGGGTGGCTCCGGCGCCCCGCGCCCGGGCAACAACCCCTTCGCCTCCAGCCAGGGCATGCCGCGCCCCGGCCAGCGTCCCGGCGGCCAGCGTCCCGGTGGGCAGCGCCCCGCCGCGGGTGCCGGTGCCGGTGGCCCGCGTCCGGCCGGTGCCGGTGCGGGTGCCGCTGGTCCCCGTCCCGGTGGTCCGCGTCCGTCGCCCGGCATGATGCCGGCCAGCTCGGCCGTCCCGCGGCCGGGTGAGCGTCCCGGTGGCCGTGGTGGCGCCGGTGGTCGCGGTCGTCCCGGGGCCGGTGGCCCCGGCGCCCGTCCCGGCGGCGGCGGTCCCGGTGGGTACCGCGGTGGCCCCGGTGGCCGTGGCGGCACCCAGGGTGCCTTCGGTCGCGGTGGCGGCCGGAGCAAGCAGCGCAAGTCCAAGCGCGCGAAGCGGGCCGAGTTCGAGCAGATGTCCGCGCCGTCGATCGGCGGCGTGGTCGTCCCCCGTGGTGACGGCACGACCGTCATCCGCATCCGTCAGGGTGCCTCGATGAGCGACTTCGCCGACAAGATCAACGCCAACCCGGCGTCGCTCGTCACCGTGCTGTTCAACCTCGGCGAGATGGCCACGGCGACCCAGTCCCTGGACGAGGTCACCTTCCAGCTGCTCGGGGCCGAGCTCGGCTACGACATCCAGATGGTCTCGCCCGAGGAGGAGGAGCGCGCGCTCTTCGACGCCTACAACGTCAACCTCGACATCGGCCTCGAGCACGAGGACGACGAGGACCTGGTGGCTCGTCCGCCGGTCATCACCGTCATGGGTCACGTCGACCACGGCAAGACGCGTCTGCTCGACGCGATCCGCCAAGCCGACGTGGGCTCGGGGGAGACCGGTGGCATCACCCAGCACATCGGTGCCTACCAGATCCGCACCGAGCACGAGGGCGTCGAGCGGGCGCTGACCTTCATCGACACCCCCGGTCACGAGGCGTTCACCGCCATGCGTGCCCGTGGTGCCAAGGTCACCGACATCGCGGTCCTCGTGGTCGCTGCCGACGACGGCGTCATGCCGCAGACCATCGAGGCGCTCAACCACGCCCAGGCTGCGGACGTGCCGATCGTCGTCGCGGTCAACAAGATCGACGTCGAGGGCGCCGACCCGGCCAAGATCCGCGGTCAGCTCACCGAGTACAACCTCGTGGCCGAGGAGTACGGCGGCGACACGATGTTCGTCGACGTGTCCGCCAAGCAGGGTCAGAACATCGACTCCCTGCTCGACGCCGTCCTGCTCACGGTCGACGCCGAGCTGGACATGCGGGCCAACCCCGATCGCGATGCCCGCGGTGTCGCGATCGAGGCCAACCTCGACAAGGGCCGCGGTGCGACCGCGACCGTCCTCGTCCAGTCCGGCACGCTGCGCGTCGGTGACGCGATCGTCACCGGCTCGGCCTTCGGTCGTGTCCGCGCCATGCTCGACGAGCACGGCAACAACCTCGACGAGGCGGGCCCGTCCCGTCCCGTGCAGGTGCTCGGGCTGTCGTCCGTGCCCCGCGCCGGTGACACCTTCGTGGTGGCCCCGGACGACCGCACCGCGCGCCAGATCGCCGAGAAGCGTGAGGCGGCGGACCGTCAGGCCAGCCTGGCCAAGGCCCGCAAGCGGATCAGCCTCGAGGACCTCGACCAGGTCATCGCGGCCGGCAAGATCGACACCCTCAACCTCATCCTCAAGGGTGACGTGTCCGGTTCCGTCGAGGCCCTGGAGGATGCGCTCCTGCAGATCGACGTCGGTGACGACGTGGACCTGCGGATCATCGACCGCGGCGTCGGCGCGATCACGCTGAACAACATCAACCTGGCCATGGCCTCGGACGCGATCATCATCGGATTCAATGTCCGCGCCGAGGGCCAGAACGCCGAGGTCGCCGAGCGCGAGGGCGTGGAGATCCGCTACTACGGCGTGATCTACCAGGCCATCGAGGAGATCGAGCAGGCGCTCAAGGGCATGCTCAAGCCGGAGTACGAGGAGGTCGAGCTCGGCTCGGCGGAGATCCGCGAGATCTTCCGCTCCAGCAAGTTCGGCAACATCGCCGGTTCCATCGTCCGCAGCGGCGTCATCAAGCGCGGCTCCAAGGCGCGGATCACCCGCAACGGCGTGGTCATCACCGAGGGCCTGGAGCTCACCGGTCTGCGTCGCTTCAAGGACGACGTCACCGAGGTCCGCGAGGGCTTCGAGTGCGGCATCAACCTCGGCAGCTTCAACGACGTGCAGGACGGTGACCTCATCACCACGTACGAGATGCAGGAGAAGCCCCGCAGCTGATCCTCGCCCGTGCGAGCGAAGGGGGGAGGACCGGCGAGAGCCGGACCTCCCCCCTTCGTCGTGCCCGCTGGGAGCAGGGGAGTCCTCCCCACCGACATGCCCGCCCCAATGCCGCGACGGGCCGGGCCCGGACACTAGGGTGTGCCTGACCGCATGACATCTATCAGGGGAGCGACATGACGACGCCACCTCCTCCGCCCGGCAGCGGGGGCAACCAGCCCTACGACCCCACGGGGAGCAACCCGTACCCCTCCTCCGAGGGCTCCGGCTCCACCCCCTCCGGCTCCACCCCGGCGGGCTCCTTCCCGGGCGCCACCCCGCCCCCGCCCCCCGGCGCACCGAGCTACGGCTCGCCGTCCGGCGGCATGCCCCCGCAGGCGCCCCCGCCGGGCGGTGGCTTCCCGCAGCAGGGCCAGAGCAACAACGGCAAGATCATGTCGATCATCTCGATCGTCACCGGCGTCATCGGCCTGTGCTGCTGCTCGTGGTTCGTCTTCTCCATCGCGGCCGTCGTCCTCGGCTACCTCGGTGGCAAGGAGTTCGACAAGACCGGCGAGAAGAAGACCCTCGCGCAGGTCGGCCTCGGTCTCGGTGTCCTGGGCATCGTCCTGGGCATCATCGTGTGGATCCTCACCGCCACCGGTGTGATCGACGCGAACTTCTACAGCGACCTCTCCTGAGAGATCGCTCGGTGACGCCCTCGGCCCTCTCGGGCCGGGGGCGTCCGTGTCTCCCGGGCACACCGACCGCGTCACGACCTCGAGGAGGACCATGAGCACGCCCCCTCCGCCCCCCGGCTACGGGACCCTGCCGCCGCCTCCCGGCGGGCACGGACCGCCGCCCCCGATGCCCTACCCGCAGGGCGGCCCCCCGCGGGGTGGCGGCTCGACCAGGACGCTCGGGATCATCGCGCTCGTCGCGGGCATCATCGCGCTCCCGGCCTCGTGCTGCTGGTTCCTCGGGTGGATCCCGGCGCTCACCGCGATCGCCTGCGGTGGCGTCGGCCTGACCCAGCTGCGGCACGAGCCCGGCAGCGACGCCAAGCCGTACCTGGTGAGCGGGCTCGTCCTCGGTCTCCTCGCCCTCGCCCTCGTGGCGCTCTGGTTCTTCCTGGGCATCGCCTCCTCCCTCGTGGACAACCAGTACTACTGATCGACCGTGGTTCGCATACCGTGGACCCGTCCCCACCCAGCCCCTCACGGAGGTGTGCCATGGCCGACCCGGCCCGCGCCCGCAAGATCGCCGACCGCATCCAGGAGCTCATCGCGGCCAACCTGCAGCAGGTCGTCAAGGACCCCGACCTCGGGTTCGTGACGATCACCGACGTGCGGGTGACCGGCGACCTGCAGCACGCCTCCGTCTTCTACACCGTCTTCGGTGACGACGCGCAGCGCGAGCGCAGCGCGGCGGTCCTCGAGGCCAACCGCGGCAAGCTGCGTTCCTTCGTCGGCAAGCAGCTGGGCATCCGGCTGACCCCGACGCTCGAGATCATCCCGGACGCAGTCCCCGAGAACGCCTCCCACATCGACGACCTGCTGCGCTCCGCGCGCGAGCGTGACGCGGACCTCGCGCGTTCCCGCAGCGACGCCCGCCCCGCCGGCGAGGCCGACCCCTACCGCTCCAAGGACGGCGAAGGGGAGGACACGCCCCCTCCGTCCCGGGCGTGAGCGAGGGCCTGGTCGTCGTCGACAAGCCGTCCGGCTGGTCGAGCCACGATGTCGTCGCGCGGTGCCGGCGGCTGTACCGGACCAAGAAGGTCGGCCACGCGGGCACCCTCGACCCGATGGCCACCGGTGTCCTCGTCCTCGGGGTCGGTCGCGGCACCAAGCTGCTCACCTTCCTCGTCGGCGCGGACAAGGAGTACACGGCGACCATCCGCCTCGGCCAGGCGACGGTCACCGATGACGCCGAAGGGGAGGTCACGAGCGTCGGCGAGGTGGCCGGCATCGACCGGGCCGCCCTCGACGCGGCGGTCGGGCGCCTCACCGGCGACATCGAGCAGGTCCCGAGCTCGGTGAGCGCGATCAAGGTCAAGGGGGAGCGCTCCTACGCCCGCGTGCGCGCCGGCGAGGACGTGCAGCTCCCGGCCCGCCCGGTGACGGTCTCGCGCTTCGACGTCCTCGACGTGCGCCAGGGCGAGGCCGACGGTCACCCGGTGCTCGACGTCGACGTCGTCGTCGAGGTCTCCTCGGGGACCTACGTGCGCGCGCTGGCCCGCGACCTCGGTGAGGACCTCGGCAGCCGGGGCCATCTCACGGCCCTGCGGCGCACCCGCGTCGGCGGGCTCACGCTGGAGCACGGCCACTCGCTCGACGCGCTGACGGCGCTGCGCGAGGCGGGCGGCGACGACGCGATCATGCCGCTCACCCCGCTGGAGGAGGCGGCCCGCGCGGCACTCGTGGCGCGTGAGCTCACCGAGGGCGAGGCCCGCGCCCTCGGCTACGGGCAACGCATCGAGAGCGCCGAGCCGGGCCGCTCGCAGCCCGTCGCGGCCTTCTCCCCGGCGGGCGTCCTCGTGGCCGTCCTGGACGAGAGTCGCGCCACAGCGCGTGCCCACGTCGTCTTCGCGCCGGCCAGTTCGTAGAGTGTCGCCCGTGCAGCAATGGTCATCCCCGAGTGCCACCCCGCCGCAGCTGCGGCCGTGCGTGGCGACCTTCGGCAACTTCGACGGTGTGCACCGCGGGCACCGCGCGATCCTCGACGAGCTCGCCCGGCAGGCGCGCGCGCGTGACGTGCCGGCCGTGGCGGTGACGTTCGACCCGCACCCGGTGGAGGTCATGCACCCCGAGCGGGCCCCGCAGATCATCTCCCCCGGGGTCCTGCGCGACGACCTGCTCGAGCAGGCGGGCGTCGACGGGTTGCTCGTGCTGCCGTACACGCTCGAGTTCGCCCGCACGAGCGCCGTGGACTACATCGTCGACACCTTCGTCACCGGGCTGCACGCCGAGGCCCTCGTCGTCGGCGCCGACACCCGCGGCTTCGGTGCCGGGTACACCGGTGACGTGGACCTCCTGCGCGAGCTGGGGGAGCAGCACGGCTTCGAGGTCGTCGTCATCGAGGACCAGGGGGACACCGCGCGGTGGTCCTCCTCGGCGGTGCGCAACCACCTCGCCATCGGCGAGGTCGAGGACGCCGCCGCGATCCTCGGTCGGCCGCACCGCGTGACCGGCACCGTCGTCCACGGCCACCACCGCGGCCGCGAGCTCGGCTACCCGACCGCCAACCTCGGCACCGACAGCCTCGGGCTCATCCCCGCCGACGGTGTCTACGCCGGGTGGCTCACCCGGCTCGACCTCGACACCGACGGCACCGACCGGCGCCTGCCCGCGGCGATCTCGGTCGGGACCAACCCGACCTTCGACGGGCAGGTGCGCGTCGTCGAGTCCTACGTCCTCGACCGCACGGACCTCGACCTCTACGGCGAGCAGGTCGCGGTCGACTTCGTCGGGCACGTGCGCCCGACCCTGCGCTTCGACACCATCGACGAGCTCCTCGAGGCCATGGCCGACGACGTCCGGCAGACCCGGGCGGTCCTCGGCCTACCGCCGTCCGCACCCGCCTAGTCCGTGCACCGGCTGCTGCGGTCCGACCTCGTCCTCGTCGCGGCCGCCCTCACCGCCTCCGGGCTCGGTGCGCTGCTCGTCCACTCGGCGACCCGTGCGGAGGCCGGGTCGGTCTACCTCGTGCGGCACCTGCTCAACCTGGGCATCGGGCTCGTCCTGGCGCTCCTGGTGCTCCGGCTCGACCGCGCGGTGCTGCGGGCGCTCGCCCCCTTCGTCTACGCCGTGGGCATCCTCGGGCTGGCGCTCGTGCTCACCCCGCTCGGGTCCGAGATCAACGGCTCGCGCTCGTGGATCCAGCTGCCCGGCGGGTTCTCGATCCAACCGAGCGAGCTGGCCAAGGTCGGGCTGTGCGTCGCCCTACCCATGCTGCTCGCGCCGGCCGCCGAGCGCCGCCAGCGGCCACGTCCCCGTGAGGTCCTGCTCGCCGGCGTCGTCACCGCCGTCCCGGTGCTGCTCGTCATGGCCCAGCCCGACCTCGGGTCCGCGCTGGTCCTCGTGGCCCTCGCGCTCGGGGTGCTCGTCGTCTCCGGCGCCGCGTGGCCCTGGCTCGTCGGTGTCCTCGTCGCCGTCGTGACGGCGGTGACCGCTGCCTTCACCACGCCCCTCCTCAGCCCGTACCAGCGCGACCGGCTCACCGCCTTCCTCGACCCGTCGGCCGACCCGCTCGGGATCGGCTACCAGACGCAGCAGGTGCGGGCCGCGATCGCGGGTGGCGGCTGGGGCGGGCAGGGGCTGCACGCCGGCGAGCTCACCGGGTCCGGCGCGATCCCCTTCCAGGAGACCGACTTCGTCTTCTCCGTCGCGGGGGAGGAGCTCGGCTTCGTCGGCGCGGCCTTCGTCGTCGTCCTGCTCGGGCTCGTCGTCGCCCGCGTCGCCCTCGCCGGGACCCGGACCGATGACCCCTTCGTGCGGCTCGTCTGCTGGGCGGTCGCGGCCTGGTTCGCCGTGCAGTCGGTGGAGAACATCGGGATGAACCTCGGGCTGCTGCCCGTCACCGGCCTGCCGCTGCCCTTCCTCTCGTACGGCGGGTCCTCGATGTTCGCCTGCTGGGCCGCGATGGGGCTCGTGGTCGCGGTGAGCCACGAGGGCCCCCGGGGCGTTCATTACCGATCGGTCACCTTGTGGACCACCCGGTGACAGCCGAGCCTTCCGTGGGGGATGATGCGCGCATCACCCGCAGCCCACGAAGGAGTGGACTCACGTGCCCGACCCTCGCCCCACCCGCGCCTCCGACGAGGTCTTCGACGCCAGCGTCTTCGAGGACCGTGCTCCATCCGTCGGCCACCTGCTCCGGCAGCGCATCGCCGACACGCCCGACAACATCGCCTATTCCTACCCCGCCGGCATCGCCTGGGACGAGCTGACCTGGGCCCAGCTGGGGGAACGGGTGTGGGCCCTGGCCGCCGGACTCGTCGACCTCGGGATCCAGCCCGAGGACCGGGTCGCCCTGGCCTCGAGCACCCGCATCGAGTGGGTCCTCGCGGACTACGCGATCATGGCCGCCGGTGCCGCCACGACCACGATCTACCCGACGTCGATCAGCGACGACGTCGCCTTCATCACCGACGACTCCGGGTCCAAGGTCGTCGTCGCCGAGGACGCGGAGCAGGTGGCCAAGCTGCGCGAGGTCCGCGACGCGATCCCGGGGGTCACGACGGTCGTCGTCATGGACACCGAGGGCGTCGACCTCGACGACTGGGTCGTCTCCCTCGAGGACGTCGAGGAGCGCGGCCGCGCGCTCCTCGCCTCGGAGCCGGGGGTCGTCGACTCCCGCATCGACGGCACCGGGCCGAGCTCGCTCGCCACGATCATCTACACCTCCGGCACCACCGGTCGACCCAAGGGCGTGCGCCTGCGGCACGCGACGTGGACCTACCAGGGCGCGGCCATCCGGGCGACCGGGATGCTCTCCGAGGACGACGTCCACTACCTGTGGCTGCCCCTGTCGCACGTCTTCGCCAAGGTGCTGCTGCTCATCAGCACCGACGTCGGCATGCAGACGGCCGTCGACGGCCGGATCGACAAGATCGTCGACAACCTCGGTGAGGTCCGCCCGACCTTCATGGCCGCGGCCCCGCGCATCTTCGAGAAGGTCTACGGCCGCATCTCGCTCGGGATGGAGGAGGAAGGGGGAGCGAAGGCCAAGATCTTCGCCTTCGCCTCCGAGGCCGCCCGGGAGTACTCGCGGACGCTGTCCGACAACCGCCGGCCCGGGCTGCTCCTGGGCCTGAAGCACACGATCGGCGACAAGCTCGTCTTCGGCAAGGTGCGTGAGCGCTTCGGCGGCCGCGTCCGGTTCTTCATCTCCGGCTCCGCGGCCCTCAACCAGGACATCGCCCACTGGTTCAACGGCGCCGGCCTGCCGATCCTCGAGGGCTACGGCCTCACCGAGACCTCGGCGGCCGCGACGGTCAACCGGCCCTACGCCCTGCGGGTCGGCTCCGTCGGCTGGCCCACGCCGCAGACGGACATCAAGATCGCCGAGGACGGGGAGATCCTCATCCGCGGCGAGCACGTCATGGAGGGCTACCACAACAACCCCGAGGCCACCGCCGAGGTGCTCTCCGAGGACGGGTGGTTCCACTCCGGGGACATCGGCGAGATCGACGCCGACGGGTTCGTCAAGGTCACCGACCGCAAGAAGGACCTGTTCAAGACGAGCAACGGCAAGTACGTGGCGCCCTCGCTCATCGAGTCGACCTTCAAGGGGCTGTGCCCCTACGTCGGACAGCTGCTCGTCCACGGTGAGAGCCGGCAGTTCGTCACGGCTCTCATCACCCTCGACGAGGAGGCCATCAAGCCGTGGGCCGAGGCCAACGGGCTCGAGGGCGCGAGCTACACCGAGATCGTCTCCTCGCTGCAGGCGCGCGAGATGGTCCAGGGCTACGTCGACCAGCTCAACGCCGGGCTCAACCGGCACGAGCAGATCAAGAAGTTCCACATCCTGGGCCGGGACCTCACCGTCGAGGACGGCGAGCTGACCCCCAGCCTGAAGCTGCGCCGCAAGGTCGTCGCGGAGAAGTTCAAGGGCGACATCGAGGAGATGTACCCGAGCTGACAGCGGGGTCCGGTGCGCGGCGTTTGGGTACCCCGCGCACCGGACCTACCCTTGTCCCATGTCCGGTGAGTCGATCTTCCCTGCCCTCGAGCCCCTGCTCGAGCAGGTCAGCAAGCCCATCCAGTACGTCGGGGGCGAGCTCAACTCGACCGTCAAGGACTGGGACGTCGGTGGCCACGGGCCCCAGGGCCAGGACCTGACGGTGCGCTGGGCCCTCATGTACCCCGACGCGTACGAGGTCGGCGTGCCCAACCAGGGCGTCATGATCCTCTACGAGGTGCTCAACGAGCGTCCCGACGCGCTGGCCGAGCGCACCTACGCCGTGTGGCCCGACATGGAGGCCCTGCTCCGCGAGGCAGGCCTGCCGCAGTTCACCGTCGACGGGCATCGCCCCGTGGGTGACTTCGACGTCCTCGGCCTGAGCCTGTCCACCGAACTCGGCTACACCAACGTGCTCACGGCGCTCGACCTCGCCGGCATCCCGCTGCACGCCGCCGACCGCACCGACGAGCACCCGATCGTCGTCATGGGCGGCCACGCCTCCTTCAACCCCGAGCCGGTCGCCGACTTCATCGACGCCGCCATCATCGGTGACGGCGAGGAGGCGGTGCTCACCGCGACCGACATCATCGGGGAGTGGAAGGCCCAGGGCCGCCCGGGCGGCCGCATCGAGGTCCTGAGGCGCCTCGCCGCGACCGGTGGCGTCTACGTCCCGGCCTTCTACGACGTCCACTACCTGCCCGACGGGCGCATCCAGCGCGTCGTGCCCGCCGAGTCCGGCGTGCCCTGGCGCGTGGACAAGCACACCGTCATGGACCTCGACGCGTGGCCCTACCCCAAGAAGCCGCTCGTCCCGCTCGCCGAGTCCGTCCACGAGCGGATGAGCGTCGAGATCTTTCGCGGCTGCACCCGCGGCTGCCGCTTCTGCCAGGCCGGCATGATCACCCGCCCCGTGCGCGAGCGCTCGATCACCGGCATCGGCGAGATGGTCGAGGCGGGCCTGGCGGCGACCGGCTTCGAGGAGGTCGGCCTGCTCTCCCTGAGCAGCGCCGACCACAGCGAGATCGGGGACATCGCCAAGGGCCTGGCCGACCGCTACGAGGGCACCAACACGGGCCTGTCGCTGCCGAGCACCCGCGTCGACGCCTTCAACATCGACCTGGCCAACGAGCTGACCCGCAACGGTCGCCGCTCCGGGCTGACCTTCGCCCCCGAGGGCGGCTCCGAGCGGATCCGCAAGGTCATCAACAAGATGGTGACCGAGGAGGACCTCATCCGCACCGTCTCGGCGGCGTACGGCGCCGGCTGGCGGCAGGTCAAGCTCTACTTCATGTGCGGCCTGCCGACCGAGACCGACGACGACGTCCTCCAGATCGCCGAGGTCGCCAAGCGGGTCATCGAGACCGGGCGCCAGGTCGCCGGCCACAACGACATCCGCTGCACCGTCTCCATCGGCGGCTTCGTGCCCAAGCCGCACACCCCCTTCCAGTGGGCCGGCCAGCTCGGCGCGGAGGAGACCGACGCGCGCCTGCACAAGCTGCGTGAGGCGATCCGCTCCGACAAGCGCTACGGCCGCTCGATCGGCTTCCGCTACCACGACGGCAAGCCGGGCATCGTCGAGGGACTGCTCTCGCGCGGCGACCGCCGCGTGGGCCGGGTCATCGAGCAGGTCTGGCGCGAGGGTGGCCGCTTCGACGGCTGGAGCGAGCACTTCTCCTACGACCGCTGGATGACCGCGGCGCAGACCGCGCTGGCGGGCACCGGCGTCGACGTCGCCTGGTACACCACCCGCGAGCGCGAGGAGGCCGAGGTCCTGCCCTGGGACCACATCGACTCCGGCCTCGACAAGGAGTGGCTGTGGCAGGACTGGCTCGACGCGGTCGACGAGACCGAGGTCGAGGACTGCCGCTGGACCCCGTGCTTCGACTGCGGCGTCTGCCCGCAGATGGGTACCGACATCGAGATCGGCCCCACCGGCAAGACACTGCTCCCGCTCACCGTGCTCGGGGCCGGCAAGCAGGACATGGTGAGCGGCTGACCCGCCTCTGGCGCACGCGTCGGCCCGTCCGTGGCAGGCTGAGCGGGTCACCACGGTCCAGCGGGGGAGCAGGGACATGTCGATCGAGCTCGGGGCGGTCATCGTCGGGGTCGTGGCCGTGGCGTACGGCGTCGGGTTCGCCGTCGTGCCGGATGACGGATGGAGCCCGTCGGCCCGGTCGCGGTACGTCCTGGGCGGGGCCGGACTCGTCGCCCTCCTCTTCTTCGTCCTCGTCGTCGTGCCCTGGTTCATCGGCCGGGGGTGACGCCCGCAGCGCGGACCCGTCGACGGCACGGCGGGACGAAGGGGGACAATCGCGCCATGACCGCGACCTCCTCCGAGCTGACCCGGGCCCTGCGTCACGCCGGCATCGCCGACGCCCGCGACGACGCGCTCACCGTGGGCATGTACGCCACGGACGCCGGCCTCTACCGGGTGCCGCCGCGTGCGGTCGTCTTCCCGCGGCACACCGACGAGATCGACGCCACCCTCGAGGTGGCCCGCGGGCTCGGGGTGCCGATCACCGCCCGAGGCGCGGGCACCTCGTGCGCCGGCAACGCGGTGGGGCCGGGCATCGTCATCGACACCGCCCGTCACCTGGGCCGGGTGCTCGAGGTCGACCGGGACAGCGCCACCGCCCTCGTCGAGGCGGGCACGGTGCACGCCACGCTGCAGGCCCGCGCTCGTGAGGTCGGCCTGCGCTTCGGTCCCGACCCCAGCAGCCACACCCGGTGCACGATCGGCGGGATGATCGGCAACAACGCCTGCGGCAACCGGGCGCTCGGGTACGGCCGCACGAGCGACAACGTCGTGGCCATGGACCTGCTCACCGCCGCGGGCCGACGGCTGTCCGCGACCACCTCGGTGGCGGGGGGCCCCCCTTCGCTCACGGGTGACGACGCCCTCGTCGGCGAGCTGACGCGCCTGGCCGACGACCACCTCGAGACCCTGCGCACGGAGTTCGCCACCTTCGGCCGGCAGGTCTCCGGCTACGCGCTCGAGCACCTCGCGCCAGAGCGCGGCCGCGACATCGGCCGCATGCTCGTCGGCTCCGAGGGCACGCTGGCGATCGTGACGCAGGCGCGCGTGCGCCTCGTCACCGACCCGCCGGCCACCTGCCTCGCGGTCCTGGGCTTCGAGGACATCTACGCCGCCGGTGACGTCGCCCACCTGCTCAAGGGCCTGGGTGCCGTCGCGGCCGAGGGGATCGACTCGCGCATCGTCGACGTCGTGCGCACCCGACGCGGGCCGCGCGCCGTGCCCGACCTGCCACGGGGGGCCGCGTGGATGCTCGTCGAGGTGCCCGGTGAGGACGCCGCGACGGCCCGCGCCGCCGCGGAGCGGGTCTGCCGCGAGATCGCGAGCACCGACTCCCTGGTCGTCACCGACCCCGCCCACGCCCGGGCGCTGTGGAAGATCCGCGAGGACGGTGCCGGTCTCTCGGCGCGCTCGCAGCGGGACCGGCCGGCCCACGCCGGCTGGGAGGACGCCGCGGTCCCGCCGGCGCGGCTCGGTGACTACCTGCGTGCCTTCGACGCGCTGCTCGAGGAGCACGACGTCCAGGGCCTGCCGTACGGCCATTTCGGCGACGGCTGCCTGCACATCCGGCTCGACATCGACCTCACCGCCCCCGACGCGACCGAGCGCTACCGCCGGCTCGTCGAGGAGGCCGCCGACCTCGTCGCGGCCCACGGCGGCTCGCTCTCCGGTGAGCACGGGGACGGGCGGGCCCGCTCGGCCCTGCTGCCGCGCATGTACCGCCCGGAGACGATGGCCCTCTTCGGGGCCGTCAAGCACGCCTTCGACCCCGACAACCTGCTCAACCCCGGCGTGCTCGTCGACCCCGCGCCCGTCGAGGCCGACCTGCGCATCCCCGCCGCCCGGCGCGTCGCCGTGCCGCTGGCCTTCGGCTACCCCGAGGACGGCGGTGACTTCGGCCAAGCCGTGCACCGCTGCACCGGCGTCGGCAAGTGCCGTGCCGCGGGCACCTCGAGCACCGTCATGTGCCCGAGCTACCTCGCGACGGGGGAGGAGAAGGACTCCACCCGCGGCCGCGCCCGCGCCCTGCAGGAGATGCTCAACGGCACGACGATCACCGGCGGGTGGGCCGCGCCGGAGGTCCACGACGCCCTCGACCTGTGCCTGTCGTGCAAGGGCTGCTCGAGCGACTGCCCGACCGGTGTCGACATGGCGACCTACAAGTCCGAGGCGCTGCACCAGACCTACCGGGGCCGGTTGCGTCCGCGCAGCCACTACTCGCTGGGTCGCCTGCCGCAGATGGCCCGACTGGCCTCGCGGGCACCGCGGCTCGTCAACGCGATGACCTCGTTGCCGGGGCTGAAGCGGATCACCCTGCCCGCGGCCGGGGTCGACCCGCGCCGGAGCATCCCGAGCTTCGCGCGGCAGACCTTCCGCACGTGGGCGCAGGGCGAAGGGATGATCGCCTCCGCCGCGCAGGCCGCCGGCACCGACCACCCGGTCGCGATCTTCGTCGACTCCTTCACCGACCACTTCTCGCCCCAGGTCGGGCGGTCCACGGTGGCGCTGCTGCGGGAGGCGGGGTTCACCCCCTTCGTCCCGGCGGAGGCGCTGTGCTGCGGCCTGACCTTCATCTCCACCGGCCAGCTCGACGCGGCGAAGAAGACCCTCGCCGACGCCGCCCACGTCCTCGCCCCCGTCGTCGCCGCCGGGATCCCGGTCCTCGGCATCGAGCCGAGCTGCACCGCAGCCCTGCGCCACGACCTGCCGCGGCTCGTCGACTCCGGCGCGGCGCGGCAGGTGGCCGGGGGAGTGCGCACGGTCGCCGAGCTGCTCGCCGTGGCCATCGACGAGGGCCGCTGGACCGCCCCCGACCTCACCGGCACCGAGGTCGTCGCGCAGCCGCACTGCCACCACCACGCGGTGATGAGCTGGGCCGCCGACGAGGCGCTGCTCGCCCGCACCGGCGCGAGCGTGACGCGCCTCGGCGGCTGCTGCGGCCTCGCCGGCAACTTCGGCGTCGAGCTCGGCCACTACGAGGTGTCGGTCAAGGTCGCCGAGCAGCAGCTGCTGCCGGCCATCGAGGCAGCCTCGCCCGACGCGGTCGTGCTCGCCGACGGCTTCTCCTGCCAGACGCAGATCGCCGACCTGTCCGAGCGCACGGGCGTGCACCTGGTCGAGCTGCTCGCGCGCGGCACCTAGGCTTGACCCCCATGGCCAAGCAACGCACCCCCGACGGTCCGCCACCACCCCCGGCGGTCCAGAAGCTGCGCATCCAGTACGCCCGGCGCGGGCGGCTGCGCTACTCCTCGACCCGTGACTTCGGGCGGGCGCTCGAGCGGGCCCTGCGTCGCTCGGGTGTGCCGATGGCCTACTCCGCGGGGTTCCACCCGCACCCGAAGATCTCCTACGCCAACGGTGCGCCGACCGGTGGGGCGAGCGAGGCGGAGTACTTCGAGATCTCGGTGACCGAGCGGGTCGACCCCGCCGCGGTGGCACGCGCGCTCGACGAGGCGCTGCCCGACGGGCTGGACATCGTGTCCGTCGTCGAGGCGCAGCCGGGGGCCCTCGCCGACCGGCTCGAGGCGAGCCACTGGCGGCTCACCTTCCCCGGCGTCGCCCCGGCCGACCTCGAGCGCGCCGTGGCCGGATTCCTCGCGGAGGAGTCGGTCGAGGTCTCGCGGATGTTCAAGCGGGGCATGAAGTCCTTCGACGCGCGCGGACCCGTGCTGTCGGCGCGGACCGACGTCGATGAGCAGGGCTGTGCGATACTGACGATGGTCGTGCGGCACACCACACCTGCCGTTCGCCCCGACGACGTCCTCAGCGCGATCACCGCTGCCACATCGTTCGCGCCGCCGCGATCGCCCCAGGCGACCCGGCTGGCGCAGGGCCTGTGGAGCAGCGAGACCGAGAGCGTGGCCGACCCACTGGCCACCGACTGAGTCGCCGCCGGCCCCGAGGGGGTGCCGCGCTCAGCGCGAGCTCCCACGAGGCAACACGGACCTTTCCGCGGGCGAGTGCCCGCCACGCCGCACAGCGGTCGGACTGCACCCCCAGGGTGCCGGTGTCGGGGTCGGGCCCTCGTGCAGGAGGTGCCACATGGCCACCGACGACATGCCGTTCGACGAGACCGTCGAGACCACCGAGGACGAGACCCTGCTGAGCGCCCAGGAGGCGGCTCCCGAGCCGGCTGCGGTCGTGCCGAGCTTCGGTCTGCTCTTCCAGCCGCCGGCGCCCGTCGCCGCCCCGACCCGTCGCCGGGCTCCCGAGCCGGAGCCCGAGGACGTCGACGAGGACGAGGACGAGCAGGGCACCGAGGACCAGGGCCGGAGGGACACCTCCGGCTCCACGGACTCCCTGGACTCCACGGACTCCACGGATGCGTCCGACGCCGACGACGACGGCCGGGGCGAAGGGGGCCGACGTCGCCGCCGTCGTGGCGGCCGTGGCCGCAACAACCGCGGGGGCGAGGGCACCGACGCGAGCGACTCCTCGGGTGATGACGCCCAGGACGAGGCCGGGGACGTGTCCGACGCCTCCGACGACGCGGACGACTCCGCCAGGGACGAGCGCACCAGGGGCCGTGGCCGCGGTCGTGGTCGTGGCCGCGGCAAGCCCCAGCAGGACGACTCCACCGACGGCGACGACTCCGACGAGTCCGACGACAGCGCCTCCGAGGACGACTCCTCGGACGACTCCGACGACGACGGCTCGGGCAGCTCCCGCCGGCGTCGTCGCCGTCGCCGCGGGGGCGGTGGCAACGGCGGCCAGGAGGACCCGCCCGGCACCGTGACCAAGGTCCGCGAGTCCCGGCGCGACGAGCCGCAGGCCATCAAGGGCAGCACGCGCCTGGAGGCCAAGAAGCAGCGTCGCCGCGAGGGCCGCGAGGCCGGTCGTCGCCGCACGATCATCACCGAGGCCGAGTTCCTCGCCCGCCGCGAGAGCGTCGAGCGGGTCATGGTCGTGCGCCAGCAGGGCGATCGCACGCAGATCGGTGTCCTCGAGGACGGGGTGCTCGCGGAGCACTACGTCTCCCGCGAGACCACCTCGACGATGGTCGGCAACGTCTACCTCGGCCGTGTGCAGAACGTGCTGCCGAGCATGGAGGCGGCCTTCATCGACATCGGCAAGGGCCGCAACGCGGTGCTCTACGCCGGAGAGGTCAACTGGGAGGCACAGGGCGTCGGCAACGGCCAGGCCCGCCGCATCGAGAACGCGCTGAGCTCCGGCGACTCCGTCCTCGTCCAGGTCACCAAGGACCCGGTGGGCCACAAGGGCGCGCGCCTCACCTCGCAGATCTCGCTGCCCGGCCGCTACGTCGTCTACGTGCCCGAGGGCAGCATGACGGGCATCTCGCGCAAGCTGCCCGACACCGAGCGCGCCCGCCTCAAGGGCATCCTCAAGCAGGTCGTGCCGGACAGCGCCGGCGTCATCGTGCGCACCGCCGCCGAGGGCGCCTCGGAGGCCGAGCTGACCGCCGACGTCGAGCGCCTCACCAAGGCGTGGGACAAGGTCGCCGACAAGGCCGAGGCCAAGAAGGGCAAGAAGGGCTCCGCCGGCGGCGCCCCCGTCCTCCTGCACGCCGAGCCCGACATGACCGTGCGCGTCATCCGCGACATCTTCAACGAGGACTTCGCGCGGATGGTCGTCTCCGGTGAGGACGCCTGGCGCGAGATCAAGGGCTACGTCGACGACGTGGCGCCCGACCTGTCCGAGCGCCTCGAGCAGTGGACCGGTGAGGGCGACGTCTTCGCCGCGCACCGCATCGACGAGGCGATCGCCAAGGCGATGGACCGCAAGGTCTGGCTGCCCTCCGGCGGTTCGCTCGTCATCGACCGCACCGAGGCGATGACCGTCGTCGACGTCAACACCGGCAAGTTCACCGGCTCCGGGGGCAACCTCGAGGAGACGGTCACCAAGAACAACCTCGAGGCCGCCGAGGAGATCGTCCGCCAGCTGCGCCTGCGCGACATCGGCGGCATCATCGTCGTCGACTTCATCGACATGGTCCTGGAGTCCAACCGCGACCTCGTCGTGCGCCGGCTCCTCGAGTGCCTCGGCCGGGACCGCACCAAGCACCAGGTCGCCGAGGTCACCTCGCTCGGCCTGGTCCAGATGACCCGCAAGCGGGTCGGTGCCGGTCTCATCGAGGTCTTCTCGCAGGAGTGCGAGCACTGCCACGGCCGCGGGATCATCGTCCACAGCGAGCCGGTCGCGCACGACCCGGGCGGTCACGCCGGGGGCAACCACGGTGGCGGCAGCGGCGGCTCGTCGCGTCGCGGTCGCTCGAAGGGGGAGAAGGACTCCTCCGTGCAGCGGCACGAGCCGGTCGAGGAGCCGACCGACGCCCACGGCCGCACCCCGGCCCAGATCGCGGCGGCCGCCCACGCCGCGGCGATCAAGAACATCGCCGGTGAGCCCGGCGAGGACGACGTCGCGGAGCTCGCGCCCGAGCAGTCGGCGCCCGAGGTCCAGGCCGAGCAGGCCGAGCAGGCCGAGCAGCCCGAGCCGAAGCGTCGCCGCGGTGGCCGCCGCGCCGCCTCCAGCGCCGGGGCACCCGTGGCCCTCGAGCCGGTGGACCTCACCGGTGCCGGCTCCTCGAGCCCGGACGAGCAGTCCTCGGCTCCCGAGGTGCTCGCCGTCGAGCCCGTCGACGACGTGCAGCCCGTGCCGGCCGTCGAGCCCGAGCCCGAGTCCGAGCCCGCCGACGAGCCGAAGCGCCGCCGCGGTGGCCGCCGTGCAGCCTCCAGCGCCGGTGCGCCCGTTGCGCTGCAGCCCGTCGACCTGACCGCCCCGGTCGACTCGGCGCCGATCACCAAGATCGCGGGGGAGAGCGGCGAGCCGCCGACCACCCCGGTCGCCGACCCTGAGCCGGCCGCCCCGGCCCGTCGCAAGCGCAAGCGGGTCACCTCGGAGGCCGGGCCGCCCAAGGCCTGACCCGCCCCGCGCGCGGACCCGGGTGCCCCCCTTCGCCGGTTTGTCGGTCGGAGGGGGGCACGGGTAGTCTTGACCCTTGGTGCGCCCACCGAGCGGACGCTCCGCGCTCGCGCGTGGGGACTGTTGGCCGGTCAGACAGAGCGAGTGCGCCATGACGAAAGTGAGTTCCACTGATGTACGCGATCGTTCGCGCGGGTGGCCGCCAGGAGAAGGTCTCCGTCGGCGACACCATCCTCATCAACTCGATCAAGGGTGAGGCCGGCGACAGCATCGACCTCCAGCCGATCCTCGTCGTCGACGGGTCCACCGTGACCAGCGACGCCGACAAGCTGGCCAAGGTCAGCGTCACGGCCGAGATCCTGGGTGCCGCCAAGGGCCCCAAGATCACGATCATGAAGTACAAGAACAAGACCGGCTACCGCAAGCGCCAGGGTCACCGCCAGCCGCTCACGCAGCTGAAGATCACCGACATCAAGGCCTGAGCCTTCTTCTTCAACAGTTAGGAACCCACTGACATGTCTTCCAAGAAGGGTGTGTCCTCGTCCAAGAACGGACGCGACTCCAACTCCCAGCGCCTCGGCGTCAAGCGGTACGGCGGCGAGATCGTCGGCACCGGCCAGATCATCGTGCGCCAGCGCGGCACCCACTTCCACCCCGGTGACAACGTCGGCCGTGGCGGCGACGACACGCTGTTCGCCCTCGCGGACGGCGCGGTGACCTTCGGCGCCAAGCGCGGCCGCAAGGTCGTCAGCGTCCTGCCGGTGGACTCCGCCAGCTGACGCGGTACCACGCATGAGCGAAGGGGGCGGGTCACCTGGACCGGCCCCCTTCGCCGTACCTGCACCACCACGAGACATCAAGAAGAGGTGAGGTCGTGACGACCTTCGTCGATCGCGTCACCCTGCACGTCGAGGCCGGCAAGGGCGGCCACGGCGTCGCCTCCGTGCACCGCGAGAAGTTCAAGCCGCTCGGCGGACCCGACGGCGGCAACGGCGGCAACGGCGGTGACGTCGTGCTGCTCGTCGACCCGCAGGTCACGACCCTCCTCGACTACCACCGCAGCCCCCACCGGCGCGCCACCAACGGCGCGCCCGGAGCCGGCGACGAGAAGAACGGCGCGAACGGCGAGGACCTCGTCCTGCCCGTGCCCGCGGGCACGGTCGTCACCGACCGCCACGGCGACGTCCTCGCCGACCTCGTCACCCCCGGCACGCGCTTCGTCGCGGCGCAGGGCGGTCGCGGCGGACTGGGCAACAAGGCCCTGTCGAGCCAGCGGCGCCGCGCGCCCGGCTTCGCCCTGCTCGGCGAGCCGGGGGAGTCCACGGAGGTCGTCCTGGAGCTGAAGTCGCTCGCCGACGTCGCGCTCATCGGCTTCCCGAGCGCCGGCAAGTCCTCGCTCGTCTCGGTCCTCTCGGCGGCCCGCCCGAAGATCGCCGATTACCCCTTCACCACCCTCGTGCCCAACCTCGGTGTCGTCACCGCCGGCGACGCGCGCTTCACCGTCGCCGACGTCCCGGGCCTGATCCCCGGCGCGAGCGAGGGGAAGGGGCTGGGCCTGGAGTTCCTCCGCCACGTCGAGCGCTGCTCCGTCCTCGTCCACGTCATCGACTGCGCGACCCTCGAGCCCGGTCGCGACCCGATGAGCGACCTCGAGGCGATCGAGGCCGAGCTGTCGGCGTACGTCGCCGACGACACCCTCGGCGGCAAGCCGCTGTCCGAGCGCACCCGCATCGTCGTGCTCAACAAGTCCGACGTGCCGGACGCCCTCGACCTCGCCGAGATGGTCAAGAGCGACCTGCAGGAGCGCGGCCTGGAGGTCTTCATCGTCTCCGCCGTCGCGCACACCGGGCTCAAGGAGCTGACCTTCGCGATGGCCCGCCACGTGCAAGCCGCCCGCGCCGAGATCGCGGTCGAGCTCGTCCCCCAGCGGGTCGTGCTGCGCCCCAAGGGCGTCGACGACGCGGGCTTCGTCGTGCGCCGCGAGAGCACCGCCGACGGCGAGGTCTTCCGGGTGCTCGGCGACAAGATCACCCGCTGGGTGAACCAGACCGACTTCTCCAACGACGAGGCCGTCGGCTACCTCGCCGACCGGCTGAACCGGGCCGGGGTCGAGGAGCAGCTGACCAAGGTCGGCGCAGTCGGCGGCTCGACCGTGCTCATCGGCCCCGAGGAGGACGCGGTCGTCTTCGACTGGGAGCCGACCCTCGTCGGTGGCGCCGAGCTGCTCGGCCACCGCGGCCAGGACCTGCGCTTCGACGACAACTCGCGTCGCACGACCAAGGAGCGCCGCGAGGAGTTCCACGCGCGCAAGGACGCCCAGACCGCCGCCCGCGAGGGGCTGTGGACCGAGCGCAAGGCGGGCCACTGGACCGAGGACGACTGATGGCCGGTGGCCGTCGGGCCGTCGCCGATGCGCGCCGCGTCGTCGTCAAGGTCGGGTCCTCGTCCCTGACGAGCGCCGCCGGCGGGGAGCTCGACGTCGCCCGGCTCACCGCCCTGGTCAACGCGCTGTCGGTGCGCCGCAGCGCAGGGACCGAGATCGTCCTCGTCTCCTCGGGTGCCATCGCCGCGGGGATCGGTCCCCTGGGCATGGAAACCCGTCCGCGTGACCTGGCCCGCCAGCAGGCGGCCGCGAGCGTGGGCCAGGGCGTGCTGCTCTCGGCCTACGACGCAGCCTTCGGCAGGCACGGCCACACCATCGGGCAGGTGCTGCTCACCGTCGACGACGTCACCCGGCGCACCCACTACACCAACGCCAAGCGCACCCTGGACTCCCTGCTCGACCTCGGCGTCATCCCGATCGTCAACGAGAACGACACCGTCGCCACGGACGAGATCCGCTTCGGCGACAACGACCGCCTCGCGGCGCTCGTCGCCCACCTCGTGCGCGCCGACGCGCTCGTGCTGCTCACGGACGTCGACGCCCTCTACACGGCGGCCCCCGGCACGGCCGGCGCCGAGCGGGTCCCGGTCGTCGGCGACGCCGCCGAGCTGGCGGAGATCTCGATCGGCGGCACCGGCTCGGCCGTCGGCTCCGGCGGCATGACGACCAAGGTCGAGGCCGCGACGATCGCCGGCGCCGCCGGCATCCCCACCGTGCTCACCTCGTCCGACCGTGTCGTGGACGCGCTCGCGGGGGCGGACGTCGGCACGTGGTTCGTGCCGCAGGAGCGCAGCCGCGGCTCGCGCGCGCTCTGGCTGGCGCACGCCACCACCCCCCGCGGCTCGGTCCAGATCGACGCCGGTGCCGTGACCGCGCTGCGCGACCGCGGCCGCTCGCTGCTGCCTGCCGGGATCACCGGCGTGAGCGGGTCCTTCGTCGACGGCGACCCCGTCGACGTCATCGGTCCCGACGGCGTCGTCATCGCCCGCGGGCTCGTCAACTACACCTCCGGCGAGCTGCCTCACCTCATGGGGCGCAGCACCAAGGACCTCGAGCAGGAGATCGGCCCGCGGTACGAGCGCGAGGTCATCCACCGGGACCACCTCGCGCTGCTCTGACGCGGCTCAGCGCACCCGGGTGACCTCGAACTGCAGCTGCGGGTGGGCGTAGGCCTCCTGCGCCTGGACGAGCTGCAGCTCGCGCTGGCCGGACTCGTGGGTGAGCTGCAGCAGGTCGAAGACGGAGGAGACGGTGCGCCCGAGCGACTCCTGCAGCGAGCGGGTACGCAGCCAGTGGCTCGTGAAGAGCGCGGCGGTCACGTCGCCGGAGCCGTTGGCCTTGAGCGGCAGGTGCGGGGTCTGCACGATCCACGCCTCGTCGTCGTGGGCGGCGATCATCTCGATCGTCCCCTCGGGGCGGTCGGGTCGCAGGACCGAGGTGACGAGCACGGTGCTCGGGCCCATCGCGCGGGCGGCGTCGATCGAGGCGAGCGTCTCCTCGAGGGTCCGCGGCTCGGTACCGGTGAGGAAGCCGAGCTCGAACTGGTTGGGCGTGATGAGGTCGGCGTGCGGGACGACCTGCTCGCGCAGCAGCACCGGGATCGACTCGTGGACGAAGCACCCGGACGCGGCATTGCCCATGACCGGGTCGCACGCGTAGATGGCCCCGGGGTTGGCCGCCTTGACCTGCTCCACCGCCCCCAGGATCGTCGCGCCGATGCCCTCGCCGCCCTGGTAGCCCGAGAGGACCGCGTCGACCTGCGCGAAGGCGTCGCGCTCGCCGATGCCCGTCACGACGTCGGCGACGTCCGCGGGGTCCATGAGCGGGCCGCGCCAGGCGCCGTAGCCGGTGTGGTTGGAGAAGTTCACCGTGTGCACGGGCCACACCTCGACCCCGAGGCGCTGCATCGGGAAGACGGAGGCGGAGTTGCCGACGTGGCCGTAGGCGACGTGGGACTGGATGGAGAGGATCGTGGTCACCACGGCATCCTGCCACTGCCCGCCCCCCGGACCGCATCGGACGGGGCGCCGCCGGGCTCCTAGTCTGGAGGCATGACCGACAGCACCGCCGTGGTCCGGGAGCTCGCGGAGCGCGCCCGGGTCGCCTCGCGCCGCCTCGCCCTGCTGACCCGCGCCGAGAAGGACTCCGCCCTCCTCGCGCTCGCCGACGCCGTGGACGCGGCCTCGGAGCGCATCGTCGCCGCCAACGCCGAGGACCTGCGACGCGGACGCGAAGGGGGGATGGCCCCCGGCCTGCTCGACCGCCTGTCCCTCGACGCGGCCCGCGTGGCCGCGGTCGCGCAGGCACTGCGGGACCTCGCGGCCCTGCCCGACCCTGTCGGCGAGGTCGTGCGCGGCTCGACCCTGGCCAACGGCCTGCAGATCCGTCAGGTGCGGGTGCCGATGGGTGTCATCGGGATGATCTACGAGGCCCGGCCCAATGTCACGGTGGACGCCGCCGGCCTGGGGCTGAAGTCCGGCAACGCGATGATCCTGCGCGGCGGCTCGGCCGCTGCGAGCACCAACCGGGCCCTCGTCGACTCCCTTCGCTCGGCGCTGGCCGACCACGGGCTGCCGCAGGACGCCGTGCAGCTCCTCGAGGGCGACCACGACGCGGTCCGGGCGCTGATGACCGCGCGCGGGCTCGTCGACCTGCTCATCCCGCGCGGGGGAGCAGGCCTGATCCAGACCGTCGTCCTCGAGTCCACCGTGCCCGTCATCGAGACCGGCGTCGGCAACTGCCACGTCTACGTCGACGCGGCCGCCGACCTCGGCAAGGCCCTGGCGATCACCCTCAACGCCAAGACGCACCGGCCGAGCGTGTGCAACGCCGCCGAGTCCCTGCTCGTCCACCGCGAGATCGCCGGCGAGTTCCTCCCCAAGGCGCTCGCCGACCTCGCCGGCGCCGGCGTCTCCCTGCACGGTGACGCGGCGACGCGCGAGCTCGCCCCGGCTGGCGTCGACGTGCTGGCGGCGACCGACGAGGACTTCGCGCAGGAGTACCTCGCGCTGGAGATGTCGGTCGCGGTCGTCGACGACGTCGACGCGGCGATGGAGCACGTGCGGCGCCACGGCTCCGGCCACACCGAGGCGATCGTCACCGAGGACCGGGCCGCCGCCCGCCGCTGGACCGCCGAGGTGGACGCCGCGGCGGTGCTCGTCAACGCGTCGACGCGGTTCACCGACGGTGGCGAGTTCGGCTTCGGTGCGGAGATCGGCATCTCGACGCAGAAGCTGCACGCCCGCGGGCCGATGGCCCTGCCCGAGCTGACGACGACCAAGTGGGTCGTCGAGGGTGACGGCCAGGTCCGCGGCTGACCCCGCAGTCACCTGACGCAGGTCGAGGGCCCCCTCCACTCCCGTGGAAGAGGCCCCTCGACCGCTGTCCGTGCACGCACCCTCTCGGGCCCTGCGGCGACTGCAGCACGTCGTCGGGGCAGGGGCCACGACGACGTGGTGACACGTGGACCAGGAGGCGCCGACGCCGCTCGCGTCGCCGATGACCCCCACGGTGGCGCCGTGATGGTCGTGCGTGCGTCGTTATCCCTGTGGTCCTGACGGCCGTCGTGCGGCCGCGGTGTGAGGACTGTTCTACGCGTCTTCGGGCACCCGGGGCAACAGGAGAGCGGATCCATCGCCGAGCGGACACCGCCCACAGGCGTGTCCACAGGCGCAGGGCGCTCCCCACGTCCTCGCCCACAGGGCTGTGGACGACGCCCGTGGACAACCCACCGCTCGGCTGCGGCGCCCCCGCAGCCTTGTAGCATGGCCCCATGCTGAGCACCCTTGCCTCCCTCGCCGCCGAGAGCGAGCACCACGTCGAGCTGCCGATCCCGCCCTCCGCGTACGGCCTGATCGCCCTCCTCTTCTTCGCCATCATGCTGGGCGCCCTCTTCGCCTTCCGCCAGGCCGCCACCAAGGTCGCCACCGCGGACAACACCGTGGTGCACGAGGACCACGGGCACCACGGCGCCGGGGACCACCACTGAGCAAGCGCCTCGGCGTGATGGGTGGGACCTTCGACCCGATCCACCACGGGCACCTCGTCGCTGCGAGCGAGGTGCAGTCCCTCTTCGACCTCGACGAGGTCGTCTTCGTGCCCACGGGGGAGCCCTGGCAGAAGGCGGACAAGCAGGTCAGCCCGGCCGAGCACCGCTACCTCATGACGGTCGTCGCGACGGCGTCCAACCCGCGCTTCACCGTCAGCCGCGTGGACATCGACCGCAAGGGCCCGACGTTCACCAGCGACACCCTGCGCGACCTGCGGGCCCAGCGCCCCGACGACGAGCTCTTCTTCATCACCGGCGCCGACGCCCTCGCGCAGATCCTGTCGTGGAAGGACGTCGACGAGCTGTGGGGCCTCGCCCACTTCATCGGCGTCACCCGGCCCGGCTACGTGCTCAGCGAGTCGGGCCTGCCGCAGGACAACGTGACGCTCCAGGAGGTGCCCGCCATGGCGATCTCCTCCACGGACTGCCGCGAGCGGGTCGCCGACGGCGAACCCGTCTGGTACCTCGTCCCCGACGGCGTCGTCCAGTACATCAACAAGTACGAGCTCTACACCGACCCCCGGGAGTGACCCAGACCGTGGCAGCCACCCAGCACGCCCTCGACCTCGCGAAGATCGCCGCCCGCGCGGCGGCCGACAAGCTCGCGACCACCATCACCGGGCTCGACGTGTCCGGCCAGATGCCCCTCACCGACATCTTCGTCATCGTCTCGGCGGACAACGAGCGCCAGGTCCAGGCGGTCTCCGAGGCGATCGAGGACACCCTGCGCGAGGAGGCCGGCGTCAAGACGCTGCGCCGAGAGGGCCACGGCCCCGGGCGCTGGGTCCTCCTCGACTTCGGCGACATCGTCGTGCACGCCCAGCACGACGACGAGCTGGACTTCTACGACCTCGAGCGCCTGTGGCGCGACTGCCCCCACCTGGACCTCGGGGTGGTGGGCTCCCAGCAGACCGCCGGCGAGCAGTGACCGAGGCCACCCGCCGCGTCTCCGCGGAGGCCGCAGGGGGGACGAAGGGGGACCCCCGTCGCCTCGTCGTCCTGCGGCACGGCCAGACCGGCTCCAACCTCAAGGGCATCTGGCAGGGACAGCTCGACCACGAGCTGACCGACCTGGGCCGTGAGCAGGCCCGCGCTGCGGCGGCGGCGATCGCCTCCCTTCGTCCCACGCGGGTCGTCTCCTCCGACCTCGTGCGGGCCCGGGACACGGCCGAGGAGGTCGCCGCGGCCTGCGGTGGCCTCCCGGTGAGCACCGACGAGCGCTGGCGCGAGATCCACGCCGGTGGCTGGCAGGGCCTCACGGCCGCCCAGGTGTACTCGCAGTACCCGCAGGACGCCGACAAGCTCATCTCCGGCGAGGACTTCAAGCGGGGCGGTCACGGCGAGTCGCTCGCCGACGTCGGCGAGCGCACGCGCGCTGCCCTCGACGACCTGCTCGCGTCCATGGACGCGGCCGAGTGCGTCGTCATCGCCACCCACGGGGTCACCGGTCGCTCGCTCGTCGCCGAGCTCGTCGGTCTGGACCAGACCACCGCGTGGCGGGTGCTCGGCGGCTTCGGCAACTGCCACTGGGCGAGCCTCGAGGAGGGGCGCGCCGGCTGGCGGATCACCCAGTGGAACGCGTCCGCGGCCGGCCTCTGACCCCTCCGGCGCCGCCGATTTGGTGAGGAAGGGGGGCATGTGGGTATGCTTCCGCAGTCCCCTTCACGGGGAACCCACTCGGGGCTGTAGCGCAGTTGGTAGCGCACCTCCATGGCATGGAGGGGGTCAGGGGTTCGAATCCCCTCAGCTCCACCCAGTGGCACGAAGGCCCGGACCGTCAGGTCCGGGCCTTCGGACGTTCCCGTACCGTGACGCCATGCGCGAGCCGACCCTCCAACCCGTGGGTGCAGGGGTGGTCACGGCACTCGTCGGGTTCACGAGCGCGTTCGTCATCGTCCTCGCGGGTCTGGAGGCGGTCGGCGCCAGCCGGGCGCAGGCGGCCAGCGGGCTCATGGCCCTCACGGTGCTCATGGCCCTGGGCTCGATCGTCCTGTCGCTCTCCACGCGGCTGCCGGTGACCATCGCGTGGTCGACGCCGGGGGCCGCACTGCTCGCCTCCACCGGCGCGGTCGCCGGTGGGTGGTCGGCAGCGGTCGGCGCCTTCGTCGTCACCGGTGCCCTCGTCGTGCTCACCGGGCTCGTCCCGGCGCTCGGTGCCCTCATCGCCAGGATCCCTGCCTCCGTCGCCCAGGCGATGCTCGCGGGCATCGTCCTGCAGCTGTGCCTCGGGGCGGTGACCGGGATGGCGGCCAACCCGTGGGCGGTCGGACCCGTCGTCCTGGTCTGGCTGCTCACGCTGCGCCTCCTGCCCCGCTGGGCCTCGCCGCTCGCCTTCGTCGCGGCCGCGGTCGTCATCGGGGTCCACCTCCCGCGCTCGGGCACGCCCATCGAGGCGTCGGCGCTCGTGCCGCGGCTGGAGCTGACGACGCCGACCTTCACCATCGGCGGGCTCGTCGGCATCGCCCTGCCGCTGTACCTCGTGACGATGGCCTCGCAGAACGTCCCGGGCCTGGCGGTGATGCGTGGCTACGGCTACGAGGTCCCGTGGCAGCGCGCGATGCTCGTCACCGGGGCCGGCACGCTGCTCGGCGCCCCGGCCGGCGGCCACGGGATCAACCTGGCCGCGATCAGCGCCGCGCTCGCGGCCGGCCCGGAGGCGGGGGAGGACCGCTCCCGACGGTGGATCGCCAGCGTGACCTCGGGCACGCTCCTCCTCCCGATCGGCATCGCCTCGGCCGCCCTGGCCACCCTCGTCGCGCTGGCCCCCGAGGGCGTCGTCCCGGCGGTGGCCGGGCTCGCCCTGGTGGGCACCCTCGCCGGCTCGCTGCGGGCGGCCCTCGCCGACCCGGCGGACCACGTCCCCGCCGTCACCACCTTCGTCGTCGCGGCCTCCGGTGTCGCCGTCGCCGGGATCAGCGCCGCCTTCTGGGCCATCGTCGTCGGGGTCGGGATGAGGCTCCTGCTGGTGAGGGTCCGCGTGCAGGCATGATGGGCCGATGAGCACCATCCACACGATCGGCCACTCGACCCGGCCCGTCGAGGAGCTCATCGAGCTGCTGACCGCCCGGGGCGTGACCCGGGTCGTCGACATCCGCACGGTGCCCAAGTCGCGTCGCAACCCGCAGTACTGGGGGGACGCACTCGCGGACTCCCTGGCCGGGGTCGGGCTCGCGTACTCCTACGTCGCCGAGCTCGGCGGCCTGCGCAAGCGCCGTCCCGACTCACCCAACGGCGCCTGGCGCAATGCCTCCTTCCAGGGCTACGCGGATCACATGCTCACCGAGGAGTTCGAGCGGGGGCTGGAGACGCTGCTGGAGCTCGCGGAGGAGGACTCCTGCGCGATCATGTGCGCCGAGGCGGTACCGTGGCGCTGTCACCGGCGACTCGTCGCCGACGCCCTCGTGGTGCGCGGTCACACCGCCCTGGAGATCATCTCGGCCGCAGCGCCCAAGGCGCACGAGCTGACCCCCTTCGCCGTCGTCGACGGCACGACCGTGACCTACCCGCCGACGGGCGACGAGGACGCGGACGAGGACTGAGCGTCAGCGCGCCTGGCCGTGGTACTCGTGGTTGGGCACCAGGCCGATCGCGCTGGAGACGCGGTTGGTCATGTTGAACATCCCGATGACCTGGACGGCCTCGAGGATCTCGTGCTCGTCGAGGCCGGCGGCCCGCAGCGGCTCCAGGTCGCCCTCCTCCACCGACCCGGACGAGACCGTGAGCAGCTCGGCATACTCCGCGATCGCCCGCTGGCGCTCGGTCAGCTCCGCCTGTCGCCAGTTGACCGCGACGAGGTCGGCCATGACCGGGTCACCGGAGTGCTCGCGCAGGGCCGCGCCGTGGGAGACGGCGCAGTAGGTGCACTGGTTGATCCACGTCCTCGACGTCCGGGACACGGAGGCAGGAGATCCGGCGCTGCTGCTCACCCATGGGGGCACCGTACCGGCTGCCGGTGGAGCAGGATGGGGGGACATGTCACCGCACGGAGGAGTCGTCATGGAGTCGATGTCACTGACTGCGCTCGCGCAGGAGCACCTGGCCAAGGCCCGGGAGGGATCGGCCGGGCGCAGCGCCGTGACGGTCCACGGCCGCCACGACTACGTCCTGCGCCAGACCCTCATCGCCCTGCTGCAGGGCCAGGAGCTCGGCGAGCACGAGAGCCCGCCGGAGGCGACGCTGCAGGTGCTGCAGGGCAGGGTGCGCCTGGCCGCGGGCGAGGAGACGTGGGAGGGCGGCGCCGGTGAGCTGCTCGTCGTCCCCGGCGTGCGCCACGACCTGCAGGCCCTCGAGGACGCGGTCGTGCTGCTCAGCGTGGGGACGGCGGGCTAGGCACGTCCGACCCCCCGGGCCTCAGCCCAGGTGCGCCAGGGCGGCCACGACGAGCGCCCGCACACCGACGTCGAGGGTCGGGCGGATCACGGGCGCGAAGGCGGGGGAGTGGTTGGCCGGGATGTCCTCGTCGACCCGGCCGGCCGCCTCCGCCGCGGCGTACCGCTGCGGGTCGATGCCACCGATGGCCCAGTAGGTGTACGGGACGCCGAGCGCGGTCGGGATGTCGCTGAAGTCCTCGCTCGCGGACTGCAGCGGCAGCTCGCGCGAGTCCGCGCCGAAGTGCTCGTCGAAGGCCGCGCGCACCCTCGCCGTCGTCGCCTCGTCGTTGACCGTCGCCGGGAAGCGGTCGTACAGCTCCAGCTGCGGCTCGTGGGGGCTGCCCGAGGCCTGGCACTCGGCCCGCACGATGCGTTCGATCGCCTCGAGCACGCGCCGGCGGGTCCCGTCGGAGTAGGTCCGCGTGTTGACCTCGAGCACGGCGTGGTCGCCGATGACATTGCTCTTGGTGCCGGCGTGGATCGAGCCCACGGTGACGACCGCCGGGTCGGTCGGGCCGATCTCGCGGGAGACGATCGTCTGCAGCCGCAGCACGATCATCGCGGCGAGGACGACGGGGTCGACGGCGGTCTGCGGCATGGACCCGTGCGACCCGCGGCCGTGGACGGTGATCCGGATGCTGTCGCCGGCCGAGAGCACCGGTCCGGGGCGCGTGGCCACCGTGCCGGCGGGGAAGGCGAGCACGTGCTGCGCCATCGCGACGTCCACCGGCCCGACGACCTCGGCCAGACCGTCCTCGACCATGCGTCCGGCTCCGTCGCCCCGCTCCTCGCCCGGCTGGAAGAGGGCGATCACCGTGCCGCTCCACGCGCCCTCGGGGGCGGAGGCGAGCAGGTCCGCCGCCTCGAGCAGGCACGTGACGTGCACGTCGTGGCCGCAGGCGTGCGCGACCGGGACCTCTTCCCCCTTCGTGTCCCGGGTGGTGACGGTGCTCGCGTAGTCCAGCCGGGTGGCCTCGGGCACGGGGAGTGCGTCCATGTCGGCGCGCAGCAGCACGCGCCCGCCCTCGCCCCGGGTGAGGACGCCGACGACCCCGGTCCCGCCGATCCCGGTGCGCACGTCGTACCCGGACCCAGTGAGGCGCTGCGCGACGAGCGCGGCCGTCTCGCTCTCCTCGTGCGACAGCTCGGGGTGGGAGTGGAGGTGGCGGTAGAGCTCCTCGCGGCGTTCTCGCGTCTCGTCGAGCCGGGCCAGGACGTCGGTGGTGCGCTCGTCGTCGCTCATGGTCCACACTCTCGCAGAGGGATGGTCGACTGTCAGGGGGCACGGATGAGGCGCAGGTGGCGCTGGTTGGTCGGCGGCGTGGTGCTGCTCGTGGTCCTCGTGGTCGCCGGCCCCAACATCTGGGTGGCCCGGGCGAGCGAGGACCACGTGTACACGGCCGAGGACGCACCGCACCGCTCGGTGGCGATCGTCCTCGGGGCCGGGCTGGACGCGGAGGGTGAGCCCACCCCCTTCCTCGCCGCGCGGCTGGACATCGCCCGTGACCTCTACCTCGACGGCACGGTGGACGCGGTCCTCGTGAGCGGCGACAACCGCACGCACTCCTACGACGAGCCCACCGCGATGCGTGACCACCTCGTCGACGCCGGGGTGCCGCGGGAGCGGGTCGTGCGGGACTTCGCCGGTCGCGACACCTACGACACGTGCGTGCGGGCCCGGCGGATCTTCGAGGTGCCCGACGCGGTCATCGTCTCGCAGGGCTACCACGTGCCCCGGGCCGTCGCGGTCTGCCGGGCCGTCGGCCTGGCCACCGTCGGTGTCGGCGACGAGACGATGCGCCGGTACTCCGGACCGTGGCGGTCGGGGCAGCAGCGCGAGTACCTCGCCAACGTCAAGGCGGCCCTCGACGTCGTCACCGGCCGCGACCCCGTGCTCGGCCCCGTCGAGCCCGGGATCACCGAGGCGCTGGAGCAGGCGGCGGTGGACGACAAGTAGTCTGGCTCCCGACCTCAACACCCCGGGAGACCTGCACTGATGAGCGAGACGCCGTACCGCTACACCGCGGAGATGGCCGGCCGGATCGAGACCGGCTGGCAGGACCGTTGGGAGGAGCTCGGGACCTTCCGCGCGCCCAACCCGGCCGGTCCGTGGGCCGAGCCCGAGCGGGTGCGGCAGCTCGACGGCCACATGCTCGTCCTCGACATGTTCCCCTACCCCTCCGGCGCGGGGCTGCACGTCGGCCACCCCCTGGGGTACATCGCGACGGACGTCTACGCCCGCTACCAGCGGATGCTCGGCAAGAACGTCCTGCACTGCCTCGGCTACGACGCCTTCGGCCTGCCGGCGGAGCAGTTCGCCGTGCAGACCGGGCAGCACCCGCGGGTGACGACCGAGGCCAACATGGACGTCATGCGGCGCCAGCTGCGGCGCCTCGGCCTGGGCCACGACGACCGTCGCGCCTTCGCGACGATCGACCCGGACTACTACCGCTGGACGCAGTGGATCTTCCTGCAGATCTTCAATGCCTGGTACGACGAGGACGCCGAGCGGCCCGACGGCGGGCGTGGGCGCGCCCGGCCGATCAGCGAGCTCGTCGAGTCCTTCGCCTCCGGTGCCCGCGAGCTGCCGAAGGGGGAGACCCGCGCCTGGGCGGACCTGTCGCCCAAGGAGCGCTCCGACGTCCTCGACGGCTACCGCCTGGCCTACTCCGCCGAGGCACCGGTCAACTGGGCGCCCGGTCTGGGCTCGGTCGTGGCCAACGAGGAGGTCACTGCCGACGGTCGCTCCGAGCGGGGCAACTACCCGGTCTTCAAGACCAACCTGCGCCAGTGGATGATGCGCATCACCGCCTACGCCGACCGCCTGGCCGACGACCTCGACCGCGTCGAGTGGCCGGCCAAGGTCAAGGCCATGCAGCGCAACTGGATCGGCCGCAGCGAGGGCGCGCAGGTCACCTTCACCGCCACCGGCGCGGACGGCTCCGAGCACCCGATCGAGGTCTTCACGACCCGGCCGGACACGCTCTTCGGTGCCACCTTCATGGTCCTGGCGCCCGAGCACCCGCTCGTGGACTCCCTCGTCCCGCAGGGCGGTTGGCCCGAGGGGACCAAGCCCGCGTGGACGGGTGGCGAGCAGACCCCCTTCGCCGCGGTGTCGGGGTACCGGGCCGCCGCGGGCCGCAAGAGCGACGTCGAGCGCCAGATCGAGACCAAGGACAAGACCGGCGTCTTCACCGGCGGCTGGGCGACCAACCCGGTGAGCGGCGAGCGCATCCCGGTCTTCGTCGCCGACTACGTCCTCATGGGCTACGGCACCGGCGCGATCATGGCCGTGCCGTCCGGCGACCAGCGTGACTTCGAGTACGCGACCGCCTTCGACCTGCCGATCATCCCCACGGTCACCGCGCCCGAGGGGCACGAGGGCGCATGGGCCGGCGACGGCACGATCATCAACTCCACGAGCGCGTCGGTCTCGCTCGACGGCCTGTCCGTCGCCGAGGGCAAGGCCGCGATCACCGCGTGGCTGGAGGAGCAGGGCGTCGGCCGCGGCACGGTCAACTACAAGCTGCGCGACTGGCTCTTCTCCCGCCAGCGCTACTGGGGCGAGCCCTTCCCGATCCTCTTCGACGAGGACGGCGTCGCGCACGCCGTGCCCGAGTCGATGCTGCCGGTCGAGCTGCCCGAGGTCGACGACTACAGCCCCCGGACCTTCGACCCCGACGACGCCGGCAGCACGCCCGAGCCGCCGCTCGGGCGCGCGACGGAGTGGGTCGAGGTCGAGCTCGACCTCGGCGACGGACCCAGGCGGTACCGCCGCGAGACCAACACGATGCCCAACTGGGCCGGGTCGTGCTGGTACTACCTGCGCTATCTCGACCCCGCCAACGACGAGGCGCTCGTCGACCCGGCCAACGAGGCCTACTGGGTCGGGCCGCGCGAGACGCCGGTCCCCGGCGCACCCGCCGGCACGCGCGACCCGGGCGGCGTCGACCTGTACATCGGCGGCGTCGAGCACGCCGTGCTGCACCTGCTCTACGCGCGTTTCTGGCACAAGGTCCTCTTCGACCTGGGCCACGTGAGCAGCGAGGAGCCCTTCCGTCGGTACTTCTCGCAGGGCTACATCCAGGCCCACGCCTACCGCGACCACCGCGGCCAGCCGGTGCCGGCCGCCGAGGTCGAGGAGGACGCGAGCGTCGCGACGGGGTTCACCTGGCAGGGCCGACCGGTCACGCAGGAGTACGGCAAGATCGGCAAGTCGCTGAAGAACGCCGTCAGCCCCGACGAGATGTACGAGCAGTTCGGCGCCGACACCTTCCGCGTCTACGAGATGTCGCTCGGCCCGCTCGACCAGTCGAAGCCCTGGGAGACGCGCGCGGTCGTCGGCAGCCAGCGGTTCCTGCAGCGGCTGTGGCGCAACGTCGTCGACGAGGAGAACGGTGAGGTGCACGTCACCGACGACGCCCTCGACGCGGACACCGAGCGCCTGCTGCACCAGACGATCGCCGCCGTCACCGAGGACTACGCGACCCTGGGCTTCAACACCGCCATCGCACGCCTCATCGAGCTCAACAACGCGCTGACCAAGTTGGCCTCCGTGCCGCGCGCAGCGATCGAGCCGCTCGTGCTCATGGCCGCGCCGGTCGCCCCCCACCTCGCCGAGGAGCTGTGGTCGCGGCTGGGGCACTCCGCCTCCCTCAGCGCGGAGCCCTTCCCTGTGGCCGACCCGAGCAAGATGGTCGAGTCGAGCGTCACCTGCGTCATCCAGGTCAAGGGCAAGGTGCGCGACCGCGTCGAGGTCCCGGCCGACATCTCCGAGGACGAGCTGCGCGAGCTGGCGCTGGGGCGCGACAAGATCAAGGCGACGACGGAGGGCGGCATCCGCACGGTCATCGTGCGGGCACCCAAGCTCGTCAACGTCGTCCCGCTCTAGTCCCGCCGGCGGACCGGGTGCTCGGAGAGGATCGAGACCCGGTTGAAGGCATTCATCGTCACGGCCGCCCACTCGACCGCGGCGAAGGACTCGTCGCCGAGCAGGCGCCGGGCGGCGACGAGGGCCTCGCCGCGCTGCTGCGGGTCGGGCAGGGTGGTCGTCACCTCGGCGACGTCGAGCACGGCGCACTCGACGCTGTCGAAGAGCGTGGACTCGCGCCAGGCCGGCAGCAGCGCGAGGCGCTGCTGGCTCGCGCCGGCATCGAGCGCCTTGCGCGTGTGCAGGTCGAGGCAGAACGCGCAGCCGTTGATCTGCGAGATGCGCACGTTCATCAGCTCGAGGGTCTCGCGCTCGAGGCCGGCAGCCTCCGCGGCGGCGGAGACCTTGAGCGCGAGGGCGTTGAGGGACTTCCACGCCTCCGGCAGGGACGCGTCGAGGTAGGGCAGTCGCTCGCTGGTGGACATGGGGCGAGGCTAGCCGCGGACGGACGCTCGTGCCCGTGACGGGTCTCGGTACGCTTCGACCCGTGAGCACCGTCGTCGTCACCGACTCCACCTCGGGCCTGTCGGCCGCGGAGCGGACCGAGCACGGCATCCGCGTCGTGCCGCTCGTGCTCGTCGTCGACGGCCGGGAGCGGATCGAGGGCGACGAGGTCGACTCGCGCGCGGTCGTCGACGCCCTGCGGCGCAAGGCCGAGATCAGCACCTCGCGCCCTGCTCCCGCGACCTTCCTGCGTGCCTACGAGGCGGCGGCGAAGGGGGGAGCCACCCAGATCGTCTCCGTCCACCTGAGCGGTGACCTGTCGGGGACGATCGAGGCGGCCCGCTCGGCCGCCCCCGAGTCGCCGGTGCCGGTGCACGTCGTCGACTCGCGACTCATCGGCATGGCCCTGGGCTTCGCCGCGATCGGCGCGGCGCGGGACGGGGCGCGCGGCCTGCCGGTCGAGGAGGTCGTGGCCCGGCTGGAGCAGTGCTGCGCCGCGTCGACCGTGCGCATGGTCGTGCACAGCCTGGAGCAGTTGCGCCGGGGCGGACGGATCGGTGGTGCCCGGGCGCTGCTCGGCTCGGCGCTGGCCCTCAAGCCGGTGCTCCACATCGCCGACGGCCACGTCGAGCCGCTCGAGCGGGTCCGCACGGCCGGCAAGGCGATCGCGCGCCTGCAGGCCCTGACCCTCCAGGACTGCCGCGACCTGCCCGAGTGGGCGGGAGGTGTCGACGTCGCCGTGCACCACCTGGACGCCGAGGAGCGGGCGAGCGCGCTCGCCACGGCCCTGCGCGAGGAGCTGGACGTGCGCGTCTCCCTCTCACCCCTCACCCCGGTCATCGGCGCGCACGTCGGGCTCGGCACCATCGGCGTCGGCGTGACCCCCCGGCAGCGCGACTGAGCGGGCCGCAGGTCGTCCCCAGCCCCGGAGGCGCCGGTCTGACGGTCCACAGGAGCGCGCGACGCGACCGCGGCGGGGACGGGCCTGCCTAGCGTCGTCGGCATGAGCCCACGCACGAGCGAGCCCTCCGAGCGCGTCGCCCGGATCCTCGAGGAGGACCGCGAGCCGCGGCCCCTCGAGCTGCCCTCCACGCTGGCGCGGGGACGCTACGGGGTGAGCCGGCAGGCGGTGATCGGGGTGGCGCTCGTCGTCGCGGTCGCCGTGGCCATGCTCGTCGGTCGGTACGTCATGGCGCGCGAGGACGCGGCACCCCAGCCCGCCGTCGTGCAGGAGGAGGGCGCGGCGGCGGCGCCGGACGGGACGGAGCCGCCCTTCGCTCCGGCCACGGGTCCGGCGACGACGGTGACCGTGCACGTCGTCGGCCGGGTCGAGCGCCCCGGCGTGGTCACCCTGCCGGGGGGCTCTCGAGTCGGCGAGGCCCTCGACGAGGCGGGCGGCACCACCGGCCGCGCGGACCTCACGAGCGTCAACCTCGCCCGACCACTCGTGGACGGCGAGCAGGTGGTCGTGCCGGGGCGGGGGGAGACCCCGGCCGCTGCGCCTGCTCCGGCGGGTGCCCCGGCGGCGGGCGCTCCGCCCCCCGGTGGCGCAGCTGCTCCCGGGGCGGCCGCGGCACCGGTCGACCTCAACACCGCCGACCTCGCCACCCTCGAGACGCTGCCGGGCGTCGGGCCGGTGCTCGCGCAGCGCATCCTCGAGTGGCGCACCGAGCACGGGCGGTTCACCGCGGTCGAGGAGCTCGGCGAGGTGAGCGGGATCGGCGACAAGATCTACGCCCAGCTCTCGACCAGGGTCACGGTCTGAGCTCGTGGCCGAGGAGCCCGCGGGCGCACCGCTGCTCGACCTGCGGTTGCTGCTGCCGTGCCTCGCCGCGTGGGCCCTCGGCGCGTGGGCGTTGTCGTGGTCCGGGGCGGTGCGTGCCCAGGTCGCGACGCTCGCGCTCCTGCTCGTGCTGGGCCTGTGGGTGGGGGGTGTGCGCTACCGGGGCCGGCACGCCCGGGCGTCGTGGCGACGCGACGGGCCGGCGGTGCTCGGTCTCGCCCTCGTCGCCGCGGGGCTCGTCCTCGGGTCGTCGGCCGTGCACGAGGCGACCCGTCGGGTGGGCCCCGTGGACCGCCTCGTCGCCGAGCGCGCGATGGTGCGGGCGGAGGGCGTCGTGCTCACCGAGCCGATCGTCCGCGCCGGCCGTGCCTCGGGAGACGAAGGGAGCCCCGCCCCCGACCAGGTCCTGCTGCGGGTGCGGCTGGAATCGGTCACCGCCCGCGGGGTGACGACGCGGGTGCGCGCACCGGTCCTCGTCCGGGCGGGGCAGCCCTGGGGCGAGGTCGGCTGGCACGACCGGATCGCCCTGACGGGCCGGCTCGCCCCCGCCGAGCCCGCCGACCCGGAGATCGCCGTGCTCAGCCCCCGCGGCCCACCCCGGCCGCTGGGCGAGCGCTCCCCGGTGCGGGCTGCCGCCGAGCACCTGCGGTCGGGGATGCGCGAGGCGATGGAGCCGCTGCCGGCCGACGCCCGCGGCCTGCTGCCGGCGCTCGTCATCGGCGACACCTCGATGACCCCCCAGGACCTCACCGACGACATGCTCCTCGTCGGCATGTCGCACCTGAGCGCGGTCAGCGGGTCCAATGTCGCCGTCGTGCTGGCCGCGCTCATCGGCGCCGCCCGCCTGGGCGGCTTCCCGCGCCGGTGGCGGCCCTGGGCGGCGGGTGCCGGGCTGGCCTTCTTCGTCGTGCTCGCCCGTCCGGAGCCGAGCGTCATCCGGGCGGCGACGATGGGCGCGATCGGGCTGCTCGGCATGAGCGCCTCGCGACGGGGCGCCGGCACCTCCGCCCTGTGTACCGCCGTCCTCGCGCTGCTCACCTACGACCCGTGGCTCGCGCGCTCGTACGGGTTCGTCCTCTCCACGCTCGCGACCCTCGGCCTGCTGCTCTTCGTCCGCCCATGGTCCGACGCGATCAACGCCCACCTGCCGCGACGCCTGCACCTCGTCGGGCCGGCCGTGGCGATCCCCGTCGCCGCCCAGCTCGTCTGCGGACCGGTCATCGTGCTGCTGCAGGGCGACGTCAGCCTCATCGCCGTCTTCGCCAACCTGGCCGCCGCTCCCTTCGTCGCCCCGGCCACGGTCCTCGGGGTGAGCGCCGCCGTCGTCGCCGTGGCGAGCACGACCCTGGCGAGCCTCGTCGGCTGGTGCGGTGCTCCCTTCGCCCTCGCCATCGCCTGGACCGCGCGGATCGCCGCCGACGTGCCCGGCGGGGCGCTCCCGTGGCCCGACGGGCCCCCCGGTGCGGTGCTGCTCACCGTGGTCACCGCGCTCGGCATCCTCTCCGGTCCGTGGGCGGTCCGGCGCTCGCGCGCCAGCCCGCTCGTCGCGGTGGGCCTCGTCGTCGTCATCGTCGTCGGGTCCCTCCCGGCGCGCACGCTCAGCTGGCCGCCACCTGACTGGCGGCTCGTCGCCTGCGACGTCGGGCAGGGCGACGGTCTGGTCCTCGCCTCTGGTCCGGGGCGGGCGGTCCTCGTGGACGTCGGTCCCGAGGACGGGGGCATCGACGCCTGCCTGCGGCGGCTGCGGGTGCGCACCCTCGACGCGGTGGTGCTCACGCACTTCCACGACGACCACGTCGGCGCCCTCGAGGCGGCCCTCGACGGGCGCGCGGTCGGCCGCATCCTCGTCACGCCGGTCGAGGACCCGCAGTGGGCGGCCCGGCAGGTCCGGCACATCGCGGGGGAGCATGGCGTGCCCGTGGAGGCGCTCGTCGCGGGGCGGCAGCTGACGATCGGCGAGGTGAGGGCGGACGTGTGGTGGCCGGCCCAGGTGGTCGCCGGCGGCTCGGCCGCCAACAACGCGAGCATCGTCCTCCACGTCCGGGTCGGCGAGGTCAGCATGCTGCTCCTCGGCGACATCGAGAGGGAGGTCGGCCACGCGCTGCTGCTGGCGCTGCGACGCGATCCCGCGATGGCCGCTGCTGCCGCCGACCTCGACGTCGTCAAGATGCCGCACCACGGGTCGGGCAATGTCGACGAGGACTTCATGGACGAGGTGGCCGCGCCGACGGCGATCATCAGCGTCGGTGCCGACAACACCTACGGCCACCCGACGCCCACCGCGCTGCAGTGGGCCGCCCGCCACGGGACGCGGGTGCTGCGGACCGACGAGGACGGCGATGTCGCCGTCGTCGACGGCGCCGCGACGGTCACCGCTCGCTGACCTGCGACGCGGCCTGCGCCGCAGATGAAAGCACCTTCATCCGGGCCTCATCCGCTGTTCACCCTCGCTTGGTGTGATCTGGGCATGACGACGATGACGATGACCCAGACCGCCCCCACCGCCCTGACCGCGACCGACCTGACCACCACCGGGACGAGGGCCCCCGACGAGGTGACCCTGGCCCTCCGGCCCGGTCACCACACGGCGACCCTCGACCCGGTCCGGCTGCGTCGCGCGCTCAAGGCCTACACGACGCGCTTCGTCGCCGCGGCGATCGAGTCCTCCGCCGACGGCTACCACCTCCAGTACGGCGCGGACGTCGCGCCGCGCGCCGGCGACGTGGTCCTCGCCCGGGTCACCGAGATCGGCAAGCACACCCGGCTGGAGAGCCCCGTCTCGCGGCGCCAGCTGCTCTTCCCCGGCCAGGAGGTCCTCGTCGCCTACGGCGACCGCTACGCCCCGGACCAGTTCCTCGCCCACGTGCCGTCCTCGCTCGCCCCCGCGGACCTCGTCGCCGGCGGAGGCCTCGCCTCGAGGGTCGTCGAGATGCACGCGAGCATCGACGGGGCGACCCGCATCGAGCCGATCGGCCTGCTCGCCGACCACGCCGGGCGCGTGACCCTCGACCGCTTCGCCCCGCTGGGGTCGACCGCGACGACCGGCAGCACGAGCACGAGCACGAGCAAGGTGCCGGTCGTCGCCGTCTTCGGCTCCTCGATGAACTCCGGCAAGTCCACGGTCCTCGGCTCGATCGTCAACGGCCTGACCAATGCCGGTCTGCGCGTCGCCGCGGGCAAGTCCACCGGCACCGGCGCGGGCAACGACCCCAACCACTTCCGGGACGCCGGTGCGACGACGGTCCTGGACTTCACCGACTTCGGCCACCCCGCGACCTACCGCCTCGGGCACGAGCGCATCCGCGAGATCTTCGTCGACATGGTCGACGAGCTCGCCGCCACCGCGCCCGACGTCGTCATCATCGAGGTCGCCGACGGCGTCTACCAGGAGGAGACCCGCCGCCTGCTCGAGGACCCCGAGTTCCACGCGCGCGTCGACCGGGTCGTCTTCGCGTCCCAGGACGCGCTCGGCGCCGTCGCGGGCCTGCAGGTCCTCGACGCGGCGGGTGCCCCGACCGCTGCCGTCTCCGGCGTGGTCACCTCCTCGCCGCTCGCGACGCGCGAGGCGAGCGAGGTCCTCTCCGTGCCGGTCATCGGCACCTTCGAGCTGCGTGAGCCGGAGGTGGCCCTGGGTCTCCTCCGGGACCGGTCGGTCCGCGCGCAGGCATCATGAGCCGCACCGCGTCGCCCGAGGACACGGAGCAGCACGAGGCGCAGGCCGTCCCACCCATGCCCGCGCTGCTGCGGGGCAGCCGCCGGTTGCTCATGGCGCTGCTCGTCGCGACGGCGGTCGCCCACACTGCCTGCGCCATCGCGGCGGGGCTGCTCGTCGGCGTGCTCCTCGGCGACGTCGGCCAGCCCCCGAGCGCGGTGCTCGCCGATCTCGGGGTCCTCGTGGTCACCGTCGTGGGCCTCGGCGTCACGCGCTACGTCGAGCGGGTCGTCGCCGAGCGCCTCGGCCAGGACTACGTCCAGCAGATCCGGCGCGGTCTCGTCCAGCACGCGATGACCTCCGCCGAGGCGCCCTCCCTCGGCATCACGATCGCCCGCTCGACCAACGACCTCGCGAGCGTGCGCAACTGGGTCTCACTCGGGATCGCCCCGCTCGTCGCGCTCGGGCCGCTCGTGCTCGGCTCGGTCCTCGCGCTCGCGACGCTCGGCTGGCAGCTCGCACTCGTCGTCGCCGTGCCGCTCGTGGTGCTCGGCCTGGTGCTGGCCCGCGTCTCGGGCTCGGCCTTCGAGCGGGCGCGGGTCCTGCGGCGCCGACGCGGCTCGCTCGCGGCCCGCGTCGCCGACACCGTCACCGCCGCCCCCGGCATCGCCGCCGCCGGCGGTGTCGAGCGGGAGCTGCGCGCGATCGACACCTCGGGCTCCCGGGTCGTCGACGCGGCGGTGCATCGGGCCCGCACCTCCGGCCTGCTGCGCGCCTGCGCCCTCGTCGCCCCGCTCGCCGGGTCGGCCGGCGCGGCGACCCTCGGCGCCTTCGGCGTCGTCTCCGCCGCCTCGGTCGCCGTCGCCCTGACGATCGTCGGCATCCTCGCCGGCCCGGTCGCCGACGCCGGCCGCATCGTCGAGTACCGGCAGAACCACAAGGCCGCTCGCCGGATCGTCGCGCCCCTGCTCCTGGAGCCCGTCGACGCCCGCCCGGCGCCCGTCTTCGACCCGGACGTCTCCAGCGGTGGTCGGGTCGTCGTGCGCGGCCTGACCGTCGACGGCGTCGCGATGCCCGGACTGCTCGCCGAGCCGGGGGAGCGCATCGTCCTGCGCGGCGGCGCGCCCTGGCACGCCCGCGAGGTCTTCACCGCGCTCGCGCTGCCGGGTCGCGACGGCTGCGTCTCGGTGTGCGTCGACGGCAAGGACCTGGCGCACACCGGCCCCAGGAGCCGCCGTCGGCGCGTCGGCTACGCACCCGTCGGTGGCCGCCTCGAGCGGGGGAGCGTCTCGCGCGCCGTGCGCTACCGCCGGCCCGACCTGGACGAAGGGGAGGGCAGCGCGGCCCTGGCAGCCGTCGGCCTGGCCGACCGGGTGGCGAGCCTGCCGGAAGGTGAGCGGACCCCCCTTCGCCGTGGCGGTGAACCGCTCACGCGCCAGGAGATCGCTCGACTGTGGGTCGCCCGCGCGACCATCGGCACGCCGGCACTGCTCCTGCTCGAGCACGTCGACGACGACCTGGGTCCGCAGGGCCGGGAGATGCTGCGGGGGATCCTCCAGGACTACCCGGGGGTGGTGATCATGGCCTCCGACCGGCCGGAGGCGCTGCTCACCGACTGGCGGGAGTGGGCGGTGCCGGTCAGCTGACGGCCGAGGGCGTGGCCGCGGCGGCCGAGGCGACGAGCGCCTCGAGGGTCGTCGCGACCGCGGGGACCTTCAGCAGGTCCTCGGTCGTCACGACGTGGATCCGGCGTCGGCTCTTCGGGTCGAGCGGGCGGATGACGACGTCGTCGTTGGACGTCGCCGCGCGGATGAGGTCGGGGATGAGCGCGACACCCAGACCCGCGGCGACGAAGCCCTGGACAGCGACGTAGTCCTCGGTCTCGAAGGCCACCTTGGGCGCGAACCCCGCGTCGTGCGCGATCTTCAGCAGGTGGCCCCGGCAGCGCGCGCAGCCGGCGATCCAGTCCTCATCGGTGAGATCGGTCATCGAGACCGTCTCCTTCACGGCCAGCGGGTGGTCGCGGGGGAGAGCGACCCGGACCTCCTCGTCGATGAGGGGGTGCACGACGAAGCCCTCGGGGTCCTCGCCCCGGGCCAGGTCGCTGCCCTCGTAGCTGAAGGCCACCGCGAGGTCGACGTCGCCGGCGCGCAGCGCGGCGATCGACTCGGGCGGCTCGGCCTCGGCGAACTGCACCGACAGGTCCGGGTGCTCGGCCCGCACCGCGGCCAGCGCGCGGGGGACGAGGGTGACCGACGACGAGGGGAAGGCCATGAGCCGCACCCGGCCGGAGCGCAGCCCGGCGATCGCGGCGACCTCCTCCTCGGCGGCGTCGAGCGCCGCGAGGACCGGCGTCGCGTGGCGCGCGAGCACCGCACCGGCCTCGGTGAGCCGCACGGAGCGGCCGACCTTCTCCACGAGGACGGTCCCGGTCCGTTGCTCGAGGCGCTTGACCATCTGGGAGACCGCCGGCTGCGAGTAGCCGAGAGCGAGGGCGGCGGCGGTGAAGCTGCCCTCCTCGGCGATGGCCCGCATCACGCGGAGCCCGGCGGCGTCGATCATGGGGCCATGGTAGGTCGTCCGGCTCGGCCGGTGCCGCTCCCGCTCACCCGAGGGCGCCGAGCACCTCATACTGGTGCGGTGATCGAGGACATCGCCCGGGTGCTGTCGGCCGGTCCGGCCCTCGTGCTCACCGGCGCCGGCATGTCGACCGACTCCGGCATCCCGGACTACCGCGGGCCGGACGGCACGCGGCGGGTGTCGCCCATGCACTACTCCGAGTTCGTCGGGAGCAGCGAGGCGCGCCAGCGGTACTGGGCCCGCAGCTATGTCGGCTGGCGGCGGTTCCACGCGGCGCGCCCCAACGACGCCCACCACCTGGTCACCCGGCTGCAGCAGATCGGGGCGGCCGGCCCCGTCATCACGCAGAACGTCGACGGCCTGCACCAGGCGGCCGACACCCGCGACGTCGTCGAGCTGCACGGCAACCTCGTCGAAGCGGTCTGCCTGACCTGCGGCACACGGGTGGACCGGCAGGTCCTCGATGCGCGGATGGCCGCCGCCAACCCCGGCTTCGACGCCGACAGCGACGAGATCCGACCCGACGGCGACGTGCGGCTGGAGTCGGTCGACGTCGGCCGTTTCATCGCCCCGTGCTGCGAGGAGTGCGGCGCCGACACGCTCAAGCCCGACGTCGTCTTCTTCGGCGGATCGGTCGCCAAGCCGCTCGTGCAGCGCTGCTACGACCTCGTCGACGCCGCGCCGAGCCTGCTCGTGCTGGGCAGCTCGCTGCAGGTGATGTCGGGGCTGCGGTTCGTGCGGCACGCGGCCAAGCGCGGGATCCCGGTCTCGCTGATCACCCGCGGACCCACGCGGGGGGACGACCTCGTCGACCACCGCGTGGACGGGGAGCTGCGGGACTCCCTTCGCTCCCTCGTCGACGCGGTCCTCGAGCTGTCGGTCACAGGCGGCGCAGCACCGCGGTGACCTTGCCGAGGATCGTCGCGTGGTCGCCGTCGATCGGGTCGAAGGCGGGGTTGTGGGGGAGCAGCCACACGTGGCCGTCCTTGCGCTTGAAGGTCTTGACCGTCGCTTCGTTGTCGAGCATGGCCGCGACGATGTCGCCGTTGTCCGCCTGCGGCTGCTGACGCACGACGACCCAGTCGCCGTCGCAGATGGCGGCGTCGATCATCGAGTCGCCGACGACCTTGAGCAGGAACAGGGAGCCCTCGCCGACGATCTGCTTGGGCAGGGGGAAGACGTCGTCGACGACCTCCTCGGCGGTGATCGGGACACCGGCGGCGATCTGGCCGAGGACGGGGACGTAGCTGGCCTCGGGACGCGCGTCGCCGGAGCCGGTCGGGTCGACGACGGCATCGCCGTGGTCGGCGCCGCCCCGCATGGAGGCCAGGTCGGTGACCTCGCCCGCCGGGGCGTCGTGGCCGTCGGGGGAGATGACCTCGATGGCCCGCGGGCGGTTGGGGTCGCGGCGCAGGTAGCCCTTGCGCTCGAGGGAGGAGAGCTGGTGGGCGACGGAGCTGGGGGAGGTGAGGCCGACGAGCTCGCCGATCTCGCGCAGGCTCGGCGGGTAGCCGCGGGTCGCGACGGCATTGCGGATGACCTCGAGGACCTTGCGCTGCCGCGCGGTCAACCCGTCCCCGGTGTCGCGCTCGGGGAGCTGGTGGATGTTGCCCTCGCCCGTGTCCTCGCCCTGTCCGCTCATCGATCGACCCTTCGTCCGTGTCCGCGAGGCACCGTTGTCGGTGGTCGCTGGTCAACTACTCCGTGTCGACGACAGTAGGCCGATCGAACAGGTATTTCAAACATCTGTTCGAGCGTGTCCTTGATTTTCTTCGAACACCCGTGCTAGACATCGTACAGACGTTCTATCGAACACCGGTTCGAGAGAACCGCCACCGCCAGGAGGACCGCATGACCGCTCTCACCGCCGCCCCCGCCCCCCTTCGCGGCGCGCGCCCGGCGCGCTCGCGTCATCTCGTCTCGGTGCCGACGGGCGATGCAGCCCTCGCCCACCCCGCCACCCGGCTGCGCATGACCCGCCGCGGTCGGCTGGCCGTCACGACCTCGATGCTCCTGGTCGCGAGCGTCGCCGGTGCCGCGATGGCCTTCGGTGGGCCCGCGACCCAGCCCGAGCAGGTCACCGTCCGGTCGGGGCAGACCCTCGGTCAGATCGCCGCCGCAGAGCTGCCCGAGCTGCCGGTCCAGCAGGGCGTCGCCCGCCTCCAGGTGGCCAACGGGCTGTCGACCTCGTACGTGCACGCGGGGCAGACGCTGACCATCCCGACCCCCTGAGTCGCACCTGATCTCCCGGACCCATCGACCCGGGTCCGGGCCGGCCGAGGGCCACCTCCGCAGCACGTGGAGGTGGCCCTCGTGCCGTTCGTCGACGGGTGTGGATCAGGACTTGCGTCACGCGCTCCGGGGGCGTCTAATGGTCACTACATCTAGTGGTTACACCGTTGTCATTCGTCCACATCTAGTGCACAGGATGAGGTCGGTTCTCCACAGAAATCCGGGGTTCGTCCCCACGCCATCCACCGCACCATCCACAGACCAGCCGTTCTTTCGGCCACGACGAAGGGAGTCCGACGTGCACTGCCCGTTCTGCCGCCACACCGACTCCCGCGTCATCGACAGCCGCACCACGGACGACGGCAGCGCCATCCGGCGTCGCCGCCAGTGCCCGGAGTGCAGCCGCCGCTTCACCACCCTCGAGAGCGCGAGCCTCACGGTGACCAAGCGGTCTGGTGCGGCCGAGCCCTTCAGCCGGGCCAAGGTCCTGGCCGGTGTCCGCAAGGCCTGCCAGGGCCGACCGGTCACCGAGGACCAGCTCGCCCTCCTCGCCCAGCGCGTCGAGGAGAGCATCCGGGCGCAGGGCAGCGCCGAGATCGACGCGCACGAGGTGGGCATGGCGATCCTCCCGCCGCTGCGCGAGCTCGACGAGGTCGCCTACCTACGTTTTGCGTCCGTCTACCAGTCCTTCGACTCCCTGGACGACTTCGAGGCGGCCATCACCGCCCTTCGCCGCGAGCACACCGCGGCCACCTGACCCAGCACGAACCCACTCGCACCACCCGAGCAGCACAGCCGTCACCACACGGACCAGGAGAGAGAGCATGACCGAGACCGCCGGCAAGCCCAGCGCCCGTCGCGGGTCCCGCACCAAGGGCCTGACGATCAACCGCATCCACACGACCGAGGGCGTCCACCCCTATGACGAGGTCACGTGGGAGAAGCGCGACGTCGTCCAGCAGAACTGGAAGACCGGCGAGACGATCTTCGAGCAGCGCGGGGTCGAGTTCCCCGACTTCTGGTCGGTGAACGCCTCCACGATCGTCACGACGAAGTACTTCCGCGGCGCCGTCGGCTCGCCCGAGCGTGAGGCCGGGCTCAAGCAGCTCATCGACCGGGTCGTGCTCACCTACGTCAAGGCGGGCAAGGACCACGGTTACTTCGCGACCGACGCCGACGCGGAGGTCTTCGAGCACGAGCTGACCTACGCGCTCCTGCACCAGATCTTCAGCTTCAACTCGCCCGTGTGGTTCAACGTCGGCACCAAGAGCCCGCAGCAGGTCAGTGCCTGCTTCATTCTCTCGGTCGACGACTCGATGGACTCGATCCTCAACTGGTACAAGGAGGAGGGCTTCATCTTCAAGGGCGGCTCCGGTGCCGGCCTGAACCTCTCCCGCATCCGCTCCTCCAAGGAGCTGCTCTCCTCCGGCGGCACCGCCTCCGGCCCGGTCTCCTTCATGCGCGGGGCCGACGCCTCCGCGGGCACCATCAAGTCCGGTGGCGCCACCCGTCGCGCGGCGAAGATGGTCGTGCTGGACGTCGACCACCCGGACATCGAGGAGTTCGTCGAGACCAAGGCGCGCGAGGAGCACAAGATCCGCGCGCTGCGCGACGCCGGCTTCGACATGGACCTCGGCGGTGCCGACATCACCTCCGTGCAGTACCAGAACGCCAACAACTCGGTGCGCGTCACCGACGAGTTCATGCGCGCCGTCGAGGAGGGCACGGACTTCGGTCTGACCTCCCGCATGGACGGCTCGGTCATCGAGACCGTCGACGCCCGCGAGCTCATGGGCAAGATCGCCCAGGCCGCGTGGGAGTGCGCCGACCCGGGCATCCAGTACGACGGCACGATCAACGACTGGCACACCAACCCCGAGACCGGTCGCATCACCGCCTCCAACCCGTGCAGCGAGTACATGTCGCTCGACAACTCCTCGTGCAACCTCGCCTCGCTCAACCTGCTGAAGTTCCTCAAGGACGACGACACCTTTGACGCGGCCCGCTTCCAGGCGGTCGCCGAGCTCGTCATCACCGCGATGGACATCTCCATCTGCTTCGCGGACTTCCCGACCGAGTCGATCGGCGAGACGACCCGTGACTACCGCCAGCTGGGCATCGGCTACGCCAACCTCGGCGCGCTGCTCATGGCGACCGGCCACGGCTACGACTCCGACGGTGGCCGTGCGCTCGCCGGCGCGATCACCTCGCTGCTCACCGGTGCGTCCTACAAGCGCTCGGCGGAGCTCGCCGGGATCGTCGGCCCGTACAACGGCTACGCCCGTAACGCGGACGCCCACAAGCGCGTCATGCGCAAGCACCAGGCGGCCAACGACCAGATCCGCACGCTGCACACGATGGACAAGGACATCCACGCCTACGCCACCAAGGCGTGGGACGCGGTCGTCAAGGTCGGCGAGAAGAACGGCTACCGCAACGCCCAGGCGTCGGTGCTCGCCCCGACCGGGACCATCGGCTTCATGATGGACTGCGACACCACCGGCATCGAGCCCGACTTCTCGCTCGTGAAGTTCAAGAAGCTCGTCGGCGGCGGCTCGATGCAGATCGTCAACCTGACGATCCCGCGCGCGCTGAAGAAGCTCGGCTACACCGAGGAGACCATCGAGGCGATCGTCGAGTTCATCGCCGACAAGGGTCACGTCATCGACGCCCCCGGCCTCAAGCTCGAGCACTACGAGATCTTCGACACCGCCATGGGTGCGCGCGCCATCGCCCCGATGGGTCACGTGCGGATGATGGCTGCGGTCCAGCCCTTCCTCTCGGGTGCCATCTCCAAGACGGTCAACCTGCCGGAGACGGCCACGGTCGAGGAGATCGAGGACGTCTACATGCAGGGCTGGAAGCTCGGCCTCAAGGCGCTCGCGGTCTACCGCGACAACTGCAAGGTCGGTCAGCCGCTCTCCGACGGTGGCTCCACCGCCAAGGACGCGAAGGCCTCGGCCGACGCCGCTGCGGCCGCGCCGGTGGAGAAGGTCGTCGAGTACCGCCCGCTGCGTCGCCGCCTGCCCAAGCGCCGCACCTCGCAGACGACGAGCTTCGCCGTCGGTGGGGCCGAGGGCTACCTGACCTCCGGCACGTACGACGACGGTGAGCTCGGCGAGATCTTCCTGAAGTTCGGCAAGCAGGGCTCGACCCTGGCCGGTCTCATGGACGCCTTCTCGATCGCGATCTCCATCGCGCTGCAGCACGGTGTGCCGCTCGAGACCTACGTCGAGAAGTTCACCAACCTGCGCTTCGAGCCGGCCGGCATGACGGACGACCCGGACGTGCGGATGGCGCAGTCGATCATGGACTACGTCTTCCGTCGCCTCGCGCTGGACTACCTGGACTTCGACACGCGGTCCTTCATGGGGATCCACACCGCTGAGGAGCGTGCCCGCCAGCTCGAGACCGGCTCGTACGAGGCCCCGTCCTCGGACGACGAGAGCTACGACGACGACAGCTACTCCCAGGGCGTCCCCACCACCGAGGCCAAGGAGGCCAAGCCGGCCGCCAAGGAAGAGGTGGAGGTCACCGACCAGTCCGGTGCCGGTGCCGCCTCGGCCCGCCAGGTCGACGCGACGATCCACTCCTCGGCCGAGCTCCTGGAGAAGTTCCAGGGCAAGACCGCGGACGCACCGATGTGCATGACCTGTGGGACCAAGATGCGCCCCGCCGGCTCGTGCTACGTCTGCGAAGGGTGTGGCTCGACCAGCGGGTGCAGCTGATCCGCTGAGTAGTTGACGAAGGGGGCCCCGCCGGCTTTGCCGGTGGGGCCCCCTTCGTTAACTGGAGGGCCTTTCGTCTCCATCCGCATCCGAAACTGGCAAGCTCAGCTCATGGCGTGGGACCTGGAGTACGAGAAGGCATTCCGCGGGGCCGCGATGGAGTGGCTGGCCGAATCGACGACTCCTGAGCGCGACTGGCTCCGAAGCAAGATGCTTCAGGAGTTCGAGTTCGACGGGATACGCATCCCACTGATCGATGCGCAGCGAGGAATTCGAAAGCCAGCGGCCGCGAGGGCTGCCCTCTCTGTCCGGACCGTATACCGTCCTGAAGGGATCGAACGGCCCTACGAGGATGCGATCGGCGCGGATGAGCTTCTTCGCTACAAGTGGCGAGGCCATGATCCGAAGCACCCAGAGAATCGCGCTCTGAGAGCGGCTATGCGCGACGCGCTCCCTCTCATCTGGTTCTTTGGGATTGGACCAGGCGAGTACAAGCCGATCTACCCCGTCTACATCGTCGGTGAAGAGCCTGAGAATCATCAGTTCGTGATCGCGGTCGACGAGGTGCAGCGTCAGTCACTTGCGGAAGGCGCCGAAGAGCACGTAAAGCGTTACCTCCGGGTGGAGACGAACCATCGCGTTCACCAGAAGCTCTTCCGGGCCACCGTGATGCGGGCCTACGAGACCCGATGCGCGGTCTGCGCTTTGCGACACGGCGACCTCCTCGATGCCGCCCACATTGTTGATGACAGTGACGAGCGGGGAGTTGCCGCAATAAGGAACGGGATGGCTCTGTGCAAGATCCACCATGTGGCCTTCGACGCCAACATCTTGGGCATCCGACCAGATCTTGTGGTTCAGATCCGACGTGACCTGCTTCTAGAGGTGGACGGTCCCATGCTCAGGTACGGACTGAAGGAGCGGCACGGCGAACGCCTGATGGTGTTGCCTGCGCGGCGTAAGGAGCATCCCGACAGGGAACTGCTCGAGGTTGCCTATGAGCAATTTCGATCCGCGTCCTAGCTGACCGGCCGAGCGGTGACGCCTATGGTGACGGTGAGGGAGGGTCATGGTCCGCAATTCTGACTGGTCTGACGACGAGAACAGCGTGCTGGTGCACGCATACCTTGGGATGCTGCGGCACGAACTCGCGGGCGAGAAGTACGTCAAGGCCGAGGAGAATCGACGTCTGCAGGACGTGCTAGGGCGGGGACGCGGCTCGATCGAGTTCAAGTTGTCGAATGTCAGTGCCGCTCTGCGCGAGATGAGTTTCCCGTTCGTCAACGGGTACAAACCGTACCCGAACATCCAGGCTTCTCTCCGTGACCGGGTACGTGAAGAGATCCTTCGCCAACAGGACTTGACGGACTTGGCCTTCGAACGAATGACCCGGTCGATGCCCGAGGTGGACGATTTGGTCAGGTGGGTGGATGCGGTCCCGCCTGATGTTGGGCTCGGAGGCAACGTCACGCGGCCGGGACAGCACGTCGGGCGATGGAACTTTGTCCTGTTGGAGGCGATGAACCGAGATTTAGGCGCCGCCGGCGAGCGTGCGGTCCTCGCTCGTGAGAAGGCTCGTCTTGTTGCTGCTGGCGAGCACGACCTCGCTGGGCGTGTTGATCACGTCAGTCAGACTGTGGGCGATGGCCTGGGCTTTGACATTCGGTCTTTTGAGACGGACGGCACCGAGAAGTTGATCGAGGTGAAGACGACGAGGCTGGGCGCGCACTGGCCGATGGTCGTGACCCGCAACGAGGTCGAAGTGAGCACGGCGGAGGGCGATAGTTTCCACCTCTATCGCCTGCATGACTTCAAACCGGAGTCGGTCCGTGTCTACGTGCTTCGCGGTGACTTGCGGCAATCGTGCGACTTGGCCCCGGAGACGTACCAGGCCCTCCCAGCCAAGGTCCCGGAGGCTGTTAAGGAACACACCCCAAACCCATGAACGTTGTCACACCTCCCTGAAACCATGGACACATGTTCGACGACGAGCTGGCCATGCTGGGGGAGTCCTTCACGAGACTGGGACATGTGCGGACGGGGGTGACCATGCGAGGCGGCCGTGCCGACGAGCCCACGCTCACAGCGGTGCTCACCGCGACCGAACGACTCAGACGCGCGGCCGACGCGCTCGAGCTCGCGGTCATCGGGCATGCCGTGCGCTGGGGGGAGGAGCGAGGGCCGGACGGCATCTTCAGACCCGTCCACCTCCCGTCCGGCCATGTCGCGGAGTTCGCCGCGGAAGCGGTCGCGCTGGTGACGCGCGACAGCCTCCACGAGACGGACCGCCGGTGCGACCTCGGCGCCCGGGCCCTGACCGATCTGCGCCCCATCGCCGACCTCGTCGCGGCGGGCGAGATCACGACGAACGCGATGGCCATCGTCGCGAAGGAGACGCGCGACGCGTGCCCCGAGGCTGTCGCGGCGGTCATCGAGCACCTGCTCAGCCCCCTTCGCGGCAAGCCCGGCACGCGACGCATCATCGAGTTCGACCACCGTGAGCTGCGCAAGGCCACCCGCCGGATCCTCGAGCGCGTCGAGCCCGAGCTCCTGGACGAGCGCGCCGCCCGCAACCGCCGCGAAAGGCTCGACGTCCGCTTCAGCCCCGGCCCCGTCGGGTGCGCCGACATGTACGCGACCCTCCCCACCGAGTTGGCCGTCGTGCTCAAGGAAGCGATCGAGCAGGCCGCCGCCCGTCGGCGTGAGCTCGACCCCGGGATGACCGTCGGCGCCTCCCGCGCCCACGGTCTCGCCGACCTCGCCCTGCGCGGCGTCGACGTCGTCGCCAACGTCCGCCTGGGTATCCCGATCATCACGTCCGCAGCGTCCCGGCTGACCTTCGCCCCCTTCGGAGGGGGCGAAGGCGGCAGCACCGTCGGGCAGGACCTGCACGGTCCGACGTCCCGGGCCGGCCGCTTCGTCACCGGTGAGGGCGCGGACGCCGTCGACGTCATCCCCGAGGAATGGGCCGGCGATGCGGTCACCTCGCAGGTGCCCACGACCCTGGGCCCCGGTGGGCAGCAGTCGTGGATCAGCGGCTGCGAGATCCCGGGCGTCGGTTTCATCCCCGCGGACGCGGTGGCGGCGATCGTCAGCAACGTCGAGACGAGGGTCTCCCGTGCGCTGATCGACGCCCGCACCGGAGTGCTCGTCGAGACCAGCAACCCGCGGTACGTCGTCCCCGACTCCATGAGGGAGTTCGTCGGTGCCCGCGACGGCACCTGCCGCATGTGGGCATGCAACCGCCGGGTGCTGGGCGGGCGCCCCGAGGGCAACGCGGACCTCGACCACGCCCTCCCGTACCCCGAGGGCGCCTCGTCCCCGAGCAACCTCTCCGGCCTCTGTCGGCACCACCACCGCCTCAAGCACTCCGCCCGGTGGACGCACACCCTCCACCCGGACGGCCGCACCGAGTGGATCAGCCCGAGCGGGGTCTCCGCCGACACCTTCCCCACGATGTGGGTCCACGCCGAGGACGAAGGGGAGGAGAGCTCGCCCCCCGCAGAGGGGGCGAAGAGTCATGACCTCGCAGAAGACCTGGTCATGGCGCCACCGTTCTGATCCCTCTGGCCCCCAGAGGCGCTGCGACCCGCTACCTTGACGGCAAGCAGCCACGTGCGAGGGGAGTCGCAGGAGATGCAGATGGATGGCACACCGGTGCCCAAGACGACAGGGGTGCCCGAGCCCACCTCCCGCGCCGGTGCCTCCGCGCGCCGCGAGTACGAGCGGCGCAGGGCCCGGGACGAGCAGCGTCTGCGGCAGAAGTGGGGACGTCTCGGCCATGTCGCCGTCGCCCTGTCGGACGAGAAGCAGAGCACCAGGGCGTGGGCCACCGGAGCCGTCGGCGAGGAGCGGCTCGGCGCCCGCCTCGACCGGTTGGCGTCACCGTCGCTCGCGGTGCTCCACGACCGTCGCATCCCCGGCAGACGGGCCAACATCGACCACCTCGCCATCACGCCCGGTGGCATCTGGGTGATCGACGCCAAGCGCTACGCCCGCAGCCGCCCCTACCTCAAGATCGAAGGGGGGATCCTGCGCCCCCGCGTCGACACCCTCCTCGTCGGGCGGCGCAACTGCACCAGGCTCGTCGACGGACTCCTCAGGCAGATCGACGTCGTGCGAGGCATCACCGACCAGATCCCCGTGACCGGGGCGATGTGCTTCGTCGACGCCGACTGGCCGCTCGTCGGGGGCTCCTTCACCACCCGCGGCGTCCACGTCCTGTGGCCGCGGCGATTGACCAAGCTGCTCCAACGCGACGGGCCGGCCGCCCTCGACGTCGAGGCGACGCGGGCGGTCCTCGCCGCGCGCCTGCCGCCTGCGTGAGATGGATACGGTGAGCCCATGCCACGCCTGATCCCGGGGGACCCGCGGTTCGTCAACGACTCCGAACGTGCCGTGTGGGAGCGGCTGCGCGACTCCCTTCGTCCGCAGGACACCGTCATCGCCAACTACCGCCTGACCGACACCCGCAAGGACCACGAGGCCGACATCGTCCTCGTCATGCCCGACGTGGGCGTGGTCGTCGTCGAGGTCAAGGGCAGCGGGGTGCGGATCGACGACGGGCAGTGGACGATCAAGCGGCACGGCAAGCGGGTGCCGATCGACCCCGTCGCGCAGGTGCGGGACGCGCGGTACGCGATCCGGCAGTACGTCGAGTCCGACCGGCGGTGGGCCGACTCCTCCCGCGGCAAGGTGCGTTTCGCGCACGCGGTCGTGACTCCCTTCGTCGGTCTCGGCCTGGACTTCGACCTGCCCGACTGCCCGCGCTGGATGGTCCACGACCGTGAGGACATGGCCGACCTCGCCCGGCGCATCGCCGACATCCCGCTCGGCTTCGACACCCACCGCCGGATCCCGACCGAGGACGACTGCGACGTCATCGTCGACATCCTCACCGCGCGCGGCACCGACGCCGTCCCGAGCGTCGTCGACGAGGCCGACGAGCGGCAGGCCCGCGCCGACCGGCTCACCCAGGAGCAGGGTCTCGTCCTCGGCGTCACCCGGCTGCTGCGCCGCGTCGAGATCCGCGGTGGCGCGGGCAGCGGCAAGACCGTCCTCGCCCTCACCCAGGCGCGCCAGCTCTCCGCCGGACGCAGCGGCCAGGCGCCCGAGCGGGTCGCGCTGCTGTGTTACTCGATCGGCCTCGCCACGCACCTCAAGCGGGAGACCGCGACGTGGCCGCACCGGCACCGTCCCGCCTTCGTCGGGACCTTCGAGGAGCTCGGCAACCGCTGGGGCGTGCCCTCGGGCACCCGCGACGACCCGCGCTTCTGGGAGGAGGAGATGCCGCTGCTCATGGCCGAGCGCGCCGCCGAGCTGCCGCCGGGGGAGCGCTACGACAGCTTCGTCGTCGACGAGGCGCAGGACTTCGCCGAGTCGTGGTGGCGACCGCTCCTCGGGGCGCTCACCGACGAGCAGGAGGGCGGCCTGTTCATCTACTCCGACGAGAACCAGCGCCTCTTCAAGCGCTTCGGCCGGCCACCGGTCCCGCTCGTGCCCCTCGTCCTCGACCACAACCTGCGCAACACCAAGCAGATCGCCGAGGTCTTCCGCACGCTCACCCCGATGAAGATGCGGCTGGAGGGCGGCGACGGCCCGGACGTCGCCTTCGTCGCGACGTCGCCCCACGAGGCGCTCGACGTCGCCGACGACCAGGTCGACCTCCTCCTGGACGAAGGGTGGACGCCGGGCCACGTCGCGCTGCTCACCACCGGCCGACGCCACCCCGTGCAGGTCGAACGCCAGGACGAGCTCGGGCAGCCGGGCTACTGGCGGACCTTCTGGGAGGCCGATGACGTGTTCTACGGGCACGTCCTCGGGGCGAAGGGGATGGAACGTCGCGCCGTCGTGCTCTGCGTCAACGAGGACGGGAGCACGCAGCGGTTCCGCGAGCGGCTGTACGTCGGGCTCTCCCGCGCCACCGACCGGCTGGTCGTGGTCGGCGACCCGGGGGCCATCGCGCACGCCGGTGAGGAGGTCGTCCGGGCGCTGTCCCCGGGCTGAGCGACACGCGCAGGCATGGGGAGTCCTCCCCATGCCGGAGGCGACGAATCCGCAGGTAGTCTGACCCGCGACACCGTGCACACGTGCACCACCAGACACCACAAGAGATACGGGGAGGCCTGTCATGAGCAACTGGGCTGCCGGTTGGTACCAGGACCCTGACAACCAGGGACAGATCCGCTACTGGGACGGCAACGGATGGACCGAGCACCGGCAGGGGACCCCGGAGGGCTTTGGCGTGGGCCAGCCCGGCCCGGACTCCTCGGGCACCGGGACGCGACAGGACCACGCGGGCACCACGAGTGAGGTCGACGACGCGACGCGCGTGCGCCCCAGCTCCGACCGCGCCCCGGAGACGGAGGCCATCTCCACCGACAGCACCGGCTACGGCGCCTCGTCGTACGACCAGTCGAGCGCGTACGGCCAGCAGGGTGGCTACGACCAGTCGGGTGCCTACGGGCAGCAGGGGTACGGCCAGCAGGGCTACGGGCAGCAGGGCTACGGGCAGCAGGGCGGCTACGACCAGTCCAACCCGTACGGGCAGCAGGGCTACGGCCAGCAGCCGCAGCAGGGCTACGGCCAGGCGCCCTACGCCACCGGTCAGCCCGGCGGCTCGGGCAAGAGCAAGCTCCCGCTGATCATCGGTCTCGGTGTCGTCGGCCTGCTGCTCATCGGAGCCCTCGGCTTCCTCGGCATCAAGCTCGTCAGCGGTGGCGACGACGAGCCCGTCGCCACCCCGACGACGCCGACCTCCACGCAGCCGACGGACCCTTCGACGAGCACCGACAGCCCGACCACGACGGACACCACCACGTCCGACCCGACCACCTCGTCGCCGACCACGGACGACGGCCCGGGCAAGGACGTCATCGGCCAGAAGGGCAAGGCCGCCGAGTGGGAGCAGAAGTACAAGGGCAGCGGCAAGGGCTACATCGCCGTCCCCCCGGGTGACGGCGCCGGCCTCGTCGAGTTCACCTACACCGGTGACAAGTACCAGACGCTGACGGTCAAGGGTGTCGACGGCCAGGGCAAGAGCGCCGAGTACCTCGTGACCGCGAGCGACGCCAAGAAGGGCATCTTCGCCTACAACCTCACCAACTACAGCTCCTCGACCTCGAAGCTCGAGTTCGACACCGAGGGCGACTGGACCGTGAAGTTCTCGCGCATCAGCAAGGCGCCGGCCTTCGGCACCTCGCAGAAGGGCAACGGCTCGGCCATCTTCACGTGGGACGGCAAGAAGGCCGACCTCGGCGCGAAGTACACCGAGGACAAGGACTCCTTCCTCGGCACCTTCCGCGTCCAGGCCGTCGGCGCCGAGGACTACCCGGACCGCCTGATCTCCGAGTACGACGCGTACGAGGGCACCACGACGGTCCAGGAGGGCACGAAGTACCTCGTCGTCGAGGCCCGTGGCGACTGGGAACTCACCAAGAAGTGACGTCCCGGACGTCGCACTGACGAAGGGGGTCGGACCACGGGTCCGACCCCCTTCGTCATGCCGTGGTGGGGGCGGTCAGCACTCGATGACGTTGACGGCGAGGCCGCCGCGGGCGGTCTCCTTGTACTTGACCTTCATGTCCCGCCCGGTCTCGCGCATCGTCTTGACGACCTTGTCGAGGGAGACGACGTGCGAGCCGTCGCCGCGCAGCGCGGTGCGCGCGGCCGTGATCGCCTTGACCGAGGCGACCGCATTGCGCTCGATGCACGGGATCTGCACGAGCCCCCCGACGGGGTCGCAGGTGAGGCCGAGGTTGTGTTCCATGCCGATCTCGGCGGCGTTCTCGACCTGGGCCGGGCTGCCGCCCATGACCGCGGCCATCGCGCCGGCCGCCATCGAGCAGGCCGAGCCGACCTCGCCCTGGCAGCCGACCTCGGCGCCGGAGATCGAGGCGTTCTCCTTGTAGATCACCCCGATCGCGGCGGCGGTGAGCAGGAACCGGCAGATGCCGTCGTCGTCCGCGCCCGGCACGAAGTCGACGTAGTAGCGCAGGACCGCGGGGATGATGCCGGCGGCGCCGTTGGTCGGCGCGGTGACGACGCGACCACCGGCGGCGTTCTCCTCGTTGACGGCCAGCGCGTAGAGCGTCAGCCAGTCCATGCCGCGAAGGGGGTCGGTGCTCGCCCCCTCGGAGCGCAGCCGCTGGTGCAGCTGCGGGGCGCGACGGCGCACCTTGAGCCCGCCGGGCAGGACGCCCTCGGTGCGCACGCCGTTGTCGATGCACTCGCGCATGACCGACCAGATGTGCAGCAGCTCGCTGCGCACCTCGTCCTCGGAGCGCCACGAGGTCTCGTTGTCGAGCATGACCTGGGAGATCGACAGGCCGGTCTCGGCGCAGATCGCGAGCAGCTGGTCGCCGGTGGTGAAGGGGTGCGCCACGGGGGTGGTGTCGGCGACGATGCGGGTCGAGCCGGACGCGTCCTCCCCGACGACGAAGCCGCCGCCGACGGAGTAGTAGGTGTGCGTGCTGAGCGGCGCCTCGCCCTCGCCCGCTCCCTCGCCCCAGGCGGTGAAGGTCATGCCGTTGGGGTGCAGGGGGAGGGACTTGCGTCGGTGGAGCACGAGGTCCTCGTCCTCGTGGAAGTCGATCTCGTGCTCGCCGAGCAGGTTCACCCGGTGCGCCGCGCGGATCTGCTCGAGGCGACTGCTGACCGACCTCGGGTCGCACAGCTCGGGCCGCTCGCCGGAGAGCCCGAGGAGCACCGCGGTGTTGGACCCGTGGCCGTGCCCGGTCGCGCCGAGCGAGCCGAAGAGCTCGGCCTTGACCCGGCGCACCTGCGGCAGCAGGCCGTCGTCGCGCAGCCCCTCGGCGAACATCACCGCCGCTCGCATGGGGCCGACGGTGTGCGAGCTCGAGGGGCCGATGCCGATCGAGAAGAGGTCGAAGACGCTCAGTGCCACGGGGGGGGCGCTCCTGGGTGCTCGGGGTGGGGGCACGGTGACCGGTCGCGCGTGGGTGGCACGACCCGCCGTGGGTCCCAGTATCCACCCCGCGGCCGGAGGCGGCTTGTGGAAAAGTCCGCGGCGCGTCGGGTCGATCCCTGCAGGATGACGGGCATGAGCTTCGACGACCTGCCCCAGGGGTGGCACACCCGACCCCTCACCGACAGCACGCTCGCCGCCGACGTCGTCGACCTCGTCGTGCGGGACTCCGAGCGGGAGCTGGGTTGCATCAGCCTGCTCCTCTGCGACACCGGCGGCCGCATGGTCCAGCCGGTGACGATCACCGAGATGGACCTCCACCCCGGCGCGGAGGAGGACGCCGTCTTCGACACGATCATCGGCGGCCTCGCCGACAGCATCGGTGGTTTCGTCGCCGCCATCGGGCGCCCGCGCGGCCTCGCCCCGGACGACCGTGCGCGCGACCTGCACGAGGAGGCGCTCGCCGCGAGCCGTCGGCACGGCGTGCCGCTCCTCGGCACCTACCTCGCGACCCCGCAGGGCGTCGTCGAGATGCCGGTGTGGGAGGAGCTGCGTGCGACGGGGTGAGCGTGCCCTCTGGCCCGAGCCGGGCGTGTCGTACTGCAGTTCAGCTGCCCGGTCCCCGTGAGGTCCCGGAAAGCCAGGCCCTGTTGTCGCACCTGATGACGAACTGCAGTACGACACGCCCAGACTTCAGGTCGCCCACCCACCGTCACAGCTGCGCCTCGACCTGCGCAGCGACCGCCGCGCCGATCGCGCGGGCGAACGCCTGCGGGTCGACGTGCGCCGCCGGTTCCTCGGGGACGAGGACATCGACGAGCCCGTCCTGGTGCATCTGCGGCGCGCCGACGCGTTGGCGGGCGGCGAGGAGGGGGGCGTGCTCGGTGTCCTTGAAGACGATGGCGCTCGCGCCCTCGGGTGGCAGCGGGGAGAGCCAGGCATTGCCCGCGGCGACGACCCGTCGCGCGGGCAGCAGCGCGAGCGCGCCGCCGCCGGTGCCCTCGCCGAGCAGCACCGACACGCTCGGCACGGTGAGGGCCGTCATGTCGGAGATGCACCGGGCGATCTCGCCGGCCAGGGCCCCCTCCTCGGCACGCGGGGAGAGGTCGGCGCCGGGGGTGTCGATGACGGTGACGAGGGGCAGACCGAGCTCGGTCGCCATCCGCATGCCGCGGCGCGCCTCGCGCAGGGCGGCCGGACCCATCGACTCCGAGACCTGGTAGCGGCGGTCCTGGCCGACGAGGACGCACGACCGCCCGCCGAAGCTCGCCAGCGCGAGCATCACGCCCTTGTCCGACTCGCCGTAGCCGGTGCCGTTGAGCGGGATGACGTCGTCCGCGGCGTACCGCAGCAGCTCTCGGACGCCGGGGCGGTCCCCCCTTCGCGTCGTCTCGATGGCGGTCCACAGCCGCGCGATCTCCTCCTCGCTCGGCTCCGGCCGGGAGACGAAGGGGGCGATCCGCCGGACCGGCGCGCCGTCCTCCGCCGCGGGTGAGCGGGCGTGGCCCCCGGTCGTGGCGGAGAGCAGCGTCAGCGCGCGGGCGGCGATGTCGGCGAGCCCGGCGGTCGGCACGACCGCGTCGACGATGCCCTTGTCGACGAGGTTCTCGGCGACCTGCACGCCGGAGGGGAAGGGGACGCCGTTCAGCGTCTCGTAGACGACCGGGCCGAGGAAGCCGATGAGCGCGCCCGGCTCGGCGATGGTCATGTGGCCGAGCGAGCCCCACGACGCGAAGACCCCGCCGGTCGTCGGGTGCCGCAGGTAGACGAGGTAGGGCAGGCCGGCGGCCTTGTGCGCGACGACGGCCGCCGAGATGTCGACCATCGTCATGAAGGCGGGCGTGCCCTCCTGCATCCGGGTGCCGCCGCTCGCCGTCGCCGCGACGAGGGGGAGGCGCTCGGTCGTCGCCCGGCGCACCGCCGCGACGAGGCGCCCGGCGGCCGCGCGCCCGATCGAGCCGCCGAGGAACCGGAACTCGCCGACGACGAGCGCGACCTCGTGCCCGCGGATGCTCGCCCGGCCGGTGACCACCGACTCGTCGGTGCCGGACCGAGCGGCTGCCGCCTCCAGGGTCGCGAGGTAGCCGTCGCTCAGGCCGGAGCGGTCGATCGGCTCGTCCCAGGAGACGAAGCTGCCGGCATCGACGACGGCGGCGAGCAGGTCGTGGGCTCCGGGGCGTGGCGCGCTCATGCCGTGATCGTGCCAGCAGCGGGGCCGCGTACGCTTGCCGCCGTGCTTGTGCCGCTGACCACTCTCGTGCTCGTCGCGGTCGGCGTGCTCGGCGTCCTGGCCCTGGCCTACCTGATCATCGACCGGCTCGTCGACGACCTCATGCTGCTCACGACCGCCGTCGTCGAGCTGCTCCTGCTCGCTCTCGTCGTCGGGTCCGCGATCGCGATGGGGCAGGTCGAGGGGGAGGGGGAGGGGGCGACGATGCTCGCCTACGCCCTCACCCTGCCGATACTGCCCCCGATCGTCGTCTTCATCGCCCTGAAGGAGAAGACCCGGTGGGCCATGGGGGTCGTCCTCGCCGGTGCCTTCACCGTCGGTGTCATGACCTACCGCATCCTGCAGATCTGGCAGACCCATGGCTCCGCCTGAGCTGCGCACGGGCACCGGGCCGGGTCGGGTCGTCGTCGCCGTCTACGCCGTGCTCGCGCTCGCCGCGACCGGCCGCTCGGTCCTGCAGGTCACCCAGTACCTCGACCGGGCGCCGCTGGCGTACGCGCTCTCGGCGCTCGCGGCCGTGGTCTACGTCGTCGCGACCGTGGCCCTGGCGAAGGGGGGAACCACCGGCGCGCGGGTCGCGACCGGGGCGATCCTCGTCGAGGCCGTCGGCGTGCTCACCGTGGGCACGCTGTCGTACGTCCTGCCGGACCTCTTCCCGGACAAGACCGTCTGGTCGCACTTCGGGTCCGGGTACGGGTTCCTGCCGCTCGTCCTCCCCTTCGTCGGCCTGTGGTGGGTCCACCGCGTGAGACGGGCCTGACCAGATGCTGGTCACCCTCCTAGTCTCCGGGTAGGTCTTGAGTGCCAGCGCCAGGCCCCGGCTCGCTGGCCGGCAACCCTCCATCCGCGGTGGGGTGCCCCGGGAGACGACCTGGTCCGTGGCGACCGCCACGGTCAAGCGCGCACGATCAGGAGCAAAACTCATGAGCGACCCGTCCACGTGGAACTTCGAGACGAAGCAGATCCACGCCGGCCAGGCGCCCGACCCGACCACGGGTTCGCGGGCACTGCCGATCCACCTGACGACCTCCTACCAGTTCAAGGACACCGAGCACGCGGCGAACCTGTTCGCGCTCAAGGAGCTCGGCAACATCTACACGCGGATCATGAACCCCACGCAGGACGCGGTGGAGCAGAAGATCGCGGCCCTCGAGGGCGGCGTGGGCGCGCTCCTCACCGCCTCCGGCATGTCCGCGACGCACCTGGCCCTGGTCAACCTCGCCGAGGCCGGTGACCACATCGTCGCCAGCACCGCCCTCTACGGCGGCACGATCAACCTGCTGAAGTTCACCCTGCCGAAGTTCGGCATCGAGGTGAGCTTCGTCGATGACCCGAGCGACCTCGAGCAGTGGCGCGCGGCGGTCAAGCCCAACACCAAGGCCTTCTTCGGCGAGACCATCGGCAACCCCAAGGACATCGTCCTGGACATCGCCGGCATCTCCGAGGTCGCGCACGCGGCCGGCGTGCCGCTCGTCGTGGACAACACGATCGCGACGCCCTACGTGCTCCGTCCGATCGAGCACGGTGCGGACGTCGTCGTGCACTCCGCGACGAAGTACCTCGGCGGCCACGGCACCGCGATCGCCGGCGTGATCGTCGACGCCGGCCGGTTCGACTACGCGGCGGACCCGGAGAAGTTCCCCAACTACAACCAGCCCGACCCGAGCTACCACGGGCTGCGCTTCGGCCCGGACCTCGGCGTGGACGGTGCCATGGGTGCCAACCTCTCCTTCATCCTCAAGGCCCGGGTGCAGCTGCTGCGCGACATCGGCCCGGCGATCTCCCCCTTCAACGCCTTCCTCATCGGGCAGGGCATCGAGACGCTCAGCCTGCGCATGGAGCGGCACCTGGCCAACACGGCCAAGGTCGCCGAGTTCCTCGGTCAGCACGCGCAGGTCGACAAGGTCACGTGGGCCTCGCTGCCGAGCAGCCCCAGCCACGAGCTCGCGCAGCGGTACACGCCCCAGGGTGCCGGCGCCGTCATCTCCTTCGAGATCTCCGGCGGCCTCGAGGCGGGCAAGAAGTTCGTCGAGGGCCTGAGCCTGCACAGCCACCTGGCCAACATCGGTGACGTGCGCTCGCTCGTCATCCACCCCGCGTCGACGACCCACTCGCAGGGCCCCGACGAGGACCGGCTCGCCGCTGGCGTCACCCCCGGCCTCGTGCGCCTCGCAGTGGGCCTCGAGGCGATCGAGGACATCGTCGCCGACCTCGAGCAGGGCTTCGCCGCCGCGAAGGCCTGACGACCACCCCGAGGGGCCTGTGGAGAACTCCACGGGCCCCTCGGCGTTCTTCCCTAGCGTGGGTGCATGGGCGGACAGGAACGCATCTCCATCGACAGCGAGGGCATCGAGGGCCTCGGTCGCCAGCTCAAGGCCATCGCCGACTTCCTCGAGGAGAAGGCGGCCAAGGCCAACAACGAGGCCGTCGAGACCTTCGGGTTCCCGAGCTGGTACGGCACCGACGCGTACGAGGCGGCGATCGGGGACTTCGAGCGGGAGCGGATCAGGGTGGGCAAGCAGCTGCGCGAGCTGGCGCGGCTGGCCCGGGACGCGGGGTCCTGGTACGTGCTCACCGAGGACCTCGTCGACCGGCGCAACCAAGGGATCCTCTGATGGCGCTCCACGACCCCGGGACCATCGAGGAGGGCGACCCCAGCACGATCCGGGCCGAGGCGGACGAGCTGCGGACGGTCGCCGCCAACATCCACACCGTGGCCGAGATGCTGCGCATGGTCTCGACGAAGGGGGTGTGGGAATCGTGCTCGGGGACGATCTTCGAGGACGAGGTGGGCAGCACCCCGGATGACCTCTTCGCGATCGCCAACCGCCTCGCGGACACCGAGCGGATCATCCGTCCCTACGCGGACCGGCTCGAGGAGAGCCAGGCCACCCTCGAGCGACTCCGTGGACGGTACGAGGAGAACGTCCGCATCTCGGAGGAGCGCAAGGCGAAGCTCGCGACGCTGACCCCGCAGGACCCCGAGTACGCCATCGTCGATCGGGAGTACCGGGCCGCCGCCAACTCGCGGGAGATGAACAAGAGGGGCTTCGAGCGCGAGGCGGAGGAGGCGAGCGCCGACGAGCGGACCATGGCGACGAGCCTGGCCGCGGTGGGGTCCGAGCTCTCCGACGAGAAGGGGTACAACGGTTTCGAGATGGCGAGCCGCACGGGCCGGAGCCGCCTGTTCAACAACGACGTCGTCGACCTCACGCCCTGGGGCAAGCCTGCGGCCGTCGTCACGGCAGCCGACCCGCTGGGCAGGCTGGGGCGCCGCGCCGTGTACGGGGAGGGCAGCTACCGGGACGTCGGCCTGACGACGGTGCTCACGGCGGCCGACATCCTCGTGCCCGGCAGTCGGCGCATCGAGGCCAGGGACGCGACCCGGGCCAGCCGCCGGGCCGACGAGCTCAAGGGCATCAGGGCCGCCGACAGGTCGACCAACCCCATCGCCCATCGACGGCTCGCGACCAACACGAGGATCTGGGCGCAGCACCAGGTCGCCACGGGCAAGGTCCGGGCGAAGCACAAGGTGACGGACACCCTCGCCGACAAGACCGGCATCCGGCTCGTGGACGACATGGTCACCGACTGGTCGGCCGTGGCCGGCGCCGGGCGCGTGCGAAGGAGCGGGTATGCGCTCAAGTACTCGGTCAAGGTCACCAACAAGACCACGGCGCAGGTGAGCTCGGTCCAGTCGGCCGCGGACAAGGTCGGCGCCGCGACCGAGTCCGACGAGGCCCGGCGCGAGCGCCGGGCGCGGGAGGAGGCCGAGGAGCGACGGCAGGAGACCGAGCGCCGGCGGCGAGAGTCCCGCGTGGAGGGCATCACGTCGCGACCGATCACCTCACCGGTGCCGTAGCCGAGAAAAGTGCGTTGCACCCCCTTCGCCGGGGTGCGAGCGTGGCGGCATGGCCTCCGACATCCACGTCACCCGGATCGACCCCGACGACGACGCAGCCGCTGCGCTCGTCCTCGACGGGCCGGCTTCGTCGCCACCCGCGACGGGGAGGTCGTCGGCATCGCCGGGTCCTGGGACGTCGAGCTCTCGGTCCCGGCGAAGGGGGGCGCCTCCCTTCGTCCTGCCGAGGGCCTGACGCAGGAGACGATCTACGGCCGCTTCGGGTACGGCGTCGCGAGCTCGGCGCTGCGCTCGCGCTTCGCGGCCGGCACGACCTTCACCGCGCCCGCTGCCGTGCGCGCGCAGGCGGACGCGACGGCGAGCAGGCGCCGGGGCAGGTCGTGCGCAGCCTCGAGGACTGCGAGCGGATCCTGCGCGACGTCCCGGAGAGCCGCGGCGACCGGGAGCCGGCCCGGCTGCTGTGGGCGACCCGCGAGGGCCGCGACGTCGGGTGCGCGTACTTCCACCGCAGCCCCACGTGGTCCGACGGGCAGCCGCGGGGCGAGGTCGGGGTCTTCTTCCTCATCTCCGTCGACCCCGGTGCGCGGCTGGCGCTCGCCGAGCGGCTGACGACGATCGACCTCATGGGCAGCACGGAGTACTGGGTCACCCCGACGACGCCCTGGCGCTGTGGCTGCCCTCGCACCGCTCCATCGGTGGCGGTGGTCTGAGCGACAGCCTGTGGTTGCGCCTCGTCGACCTGCCGACCGCGGTCGCCGAGCGTGGTCACGCCGCGGACCTCGACGTCGTCGTGCTGGTGCACGACGACGTCCTCGAGGACACGGCCGGCACCTGGCGCTGGACCGCCCGCGACGGCGTCGGCGCACTCACCCGGACCGACGAGCCGGCCGAGGTCACCCTGGGCATCGGCGACCTCGGGGCCGTCTGGCTCGGCGGCCAGACGCTCGGCGCACGACACGCGGCCGGCTACGTCACGCAGCAGCGTCCCGGCGCGGTGGCCGAGCTCGACGCCGCGCTGCGCACACCGGTCGGGCCGACCACGACGATCGACTTCTGAGGGCGCGGATATCCTGAACCCCATGCCCACCACCCTTCGCGACGCCGTCCCCGCGGAGGAGCTGCACTACAACGAGGACCTGCCGGTCGTCGCCCGCAAGGACGACATCGCCGAGGCGATGCGCGAGCACCAGGTCGTCATCGTCGCGGGGGAGACCGGCTCCGGCAAGACGACCCAGCTGCCCAAGATCGCCCTGGAGATCGGGCGCGGCACGACCGGGCAGATCGGGCACACCCAGCCCCGGCGGATCGCCGCGCGCTCCGTCGCCGAGCGGATCGCCGAGGAGATGCAGGTCGAGCTCGGCGGGCTCGTCGGCTACCAGGTGCGCTTCGCCGACCACAGCAGCGACCAGACCGCGGTCAAGGTCATGACCGACGGCATCCTGCTCAACGAGATGCAGCGCGACCGGGACCTGCGCCGCTACGACACGATCATCATCGACGAGGCCCACGAGCGTTCGCTCAACATCGACTTCATCCTCGGCTACCTCAAGCAGCTGCTGCCCCGGCGTCCCGACCTCAAGGTCATCATCACCTCCGCGACGATCGACCCGGAGCGCTTCGCCCAGCACTTCGGTGACGCCGCGGGCGAGCCCGCCCCGATCATCGAGGTCTCCGGCCGCACCTACCCCGTCGAGGTCCGCTACCGCCCGCTGGGCGACGACGAGGCAGACGACGGGGACGGGGACCAGGTCACCGGCATCTGCCGCGCGGTCGAGGAGCTGTGGACCGAGTCGACGAGCACGGCGCCCGATGTCCGGGACGTCCTGGTCTTCCTCTCCGGTGAGCGCGAGATCCGCGACGCGCAGGACGCGCTGACGTCGATGGACCTCCCGGACACCGAGGTCATCCCGCTCTACGCGCGCCTGTCCGCGGCCGAGCAGCACCGCGTCTTCGCACCGCACCGCGGCCGCCGGGTCGTGCTGTCCACCAACGTCGCCGAGACCTCGCTGACCGTCCCCGGCATCCGCTACGTCATCGACACCGGCACCGCGCGCATCTCCCGCTACAGCCAGCGGACCAAGGTGCAGCGCCTGCCCATCGAGCGCGTCTCGCAGGCCTCGGCCAACCAGCGCGCCGGCCGCTGCGGTCGCGTCGCCGAGGGCGTGTGCATCCGCCTGTACTCGGAGGAGGACTTCGAGTCGCGGCCCGAGTTCACCGACCCCGAGATCCTGCGGACCAACCTCGCCAGCGTCATCCTCGAGATGACCTCGCTCGGCCTCGGCGACGTCGCGCGCTTCCCCTTCATCGAGCCGCCGGACTCCCGCCAGATCACCGACGGCGTCCGGCTGCTGCAGGAGCTGCAGGCCTTCGACACGGAGACCGCGGCCGCGCGCGAGGCCCAGCAGGCGAAGGGGGGACGACGCGGCGGTGGTCGTCGCCTCACCCCCGAGGGCAGGACCCTCGCCCGGCTGCCCGTCGACCCGAGGCTCGGCCGCATGCTCATCGAGGCCGACCGGCTCGGCTGCACGACCGAGGTCCTCGTCATCGTCGCCGCGATGTCGATCCAGGACCCGCGCGAGCGGCCGACGGAGCAGCGCGCGCAGGCGGACCAGCAGCACGCGCGGTTCCGCAGGGAGGGCTCGGACTTCGCCAGCTGGTGGAACCTGTGGGTCTACCTCAAGGAGCAGCAGAAGTCCTTGTCCGGCAGCGCCTTCCGCAGGATGTGCAAGCGCGAGTACCTGCACTTCCTGCGGATCCGGGAGTGGCAGGACCTGCACTCCCAGCTCGTGCGCGCCGCCAAGCAGCAGCGCCTCGACACCCGGCAGCGCACGGCAGCAGAGGACGCCGAGCCGGACTGGGACCGCATCCACCAGGCCCTGCTCACCGGCCTGCTCAGCCACATCGGGCTGCGCGACGAGGAGAAGCGCGACTACCTGGGTGCCCGCGGTGCCCGGTTCTCCATCCAGCCCGGCACGACGAACTTCAAGCGGCAACCCCCCTTCGTCATGGCCGGCGAGCTCGTCGAGACGAGTCGGCTGTGGGCTCGCTCGTCCGCCCGCATCGACCCGGTGTGGGCAGAGCGCGCGGGCGCGCACCTGGTCAAGCGCACCTACTCCGAGCCGCGCTGGTCCAAGAAGGCCGCGAGCGTCATGGCGACGGAGCGGGTCACCCTCTTCGGCGTGCCGCTCGTCGTCGGGCGGCCGGTCTCCTACGGCAGGATCGACCCGGTCGTGAGCCGCGAGCTGTTCATCCGGCACGCGCTCGTCGAGGGGGAGTGGGACGCGCGGCACGAGTTCCTCGCCGCCAACCGCAAGCTCACCCGTCGGCTCGAGCAGCTCGAGGAGCGCGCCCGACGCCGGGACCTGCTCGTCGACGACGAGGACGTCCTCGCCTTCTACGACGAGCGCATCCCCGCGGACGTCGTCTCGGGCGCGCACTTCGATGCCTGGTGGAAGACGGCGCGCCGCGAGCAGCCCGACCTGCTGACCCTCACCGAGGAGCTGCTGACCCGCGAGGACGCTGAAGCGGTGAGCGGGCGCGACTACCCGCGCCGCTGGCGCACCGACGGGCTCGAGCTCGCCGTGAGCTACCAGTTCGAGCCCGGCACCGAGGACGACGGCGTCACCGTCCACGTGCCCGTCGCCGTGCTCAACCGGCTCACCGCCGGTGGCTTCGACTGGCAGGTCCCCGGCCTGCGCGCCGACCTCGTCACCGCGCTCATCAAGTCCCTGCCCAAGGCCACCCGGCGTCACCTCGTGCCCGCCCCCGACCACGCCCGCGCGGCCCTCGCCGAGCTGGACCCCGACGCCGGCACGTCGATCACCTCGCAGCTGTCGACCGTCCTCGGGCGCCGCGGCGGGATCCGCATCGAGGAGGGGGAGTGGGACTGGGCCAAGGTCCCCGACCACCTGCGGGTCACCTTCGCCGTCGAGGACGGCCGGCGCCGCCGGCTCGGTCGCGGCAAGGACCTCGAGGCCCTGCGGGGGAGCCTCGCCGGGCACGTCCAGCAGGGCATGTCGCGTGCCGGGGCCTCCATCGAGCGGACCGGCCTGACGACGTGGGACCTGGACGAGCTCCCGGGCACCTTCACGACCAGGACCGGCAAGCACACCGTCATCGGGTACCCGGCGCTCGTGGACGAAGGGAGCACCGTCGCCATCCGGGTGCTCCCGGACGAGCAGCAGGCCGTCGCCGCCCACCGCGCGGGCGTGCGTCGCCTGCTCCTGCTCGGCACGACCCCGCCGTGGAAGCGCGTGCTCGCACGCCTCACCAACGCGCAGAAGCTCGCGCTCGCCGACAACCCGCACGGGTCGGTCCCGAAGCTCCTCGACGACGCCCTGGCCGCGGCCGTCGACGACATCGTCGCCCAGCACGTGCGCGGACCGGTGCGCTCGCGCGCCGCCTTCGAGGAGGCGCTCGCCGCCACCCGCACCCACGTCGCGCAGCGCGTGCTCACGGCCGTCTCCGAGGTCGAGCCCGTCCTCGCCCAGCGCAGCGAGATCACGGCCCTGCTCGCTCGCCTGACCGCTCCGGTCCTCGCGAGCACCGTCGCCGACGTGCGCGCCCAGCTCGACGGCCTCGTCCGTCCGGGGTTCATCGCCGACACCGGCCTGGAGCGCCTGCCGGACCTGCGGCGCTACCTGCGCGGGATCTCCCTCCGCCTGGAGCGCGCCGCGGAGAACCCCCGCCGCGACGCCACCCACCAGGAGAGCATCGACGCGGTCGAGGCCGCCTACGCCGACCTGCTCGACGCGCTCCCGCCGCTGCGCCGTCGCTCCCGCGACGTCGTGGACATCGGGTGGATGATCGAGGAGCTGCGCATCTCCCTCTTCGCGCAGTCGATCGGCACCGCACGCTCGGTCTCGGCCAAGCGGGTCCGCTCGGCCATCGCCGCGATCGAGGTCTGATCGAGGGGGGAATGGTGGGCGCGCCACGACCGTTGCCACAATGAGTGCTTCACCGCCTGGGTGATCCGTGATGATCGAGAGGATCTGACGTGACCGAGCGCCTCTACCGCTACGAGGTCGACGCCGACCCCGCGCTGCTCCAGCCGGGGCCGATGATCGTGGCCTTCGACGGCTTCTTCGACGCCGGCATGGCCCAGCGCCTGCTCGTGGACCACCTGCTCGAGGCGAGCAGCCCGACCGTCGTGGCCTCCTTCGACGTGGACTCGCTCATCGACTACCGCAGCCGGCGTCCCGTCATCACCTTCGACGCCAACCGGTACACCGACTACGCCGACCCGACGCTCCTGCTCTACCACCTCACCGACCGGGACGGGCAGACCTACTACCTCCTCACCGGGCCCGAGCCGGACTACCGCTGGGAGGCCGTCGTCGAGGCGGTCACCTCGCTCATGGACGAGATCGGCATCTCGCTCGTCGTCCACGCGCACGGCATCCCGATGGCCGTGCCGCACAGCCGCCCGGTCGGCATGACCGTCCACGGCTCCGACGAGCGGCTCATCGGTGACCACAAGCCGGTCTTCGGCACCGTGCAGGTCCCCGCGTCCCTCGCGGCGCTCCTCGAGATGAGGCTGGGGGAGTCCTCGCGCGACGCTGTCGGCTTCAGCATCCACGTGCCGCACTACCTCGCCCAGTCGACCTTCCACGACGGCGCGCTCACCGCGCTCAACGCGATCGTCGACTGCACCAGGCTCAACCTGCCCAACGACGCCCTCGCCGAGGCCGCCCGCGAGGGCCTGATGCAGATCGAGCGCGAGATCGACGAGAACGACGAGGTCAAGGAGGCCGTGCAGGCGCTGGAGCGCCAGTACGACGTCCACCTGCGCGGTCTCGAGCGGCCGAGCCTGCTCGCGGGCGAGGGGCAGGACCTGCCCTCCGCGGACGAGCTGGGCGCGGAGTTCGAGGACTTCCTGCGCACCGTCGACGACGCCGACTAGCCCTTCGCGTCGGACCAGCGCCGCACCACGGAGGTGTCGGCGACGAAGCGCACCTGCTCACCGCCCAGCCATCGCCGGGCGGCGTCGGTGAGGGCGGCGTCGACCGCGGCCGCGGCGGCGTCCGCGTGCTCCTGCGGCACGTGCACGAGCAGCTCGTCGTGCAGGCAGAGCACGATCCGGCCGCCGAGGGGGCGCGCGGCCACGCGCACCGTGGCCGCCCACGCCTTGAACAGCTCGGCTGCCGAGCCCTGGATCACCGCGTTGCGGGCGAACCGGCCACGGGCGCCGGTGAGGCCCTCGACGTCGTCGCCGCCCCCGCCGAGGTCCGTGCGCACGAGGCGCCCCCCGTACGTGCGCACCGGCTCACCCCGCCGCCCCCGCTCCTGGGCACGCTGCAGGTGCGCCATCGCGACGGGGTACTCGCGCTCGAGCCCCTTGAGCGCCTCGGCGGCCGGCCCGGACCGCTGCCCGTACATCGCGGCCAGCACGGCGACCTTGGCGACCGGGCGCTCCACCCCGAGCCGCTCGGCGACGGGGGCGTAGAGGTCCGCGGCGCGCGTCGCCGCAGCGAAGGCCTCGTCCCGCGAGACCGCCGCGAGGACGCGCGGCTCGACCTGTCCGAGGTCCGCGCGGACGAAGACGTGACCCGGTGCCGCGACCACCGCCGGGCGCAGCTCGGCGGGCAGGTTGTGCAGGCCGGCCTGGGCGGTCATCCGCCCGGCCGCGCCGTCGCACGCCGCCCACGCGCCCCGCAGCCGGTCGTCCGGACCGACGTGCTCGCGCAGCCACCGCCACCCGTAGGTCGTCGCGATGCGCTCACGCCTGCGCCACTCGAGCAGCGCGGGCACGACCGGGTGGGTGGCCGCGTGTGCCTCGAGGACCCACTTGCGGGTCGAGGGGACGTCGATCCCTGCGCGGGCGAGCAGCGCCTTGACCTGGGCCGGGTTGCGCAGGTCGACCGACCCGGTGCCCGGGACGGCCGCGAGGACCGGCGCGTCGCGTCTCGTGCGGGCGGCGAGCTCCTCCTCGAGGGTCTGCGGCTCCGGGCCGGCAGCGTCCGTCACGAGCCGTCGGGCCGTCTCCCGGTCGATCGGCAGGCCGTCGAGCTCGAGCTCGACGCACAGCACCGCCGCGGCCGACTCGGCGTGCGCGGTGGCGAGGGCACGAGGGCCACGGGAGGCCATCCCTTCGCGCTGGATCGCGGCGACCCGCCGGGCCGCCTCGGCGAAGGCCGCGCAGCGCTCCGGCGTCGTGAGCCAGGCGCCCGTGACCGCGTCGGCGCGCAGGTACCCGTCGTCGAGGACGAGCTGCTCCGCAGGCACCTCGTCGGCGAGGAGGTCGAAGAGGTCTCCCGTCGGCGCGCTCGGTGCCGCCTGCGGGTCCAACCCGTGCGCCGCGGCCCACACCCGCTCGGGCCCGGCAGCCCACCCGCCGTGCGCGAGGCGGTGGACCTCGGCGAGGTCCCACGTGCGGTCCAGCTCGGCACCGGCGGCGACGAGCGGGGCGACCGACCTGGCCGACCACGTGACCCAGCGCGTGCCGGGGGAGAGCGCCGCCACGAGCGAAGGGAGGTCCCTCGCGAGCACCGCCGGGCCGTCCGGGGGCAGCACGGCGCCCACGCCGTCGACCCCGACGACGAGCGCTCCCGGCTGCTCCGCTCCCACGAGGCGTGAGGCTACCCGCGGCATGACAGGATCGGCCCAGGACAGACCACCGCTGCACCCGCAGAGAGGACGTCACATGGGATTCATCTCCGACCGCCTGGGCCTCGGCCGCACCAAGGTCAAGGACACCCGCACCGCGATCGAGCAGGCGCACGACCCCGCGAGCCAGGACGCGCTGGGCGGCTCGACCCTCAAGCTCGTCGAGAACCTGCTCGACACCGGCATCGACGGACGCGGGCCCTTCGACTCCGCCGCCACGGTCGCCGACCGGGCCCTGGCCGAGCACGGCGGTGACGCCGACAAGGCCGTCGACGAGATCGTCGGCGACACGCTCAAGCTGGCTGCCGCCAGCGGCTTCCTCACCAACCTCGGCGGGTTCGCGACGATGTGGGTCGCCCTGCCGGCCAACATCTTCGGCTTCTACGTCCTCGCCACCCGCATGTCCGCGGCCGTGGCCAGGGTGCGCGGCTACGACCTGACCCAGCCCGAGATCCGCTCGGCCGTCCTGCTCAGCCTGGTCGGTGCCGACGCGCAGGACCTGCTCGCCAAGGCCGGCATGGTCGCGCCGACCGGGCGCCTCGCCGGCCTGGCCGCGCAGCGACTGCCCGGACCGGCGCTCATGGTCGTCAACAAGGCCGTCGGCTTCCGCATCCTCTCGCGGGCCGGCAAGGGCGTCTTCTCGCGCTTCGGCAAGATGGTCCCCCTCGTCGGCGGTGGCGTCGGCGCCGGCATGGACGTGTGGCTGATGCGTCAGCTGGCCCAGCACGTGCGCACGGAGTTCCCGCCGCGCGGCTGACCGACCTCGAGGTGCGCGCGCAGGGGGCCCGGCGGTATCGTCCGCCGGGCCCCTGACCCGCTCAACGGAGAGTTGCCCCCATGTCCTTCGCCGAACTCGTGGACGGCGCCAACGGCTTCATCTGGTCGATCCCGCTCGTCGGGCTCTGCCTCGTGGCCGGCCTGTACTTCACCATCCGCACCCGCCTCGTCCAGGTCCTCGGGATCCCGGACATGGTCAAGCAGCTGCGGGAGGGAGAGGACTCGGTTGACGGGACCTCGTCCTTCCAGTCGCTGATGATGTCCCTCGCCAACCGCGTCGGCATGGGCAACATCGGTGGCGTCGCCACCGCCATCGCCTTCGGCGGCCCGGGTGCCGTCTTCTGGATGTGGACGGTCGCCTTCCTCGGTGCGGCGACCTCCTTCATCGAGTGCACCCTCGGCCAGATCTACAAGGAGAAGGACCCCGACACCGGTGAGTACCGGGGTGGTCCGGCGTACTACTTCGAGAAGGCCTACGCCCACCGGTGGCGCACGCTCTCGCTCGTCTACGCGGTCACCTTCGCCGTCGTCACCGTCTTCGCCATGAGCTTCTTCCTGCCCGGCGTGCAGGCCAACGGCATGTCCTCGGCGCTCGATGCAGCGTGGGGCGTCCCGACGTGGGTGACGGCCATCGGCATCGTCATCGCGCTGGCCTTCATCGTCATCGGCGGCGTCAAGCGCATCGCGACCTTCGCCGCCTTCGTCGTGCCGCCGATGGCGATCCTCTACATCCTCTTCGCCCTCGTCGTCTTCTTCGTCAACGCCGACCAGATCGGTCACGTCTTCAGCGAGATCTTCTCGGGTGCCTTCGGCGGCCACGCGGTCTACGGCGCGATCATCGGCCAGGCGGTCAAGTGGGGCGTCCAGCGCGGCATCTACTCCAACGAGGCGGGCCAGGGCACCGGCCCGCACCACGCCGCCGCCGCCGAGGTCTCGCACCCGGCGAAGCAGGGCTTCGTCCAGGCCTTCGCCGTCTACATCGACACCCTCTTCGTGTGCACCGCGACGGCCTTCATCATCATCTCGACCGACATGTACTCGGTCTTCAGGGGCGAGAGCTACCCCGGACCGACGCTCTACGAGGGAGCGATCGGGACCGACGTCGAGCCCGGCCCGGGCTTCGTGCAGGCGGGCCTGGACAGCTTCGCGCCCGGTATCGGCTCGAGCTTCGTGGCCCTGGCGCTCGTCTTCTTCGCCTTCACGACGATGGTCGCGTACTACTACATGGCCGAGGTCAACCTCGCCTACCTCACCCGCAAGATCCGCAGCGCCACCGTGCGCCGCGGGATGATCCGGGCGCTGCAGGGGTTGATCCTCGTCTCTGCCGCCTACGGGGCGACGACGACGGCCGGCTCCGCGTGGGGCCTCGGCGACATCGGTGTCGGCACGATGGCCTGGCTCAACATCCTGGGCATCCTGCTGCTCCAGGTCCCGGCCCTGAAGGCCCTCAAGGACTACCGCGCGCAGAAGGCCCGGGGCATCGACCCGCAGTTCGACCCGCGTGAGCTCGGGATCGAGGGTGCGCAGTTCTGGGAGCTGCGTGCCGACGGCCAGCTCACCCAGGGCGCTCCCCGGGAGTCGGTCGGCGCACGGGAGTGACGCCGAGCTCCTGAGGGAATCCGGACCGGGCGCGCTACGTTGGATCCAGCGGAGCGCGCCCGGACCGGGCACGCCTGAGCGTCAGGAGACCGACATGGCCACGACCAGCCGCGTCCGCAACGCCACCCACCTCGCCTCCGCCGTCCGCAGCGCGGCGCGACCAGGCGGGCCCAGCCTCTGGACCCGCCTGCGCGCCGTCCCCCGGATGATCCGCGCGGTCCGCGCGGGGCAGTACACCGGTCTGTCGTCCAGCCGCCTGATGCTCCTGCTCGCCGGTGTCGGCTACGTCGTCTCGCCGATCGACGTGGTCCCGGAGGGCCTCCTCCTCGCCCTCGGCCTGCTCGACGACGTCATGGTCATCGGCTGGGTCGCCACGACCCTGGTGCGGGAGACCGAGGACTTCATCGCCTGGGAGCAGGCGGTGGCCGCAGGCGCGTCCGGGCGCCAGCAGTGGACCCCGCCGCAGCAGCAGTGGGAGCCCGGCCCGACGGTCCGCTCGCACGTCGTGCGCGACTGACCGTCCGCAGACCACCTGCCTGACGTCCGGGTTTCCACAGGATCCGCCCGGTCGCTGCCGGCGCCCTCTGCAAGCGCCAGATTCGTCGGCATGGACCACATCGCCAGACCTCGCGACGCCGCCGAGCTCGCCGTCATCCTCCCGTACCAGCTCGGGTACCACCCGGGCCCCTCCCTCTGCCTGACCGTGATGCGCGGCCGCCGGCTCGGCCTGCTGCAGCGGCACGACCTCGTGCCCGAGCCCGCGGCCTGCCGGGCCGTCGCGGAGCACGCCATCGCCATCGCGGTGCGGGAGGGGGCCACCGCAGTCCTGCTCATGGCCTTCGAGGAGGACGAAGGGGAGTCCCGCCACCTCCGCGCGGCGATGACCGCCGCCGCCGGCGAGGCCGGGCTGCGGGTGCAGGAGCACTTCGTGGTCCGCGACGGGCGCTGCTACCCCGCAGGCGGGCCCCGGGCCAGGCGTCGCCTCGGCATCCCGCTGCCCCGACCCGAGGACGTGCCCGCCGTCGCCACCTTCGTCGAGGCAGGGGTCTGCCCGCTGCCGAGCCGTGCGCACCTGGTCGACGCCGTGCTGCCGGAGCGCGACGAGGCCAGGGCCCGTCGGGTCGCGCTCGCCGTGAACCCGCTCGAGGAGGAGTTCGCGCACCAGCAGGTGGCCCGGACCTGGGCGCGGCTGCTCGACCCCTCCGCCGACGCGACCCCGGTCGCCGAGCTCAGCGACGCAGAGCTCCTCGTCCTCTCCGCGTCGCTGCAGGACGTCGACTGGCGTGACGCGCTCCTCGGCGGGCTCTGCCCCGGAGCCGTGCCCTTCGCCACCTTCGGCGACCCCCTCGTCGAGCACGCCCGCACGGCGCTGGCGCGCTGCCCGTGGGCCCTCGTGGACCCGGACGCCGGGTCCGTGCCCGATGCTGCCGTCGACGTCGGTCGCCACCAGGAGGACGTCCTCGCGGTCCGCGCCCGCGTCGCCGAGCTCGGGCGGCTCGTGCCCGAGGAGCTCACGCCCCCGCTGCTCACCTGCACGGCGCACATCGCGTGGTGGATGGGGGACGGCACGATCGCCGGCAGCTGCCTCGAGCGCGCGCTGCAGATCGAGCCCGGCTACCGGCTCGCCGGTCTCATGCTCGACCTGCTGTCCGCCGGGCTGCGGCCCTGGGACCTCGGGCCCGACGCGCGCGCCGGGCGCCACCCCGCGGCCTAGTCCGGACAACGGACCGGACTCGATCCCGTGGGGCCGCTGTGGTTAGAGTTGTCGCCAGGTCATGAGTGCCAGCGTCAAGCCCCGGCTTGCTGGCCGGCAACCCTCCTCGCGACGGGGTGCCCCGGGTGATGACCGGGCCGCATCGCAGTGGTGCGGCAAGGCGAGACCCCGGGAGCACCGTCGATGAGCGTCACCACCACACCCCCCAGCAACACCGCGCTGTGGCGCGACGGCGACGAGCCGGGGGACCGGCACTTCCTGCGCATCGGGGACCTCACGCTCGAGTCCGGCGAACGCCTGCCTGACGTGGTGCTCGCCTACGAGACCTGGGGCGAGCTCGACCCGGCCCGGGACAACGCGGTCCTCGTCGAGCACGCCCTCACCGGCGACAGCCACGTCGTGGGCCAGGCCGGTCCGGGACACCCGACCGACGGGTGGTGGCCGGGCCTGATCGGGTCCGGCGCCCCCCTGGACAGCGACGAGTACTTCGTCGTCGCGATCAACGTCCTCGGCGGCTGCCAGGGCAGCACCGGTCCCGGGACGCTCGCAGCGGACGGTCGGCCGTGGGGTGGGCGCTTCCCCCGGCTGACGATCCGCGACCAGGTCGCGGCAGAGGCGGCGCTCGCCGACGCGCTGGGCATCGGGCGCTGGCACACGGTCATCGGCGGCTCCATGGGCGGCATGCGCACCCTCGAGTGGGCGGCTGGTCACCCCGACCGGGTCGGTACCGCCATCGCTCTGGCCACGAGCGGCTACGCGACTGCGGAGCAGATCGGCTGGAGCCAGGCCCAGATCCTCGCGATCCGCAACGACCCCTGGTTCGCCGACGGCGACTACTACGACCACCCGCAGGGTCCTGAGGTCGGTCTCGGCATCGCCCGCCGCATCGCCCACGTGACCTACCGCAGCGAGATCGAGCTGCACGAGCGCTTCGGTCGCCGGGAGCAGGACGAGCCGGCGGGGGAGTGCGGTCGTCCGCGCTATGCCGTGGAGAGCTACCTCGACCACCACGGCGGCAAGCTCGCGCGTCGCTTCGACGCCAACTCGTACGCGGTGCTCTCCGAGGCGATGAACTCGCACGACCTGGGTCGCGGGCGCGGCGGGGTCGAGGCGGCGCTCGCCCCCTTCGCCGGTCGCCTGGTCCTCGCGCCGGTGGACTCCGACCGTCTCTACCCGCCCCGCCTCTCGGAGGAGCTCGCGCGACTGCACCCACGGGCGCAGCTGACGACGATCTCCTCCCGGGTGGGCCACGACGGGTTCCTCACCGAGGTCGACCAGGTCGCCGGGCTGCTCCGCCGCGTGCTCGCCGGGGACACGGCCGCGTGTGAGTGAGACACGTCACGCGCCGCCGGTGTAGCGTCTGGCACAGGTCATTCAGGAACCGAGTATCTGTTGAGGAGCATCGATGACGATCGTCGTGGGGTATGTGTCCACCAAGGAGGGCGAGGCCGCTCTCGAGCGGGCCTTCGAGGAGTGCCACCTGCGCAAGGAGCCGCTCGTCGTCATCCACTCCGACCGGGGGGGCGTGGGGATGAGCGGCGACATCGCACGCAAGAACGAGCAGGACCTCAAACAGGTCCGGACCCGTCTCGAGGAGGCCGGCGTCGAGGGTGAGGTCCGCGGGCTCGTCCGTGGCAAGGAGCCGGCCGAGGACCTCATCGTCGTCGCCGAGGAGACCGACGCCAGCCTGATCATCATCGGCCTGCGCAAGCGCACGCCGGTCGGCAAGCTGATCCTCGGCTCCAACGCCCAGCGGGTGCTGCTCGACGCGCCGTGCGACGTGCTCGCCGTCAAGGCGCGCTGAGCCGCCACGCACGGCACCAACCGACCCAGCGGGCGTCCTTCGGGGCGCCCGCTGCGGCATTTCGGCGCACCGCGTTTTATAATGGTGACGAGCCCAGCGCGCAGCGACCGGGCGAGTCGGAGCCCGAGGGACGAACGCCACCCCTTGGAGGTCCCGGCGGATTCTTCCGTGACGAAAGGTTGTTGGTGACTGCTGTGTCCCCACGGTCCGACGGGGCGCAGGGCTCCCTCCCCAAGGAGTTCTCGCACCCATCGCTCCAGGAGCTGGTCCGCAAGGGCCACACGACCGGATCCATCACCAGTGACGAGCTGCAGGCCGCCTTCGGCGACGCGCAGATCAGCCCCAGCCGGGGGCGGGTCGTCCTGCGGGCGCTCGACGACCAAGGAATCGAGGTTCAGGTGCCACAGTCCACGTCCGCCAAGAAGACGACGGCGAAGAAGGCCCCCGCGAAGCAGGCGGTGACCAAGAAGGCCGCTACGCCAGTGAAGAAGACCGCGGCGCCCGTGAAGAAGACCGCGGCGAAGAAGGCGACCACCAAGACCGCCGCCCCCAAGGCGGCTGCGGCCGCCGCGGCGGCCCCGGTGAAGAAGGCCGCCGCCAAGAAGACCGCTGCGAAGAAGACCGCCGCCAACAAGGCCGCCAACCCGACGACGACCACGGCCGAGGAGCCGGATCCCGACGAGGACGAGGTCATCGGCGAGGACCCGGCGCAGGCGAAGGCCAAGCCCGAGACCGAGCAGGACGAGAAGTCCGGTTTCACGATCAGCAACGACGACGAGGACGACGCTCCCGCGCAGCAGGTCGTGACGGCCGGTGCCACCGCAGACCCGGTCAAGGACTACCTCAAGCAGATCGGCAAGGTCGCCCTCCTCAACGCCGAGCAGGAGGTCGAGCTCGCCAAGCGCATCGAGGCCGGCCTGTTCGCGGAGGAGAAGCTCGCCTCGGGCGAGAAGATCGACATGAAGTTCAAGCGCGAGCTGTGGTGGATCGCTCAGGACGGCAAGAACGCCAAGAACCACCTGCTCGAGGCCAACCTGCGACTCGTCGTCTCGCTCGCCAAGCGCTACACCGGTCGCGGCATGCTCTTCCTCGACCTCATCCAGGAGGGCAACCTCGGCCTGATCCGTGCGGTCGAGAAGTTCGACTACACCAAGGGCTACAAGTTCTCGACGTACGCGACGTGGTGGATCCGCCAGGCCATCACGCGCGCCATGGCCGACCAGGCCCGCACCATCCGCATCCCGGTGCACATGGTCGAGGTCATCAACAAGCTCGCCCGTGTGCAGCGCCAGATGCTCCAGGACCTGGGCCGTGAGCCCACCCCGGAGGAGCTGGCCAAGGAGCTGGACATGACGCCGGAGAAGGTCGTCGAGGTCCAGAAGTACGGTCGCGAGCCCATCTCGCTGCACACCCCGCTCGGCGAGGACGGTGACTCCGAGTTCGGTGACCTCATCGAGGACTCCGAGGCGGTCGTACCGGCCGACGCCGTGAGCTTCACGCTCCTGCAGGAGCAGCTGCACTCGGTCCTGGACACGCTCAGCGAGCGGGAGGCCGGCGTCGTCTCCATGCGCTTCGGCCTGACCGACGGCCAGCCCAAGACGCTCGACGAGATCGGCAAGGTCTACGGCGTGACGCGTGAGCGCATCCGCCAGATCGAGTCCAAGACCATGAGCAAGCTGCGTCACCCGAGCCGCTCGCAGGTCCTGCGCGACTACCTCGACTGACCGCCCCCCCTCAGCGGCGCCGGGTCAGGCGCCGCGAGAGGGCGCGGCCGAGCGCGCGCCAGGTGTCGACGCCGTCCTGGGGCCACAGCAGCGAGCGCACCTGGGCCGAGCGCTGACGGCTGGAGCGGACCCGTCCGACGACCGCGTCGACCTCGTGGGACACATCGGGCAGCTGGCTGCCGGCCGGGGCGTAGCGCGCGGTCTCCAGGGTCCTCACGACGAGGTCCAGCTGGTCCTGCACGTGTGGCTCGAGGGCCATGCGGTGGCCGAGCCAGGCACCGGCCTGCCGCGGGGTGGACCCCACGGGTGCCCGGATGCCGAGGTCGTCGAGCTGGCTGACCAGCTCCTGCCACTCCCGCTCGACCCGGGCGGCGTCGTCCTCGGCGCGCGAGCGCCCGCGACGTCGGGAGAGCCGCGCCGTGACCGGCACGATCGCGAGCAGCAGCGCGAGTCCGGCGAGACCGAGCAGCCACCACACCCACCGGGGGGTGCCCTCGTCCGCGACCGCCGTGGGGTCGACGGACGTCGCCTCCTCGCCGGGCTGGGCCGCGGCGGACGAGCTGCTCGTCGTCGACGAGCTGGACGTCGCGCTGTCCGTCGAGTCGCCTGTCTCGGAGGTCTGGATCGTGTAGCCGGGGACGGAGGCCGCGCGCGCCCCGGGCGTCGGCTCGAACCGCACCCAGCCCACGCCCTCGAAGTACAGCTCCGGCCACGCGTGGGCGTCGCTGGCGCGCACGACCCGCTGCCGGCCGTCGGGGGAGGAGCCGGGGAGGAAGCCGACGACGACGCGCGCGGGGATGCCGCGGGCGCGGGCGAGCAGGGTCATCGTCGTGGCGAACTGCTGGCAGTAGCCCACCTTGGTCCGCAGGAAGTGCACGACCGGGTCCCGGCCCGGGGGCGAAGGGGGGAGCTCCAGGTCGTAGTCGAAATCGGGCCCGCGCAGGTACTCCTGGATCGCCCGGGCGGCCTGGATCTCGCTCTCGCCCGGCGTCGTCAACGAGTCGGCGACCTCGGTGATCTCGACGGAGGACCCGGGGTCGAGGGTGAGGTACTCGTCCCGGTAGGCCGTCGGGTCGACGGGGTCGGCGAGCTGGGTGCTGCCCGCGGGGAAGTCCTCGTCCTGGGGGTCGAGCTCGGTGAAGGACGCGGAGTAGGTGCCGGGGGTGCGCTGCACGCGTGCGGTGCCGTCGCGCCCCAGCGACCACGCGATGCCGCCGAGGTCGGCGGAGTCGACGAGCGCGGGCAGGGGCAGCTGCGGCGCGGACACGCTGTTGTCCTCGACGATGACATTGCGACGGTCGCGGGCGACGCCCTCGGGCAGGTCGGCCAGGGGATCGCGCGGGACGAAGCCCTCCTGCGGCTGGCGGGTGCGCGAGGTCATCCGCCCGAACCCGTCGGTGAAGTCCTCCACGACCGCCACCCGCAGCGGCTGCGGGGTCGGGTCGTCGGTCGTGTAGCGCAGGACCGGGACCTGGCTGGGCGACTCGAGGCTGCGCTTGAGGTCGAGCTGGGTGGACAGGCGGATGCCGGTGCCGTCGCCGACGCCCGTCCCGCGCCGACCGAGCCCGTCGAGCACGAAGCGCGTGGGCATGTGCGGCACGACCGTGGTGACGGCGACGGCGCCGGCGATGGCGATCGCGCCGAGGCGGACCGCCTGCCAGCGGTGGGCGCGGGTCGCGGACTGCTGGCCGTCGCCCTGAGCGAGGAGCGGGATCGAGGTGGCCCAGCCCCGCAGGTCGAGGTCGGACTGGTGCACGACCATCGCGAGCCAGAGGCCGGCGCCCCCGAGGAACCAGCCCCAGTGCAGCGACCCGCCGGAGTTCGCGGCGGAGACGAGGAAGAGGGACAGGAGCGGGAGCCCCGCGACCGTCGGCGACCCGGCGGTGGCGCTCGACATGTCGACCGCCAGGGTCACGACCACGACGATGACGACGAGCATGACGACGATGCCCGGGGTGGACGGGGCCGGCGCGGCGTAGGTCGTGACCGTCCGTTGCGCGTCGGCGACGTGGTCGGTCAGGGCGGCGAGCGTCTCGGGGGTGGGCAGGAGCCCGGCGTAGAGGGTGTCGCGCAGCTGGGTCAGCAGGACGTAGAGCGTCGCGGCGAGCGTCTGGCCGACGATGACCAGACCCGCGTTGGGGGTGAGGGCGCGCAGCAGCATCCCGCTGCCCGCGACGGCCAGTACCCCGGCGACGGCCGACGGCATCCACGGGGCCTCCTCGAAGAGCGCGCCGAGCGGGAGCGTGACCGCGACGACGGCCGCCGCGCCGAGGAGGCCGGCGACGACGCGCGGGTCGCCCCTCATGCCCGGACCCCCAGCCCGACGGTCACGCGGGCCCACTGGTCCTGGAGGCCGTCGCCGGGGCGGACGACCTCGGCGTGCCAGCCCCCGCCGGCGAGGATGCGCGCCGTCGAGACCGCAGCTCCCTCAGCGCGAGCACCGGAGTGGAACCCACCGCGGTCGATGACGAGCGCGAGCCCGTGGCGCGAGCGGGCCGTGCACAGATCGGCGATGTCGTCGCCGAGGTCGCCGACGACCCCGATGACGAGCCCGCCCCCGTGCTGCATGAAGTCGTCGAGGGACTCGACGAGCCCCCGTGGGCTGGTCGTCGCCCGCGGCTCCACGGCGGCGAGCTCGTCGAGCGCGTGGTCGAGGCCCTCGAGGGGGCGCACCGCGCCGGCCTCGTCGGAGGCCAGGCACAGGTGGACCTCGAAGCGCTCGGACAGCAGGAGCGTGACGATGGACGCGACCGCGGTGACCGACCACTCGAAGGACCCGCCGTTGCCCGTACCGGCGTGCGCGACCGCCCGGTCGTCGAGCAGGACGAGCGCCCTCCGCCGCGAGGGCTGCTCGTCCTGGCGGACCATCGTCTCCCCGGTCCGGGCCGTCGAGCGCCAGTGGATGCGCCGCAGGTCGTCACCGATGCGGTACTCCCGCACGCCCACGTCGTCCTCGCCCTGGAGAGAGACCCGTGAGGCGGCGGAGGTCTCGCCGCCGCCGCCCGCGCGCACCCCGCGCACGGGCGTGAGCGGCAGCACCCGGGGGAGCACGACGAGCGAGGTCGTGCCCGGCACCGTCACGGCCCGGGTCACGAGGCCGAAGGGGTCGGCGAGCCGGAAGGTGAGCGGCCCGATCTGGTGGCGTCCGCGCACGTGCGAGCGGACGCGGTAGCCCACCCGGCGGGAGCCACCCCCTTCGAGCGGGGCGATGAGCAGGCGGGGACGGTCGCCGAGCGCGTAGGCCAGGTGCTCCTCGCCGCGCAGGAGGGGGGTCGGGAGCCGGCCGGCGTTGCGCACCTCCACCGTGACGTCGGCGTGGCCGTCGGTGGTGATCCGGGTCGGCTCGACGGTGCGGGTCACCTCGAGCTCATGGTCACGTCGGGCAAGGAGCAGCGCGAGCGCGGGGAGCAGGGCCAGCAGGACGCCGATCTTGGTCAGGTCGTGCAGCCCGAGCACGAGCCCGCACAGTCCGACGACCACGCCGGCCCCGAGGAAGCCCTTGCCCCGCGCGGTCACCGGTGCCCACTCACCGAGAGGCGGGCACGCGGGTGCGTTGCACGAGCTCGGTGACGATGTCGGCGGGCTCCCGTCGGGCGAGCTGCGCCTCGCTGCTCAGCAGCAGCCGGTGCGCGAGGACGACCGGCGCCAGGGCCTGGATGTCGTCGGGCAGCACGTGGTGGCGCCCGCTGAGCGCCGCGCGCGCCCGGCCGGCGCGCAGGAGGTGGAGGGTGGCGCGCGGGGAGGCGCCGAGGCGCACGAGCGAGCTGGTGCGCGTGGCCGTCGCGATGTCGACGACGTACTGGCGCACCGCGCTCGAGGCGTGGACCGTGCGCACCGCGGCGACGAGGCGGCTGATGGTCGCGGCATCGGTCACCGGACGCAGGTCCTGCAGCGGCGAGCGCGCGCCGTGGTGGTCGAGCATCGCGACCTCGGAGCCGGCGGTGGGGTAGCCCATCGACAGCCGGGCCATGAACCGGTCGCGCTGCGCCTCCGGGAGGGGGTAGGTGCCCTCCATCTCCACGGGGTTCTGCGTCGCCATGATGATGAAGGGGTGGGGCAGCGCGTAGGTGTGCCCGTCGACGGTCACCTGCGCCTCCTCCATGCACTCCAGGAGGGCCGACTGCGCCTTGGGTGAGGCGCGGTTGATCTCGTCACCGACGACCACGTTGGCGAAGACCGCGCCGGGACGGAACTCGAACTCGCGCTGGTCCTGGTTGAAGATGCTCACGCCGGTGATGTCGCTCGGCAGCAGGTCCGGCGTGAACTGCACCCGGCGCACCGACGCGTCGATGCTGCGGGCCAGGGTCTTCGCCAGCATCGTCTTGCCGACCCCGGGCACGTCCTCGATGAGCAGGTGGCCCTCGGCCAGCAGCACGGTGACGGCGGTGTCGACGACCTCCGGCTTGCCCTCGATGACGGCGTTCATCGCCTCGGCGAGCTCGCGGCCGACCGCGCGGACCTGGTCGAGTGCGCTCGGGGGCGCAGGCGCCGAGGGGACGCCTTCCCTGCTGAGTGTCACCACGACTCCGATCCGGGACGACGTCCGCCGCCCCACGCCACTCCGATGTGCTCCCGACCCTACGTCGCGCGGTGCCCCCGACTCCACGATCCGGCGGCACGACGCTCCTCGAGGACGAAGGGGGGCCGGGAGGGACGCCCTTCGCCGGTACCTGGCGTGAAAATCGCCCCACTTTGCACCACCCCCTATTTCTCAGGCGAAACCCAGGGTCCAGCTCGCGATCCACGGCCCGTGGAGGGTGTGTTTTCGGTCCCAGTGGAGTAAAGTGGTGGAACAAGGAAGGGCAGGGAGCCATGAGGGTCGACACGAAGGGGAGGTGGCCGCGTTGTTTCTCGGTACCCACACCCCGAAGCTCGACGACAAGGGCCGGCTCTTCCTCCCGGCGAAGTTCCGCGACAAGCTCGCCGGCGGTCTCGTCATGACCCGTGGCCAGGAGCGGTGCCTCTACGTCTTCCCGATGGACGAGTTCACGAAGATCACGCAGAAGTTCCAAGAGGCGCCCACCTCCAGCAAGGCCGCGCGGGACTACATGCGCGTCTTCCTCTCCGGCGCCAGCGACGAGATCCCCGACAAGCAGGGCCGCGTCACCGTGCCGGCCGCGCTGCGCCAGTACGCCGGCCTCGACCGCGACTGCACGGTCATCGGCACCGGGTCCCGCGTCGAGGTCTGGGACACCGCCGCGTGGAACGACTACCTCGCCAGCACCGAGCAGGCCTTCGCCGACCAGTCCGAGGAAGTGATCCCCGGACTCATGTGACGCAGCTGCCACCCGGCCTCCAGCCGTGACGGCGCCGACCCGACTTCCCCCGGGCCGGAACGTCCCGGATGGGGACCAGGTGGCAGCAGCACACCGGACCGGGGACCACCCACCACCCACCACCAGCACGAAGGGAGCACCGTGGAGCACCCCGGCACCGAGCCCGACCGCGACGCGGCCTCCCGCCACGTCCCCGTCATGCTCGACGAGGTCCTCGAGCTCCTCGCGCCCGCGCTCTCGCAGCCGGGCGCGATCCACGTCGACGGCACCCTCGGCATGGGCGGCCACGCGGAGGCGGTCCTGCAGGCCGACCCGCAGGTGCGCCTCATCGGCATCGACCGCGACCCGCAGGCGCTGCGCCTCGCGGGGGAGCGGCTCGCGCGGTTCGGTGAGCGGGCCACGCTCGTGCACGCGGTCAACGACGAGATCGGCGAGGTGCTCGACGACCTCGGGATCGGAGGCGTCACCTCGGCCTTCTTCGACCTCGGGGTCTCCTCGCTCCAGCTGGACGAGACCGAGCGCGGCTTCGCATACGCGCACGACGCACCGCTCGACATGCGGATGGACCCGACGACCGGCATCACCGCGGCCGAGGTGCTCAACACGTACGACGCGCGGGAGCTGTCGCGGGTGCTCTCCGAGTTCGGCGAGGAGCGCTTCGCCCGCAAGATCGCCGGGGCGATCGTCCGGGAGCGGGAGGCCGCTCCCTTCGACCGGTCCGGACGGCTCGTCGAGCTGCTCCGCGCGACGATCCCCATGGCCTCGCAGCGCGGCGGCGGGCACCCGGCCAAGCGGACCTTCCAGGCGCTGCGCATCGAGGTCAACCAGGAGCTCGCCGGCTGGGCCGCGGCGCTGCCGGTCGCCCTCGAGCGGCTCGCGGTCGGCGGTCGCCTCGTCGTCCTGTCCTTCCACTCCCTCGAGGACCGGATCACCAAGCGCGGGCTCGCGGCCGGAGCCACCTCGAGCGCACCCGCCGACCTGCCGATCGAGCCGCCCGAGCACGCGCCCGAGCTGCGCCTGCTGACGCGCGGCGCGCTCACCCCCGGCGAGCAGGAGCTCGCCACCAACCCCCGCTCCGCCTCGGTCCGCCTGCGCGGCGCCGAGCGCATCAGACCTCCACGCCGACCGAAAGGCACCCACAGATGAGCCAGTCGTCCGTCGCCACGACCGTCGCGCGCCGCGCGCCCGCCCGCCGCGAGCGCGCCTCCCTCCACGTCGTCACCCCGGCCGACCGGGCCGGGTCGCCGTGGTTCCCCGTCGCCTGCGTCGCCCTGCTCCTCGCCGGGCTCGGCGCGGTCCTCGGCCTCAACACGCTCATGGCGCAGGACTCCTTCGAGGTGTCCGCCATGGAGGCCCGCTCCGCCGCGCTCGCCGACACCGAGGACTCCCTCGCGCAGACGGTCAACGACCGCTCGGCGCCCCAGCGCCTCGCGACCCGCGCCGGTGAGCTCGGGATGGTGCCGGCCGGCAGCGCCGCCTTCATCGACCCCGACAAGGGGCAGATCCTCGGCGTGGCGTCGGTCGCCAAGAAGCCCGACGGTTTTACCGTGGACGCAGCGGCGACGGTGACCGCGGACGAGCGCTCGAAGGAGACGGTCTCCGCACCGACCAGTCGCTGACCGGGTCGTCGCTGACCGCACGACCGCACGCACGACCGCACGACGAGGAGAGGGGCCAGAGGTGAGCCGACGCCGACCCCCGGCCCAGCGTCCCCCCGCGAAGAAGACGGTCGCGAAGAAGACCGCCGCCAAGCAGACGGCTGCCAAGAAGACGGCGACGAGGCGACCGGCGAGCTCCCCGGCCCGGCGCCCCGGTTCCACCCCGCCCCCGCGTCCACCCCGCCCCCCGCGCGCTCCACGCCCTTCGTCCGCGGCAGCGGTCCCGCCCGGCGGCAACCCGCGCGCCCGCATGCGCGCTCTCACCCTCGGCACCCTCGTCGTACTCAGCCTCTTCGCGGCCCAGCTGCTGCGCATCCAGGGCTTCGACTCCGATGCCGTCGCGGCCGACGCCCTGCGTCAGCGCACCCAGACCGAGGCGATCCCCGCGCACCGCGGCACGATCTACGACGCCAACGACACCGTCCTCGCGCAGAGCCAGGAGCGACGCACGGTCATCGTCGACCAGACGGCCGTGCCCGAGTACGAGAAGAGGGTCGACGGCTCGCTCACCACCGTCGGCGTCCAGGGTGCGGCCGAGGACCTCGCCGGGCCCCTCGGCAGCGACGTCGCCGAGCTCACGCCCAAGCTCACCGGTGACCTGCGCTACCGGGTGCTCGCCAAGAACATCTCGCCGCTCGCCTGGCGCAAGATCAACGCCCTGGGCATCCCCGGCATCTACTCCGAGCGCTCCTCGCAGCGGACCTACCCGCAGTCGACGACGGTCGCCTCGCTCGTCGGGTTCGTCCAGCCGCAGGACCAGACGGCCGGCGGCGGCCTCGAGCTGCAGCTCGACGACCTGCTCAGGGGCACGCCCGGCCAGTCGACCTACGAGATCGCCCAGGACGGCTCCCGCCTGCCCAACGCCTCCGACGAGGTCAGCTCGGCCACGTCCGGCAAGGACGTGCGGCTGACGATCGACAACGACGTGCAGTGGTACGCGCAGAACGCGCTGGCGGACAAGGTCAAGGAGACCAACGCCCTCTCCGGCACCGTCGTCGTGCAGCGCGTCGACTCCGGCGAGCTCGTCGCGCTGGCGTCGTACCCGACCTTCGACCCCAACAACATCGGTGACGGCAAGGGCGTCTACTCCAACCTCGCCTTCAGCGACGTCTTCGAGCCCGGGTCGACCTCCAAGATCATCACCGTCGCGGCGGGGCTCGAGGAGGGCGAGATCACCCCGGAGACGCCGATGATCCTGCCGTACTCGCTCGAGCGCGGTAACCGGACGCTGAGCGACAGCCATCCCCACCCCGACGAGTACCGCACGGTCGCCGGCGCCCTCGCCGAGTCGAGCAACACCGGGACGATGCTCATCGGCGAGACGATGTCGCCGAGGACGCTCGAGGAGTACCTGCGCAAGTTCGGGTACGGGCGCACGAGCGGCTCCGGGTTCCCCGGGGAGTCCGCCGGCCTCCTGCCCAAGGCCGAGACGTGGAACGGCTCGCAGCGCTACACGATCACCTACGGCCAGGGCGTCTCGACGACCGCCGTGCAGGTGACCAACGTCTTCCAGGCCATCGCCAACGACGGCGTGCGGATCAACCCCACCTTCGTCAAGGAGGTCGGTGACGGGCAGGGCGGCTGGGACCCCGCCCCCGCCGGCAAGCGCACCCGCGCGGTCTCGGAGAAGACCGCTGACCAGGTCTCGCGGATGCTCGAGGGCGTGGTCTCCGACCAGGGCACCGCCCCCCAGGCGAAGATCAAGGGCTACCGCGTCGCGGGCAAGACCGGCACCGCCGACCGCTACGACTCCCAGGTCGGCGGGTACTCGGGCAAGACCGCGAGCTTCATCGGGTTCGCGCCCGCCGACGACCCCCAGCTCGTCGTCTCGGTGATCCTCCAGCGCCCGATCAAGGGGTACTACGGCGGCGTCGTGGCCGCCCCGGTCTTCAAGGACGTCATGACCTACGCCCTGCAGAAGGAGCAGGTCCCCCCGACGCCCCAGGACGCCAAGGCACCCAAGGTGCGCACCACGCTGGCCAAGAAGCCGAGCGCCGACACCCCGGGCCTGCTGCGCGACCGTGGTGCACCGAGCGGCGGGTAGGGTCGCAGACCGTGTCTTTCCCTCGCCCCGCGCGGGTCACCCCGCTGAGCCTGCACGCAGTCGCCGACGTCATCGGTGACCGCGTGGCCCGCCCTGCCCACGGGGACATGGGCACTCTCGTCACCGGGGTCTCCCTCGACACCGCCACCGTGCGGCCGGGCGACCTGTGGGCGGCCCTGCCGGGGGCCCGCGCGCACGGCGCCGACTTCGTCGACCGGGCGGTCGCGGCGGGGGCGGTCGCCGTCCTCACCGACCCCGACGGCGTGGCGCGCATCCAGGCGAAGGGGGTCGACATGCCCGTCCTCGAGACGGCCCGGCCCCGCGAGGTCCTCGGCCGGGTCGCCGCGGCGGTCTACGAGAGCGCGCAGCGTCGACCCACGATGTACGGCATCACCGGCACCAACGGCAAGACGACGACGGCCTACCTCGCGGTCTCCGCGCTCGAGGTCCTCGGCCGCACGACCGGGCTCATCGGGACCATCGAGACCCGCGTGGGCCAGGAGCGGATCACGTCCGTGCGCACCACGCCGGAGACGACGGACCTGCACGCGCTGCTCGCGGTCATGGGGGAGCGGGGCGTCGACGACTGCGTCATGGAGGTCTCGAGCCACGCGCTGACCCTCCGCCGCGTCGACGAGGTCGTCTACGATGTCGCGGTCTTCACCAACCTCAGCCAGGACCACCTCGACTTCCACGGGACGATGGAGGAGTACTTCCTGGCCAAGGCCGGCCTCTTCACGCCCGCCCGCTCACGGCACGGGGTCATCTGCATCGACGACGAGTGGGGGCAGCGCCTGGCCGGCATCGCCGCGGTCCCCGTCACGACCGTCACCTCCCGCCTGGACGTCGAGGCCGACTGGGTCGTCGGTGGGGACCCACGCCAGCCGCAGATGACGCTCACGGGGCCCGTCGGTGAGCTGCACCTGGAGTCCGCGCTGCCGGGGGACTTCAACCGCGTCAACACCGCCATGGCGGCGATCGCGATGATCACCGCCGGGCTCGAGCCCCACGACGTCGCCCGCGCCGTCCTCACCCGTCCCGAGGTGCCCGGCCGGATGGAGATCGTCGTCCCCGCCACGGAGCGCGAGGACCTGCCGCTCGCGGTCGTCGACTTCGCGCACACCCCCGACGCCGTGGGGGCCGCCCTGGCCGCCCTGCGTCCGCAGACCAACGGCCAGCTCGTCGTCGTCCTCGGCGCCGGCGGCAGCCGTGACCCGGGCAAGCGTCCCGGCATGGGGGCGGCCGCGGCCGCGCACGCCGACGTCGTCATCGTCACCGACGACAACCCCCGGGACGAGGACCCCGCCCTCATCCGGGAGGCCGTCGCCGCCGGCGTGTGGCCGCGCGCCCGCGCCCGCCTCGAGGTCATCGAGGGGCGGGTCGCCGCGATCCGGCGGGCCGTCGAGATCGCCCACGAGTCGGGTCCCGGCGCCACCGTCGCCGTCCTCGGCAAGGGGCACGAGCAGGGCCAGGAGGTCCGCGGCGAGGTCCGCGACCACGACGACCGGTCGGTCCTGCGGGCCGCCCTCGAGAGCCGGAGCGCCACCGGATGATCCCCATGACCCTGGGCGCCGTCGCCGACACCACCGGCGGGCGCCTCCACGGATGCGCGCCCGAGGCGGCCCGCACCCTCATCGTCGACGGCCCCGTCGTCACCGACTCGCGCGAGGCCGGTCCCGGCAGCCTCTACGTCGCGCGGGTGGGCGAGAGCGCCGACGGGCACGACTTCGTGGCCGGTGCCGCCGAGCGCGGCGCGGTCGCGGCGCTCACGACCCGGGAGGTGGCCGGCCTGCCGTGCGTCGTCGTGCAGGACGAGCAGGCGGCCTTCGTCGCCCTCGCCCGGCACATCGTCGACTCCCGCCCCGACCTCACGGTCATCGGGATCACCGGCTCCTCGGGCAAGACGAGCACCAAGGACCTCCTCGGGAGCGTCCTGGCCGCCGACGGCGAGACCATCGCGCCGGTCGGCTCCTACAACTCCGAGGTCGGCGTGCCCCTCACGGTCTGCCGGATCACCCCGAGCACCCGCCACCTCGTCGTCGAGATGGGCGCCCGGGGGATCGGTCACGTGGAGTACCTCACCCGCATCGCTCCGCCGCGCATCGGCATCGTCCTCAACGTCGGCCACGCGCACGTCGGCGAGTTCGGCTCCGTCGAGGCGATCGCGCAGGCGAAGGGAGAGCTGCCCGCCTCCCTTCCCGACGACGGCGTCGCGGTGCTCAACGCCGACGACCCCCTCGTCGCGGCGATGGCCTCGCGGACCTCGGCCCGGGTCGTCCTCGTCGGCGAGTCCGAGCAGGCCGAGGTCCGGGCCACCGACGTCACCGTCGACGACACCGGAGCGGCCTCGTTCACCGTCACCGCCCCCTTCGGCACCGCCCGCGTGGAGCTCGCGCTCGTCGGGCGCCACCACGTCGGCAACGCGCTGGCCGTCATCGCCGCCGCGCACGCCGCCGGGATGACGCTCGAGCAGATCGTGCCCGCGCTGGCGGCCGCCCGGCCGCTGAGCCGCTGGCGCATGGAGGTGACCCGTCGCGAGGACGGGGTCGTCGTCGTCAACGACGCCTACAACGCCAACCCCGACTCGATGGCCGCCGCGCTCGGCAGCCTGGCCACCATGGCGACGACCGGGCGCCGGTGGGCCGTGCTCGGCGCGATGCTCGAGCTCGGCGAGGCCTCCGACGAGCTGCACGCGCGCGTCGGTCGTGAGGCCGCCGCCCTCGGCATCGACGAGATCCTCGTCGTCGGCGCATCCGCTGCTGCGATCGCGACCGGCGCGGAGGACAATGCTGACCGGGACATCCGCGTGCGGGTCGTGCCCGACGCCGGCGCCGCGGAGGCGGTGCTGGCCGAGGAGCTCGTCGCGCCCGACGTCGTCCTCTTCAAATCGAGTCGAGATGCCGGGCTACGGTGGCTCGGAGACCGGATCGTCCAGAGGGAGGCCCGCACGTGAAGGCGGTGGTGATCGCTTCTGTCGTGTCACTCGTCGTCGCCCTCCTGGGGACGCCGATGTTCATCAAGTACCTCGTCAAGCAGGGGTACGGCCAGTTCATCCGGGACGACGGTCCGACGTCGCACCACACCAAGCGCGGCACGCCGACGATGGGTGGCGCCATCATCATCCTGGCGACCGTCGCGGCGTACGCCGTCGCGCACCTCGCCGTGTGGGAGTCCCCGACGGCCAGCGGCGTCCTCGTGCTCTACCTCATGGTGGGCCTGGGCGCCGTCGGCTTCGCCGACGACTACATCAAGATCAGCAAGCAGCGCAGCCTCGGGCTGAAGTCGCGGGAGAAGCTGCTCGGCCAGACCTTCGTCGGCGTCTCCTTCGCCGTGCTCGCCATGCAGTTCCCCAACGAGGCCAAGCGGTACCCGGCGTCCGAGCACATCTCCTTCGTGCGCGACACCAACCTCGACCTGTACTTCGCCGGACCGATCATCGGGCTGATCCTGTTCATCCTGTGGAGCAACCTGATGATCGCCGGTACCTCCAACGGCGTGAACCTCACCGACGGGCTCGACGGCCTCGCGACCGGCTCCTCCGTCATGGTCTTCGCGGCCTACGTCGTCATCTCCATCTGGCAGTTCAACCAGAACTGCCAGGTCGACCCCGTGAGCAAGTGCTACGACGTGCGCGACCCGCTCGACCTCGCGGTCGTCGCCGCCGCCGCGACGGGAGCCTGCTTCGGCTTCCTGTGGTGGAACGCCTCGCCGGCCAAGATCTTCATGGGGGACACCGGCTCGCTCGCCCTCGGCGGCGCCCTCGCCGGGCTGGCGATCCTCTCGCGCACCCAGCTGCTCATCATCATCCTCGGCGGTCTCTTCGTCACGATCACCCTCTCGGTGATCATCCAGGTCGCCTCCTTCAAGTCCACCGGCAAGCGTGTCTTCCGGATGGCGCCGCTGCAGCACCACTTCGAGCTGCTCGGCTGGCAGGAGGTCACGATCGTCATCCGCTTCTGGATCATCGCGGGCCTCTTCGTGGCCATCGGCCTGGCGATCTTCTACGCCGAGTGGGTCGTGGGGGCACCGTGACCGCTGGTCGTGCCGAGCGGCTGGCGACGCTGACCTGCGCCGAGGTCGACTGGGCCGGGCTGCGCGTGCTCGTCACCGGGCTCGGCGTCTCCGGGTTCGCCGCCGCCGACGCGTTGCTCCAGCACGGCGCGCACGTGCGGGTCGTCGACGGCACGGCGCCCGTCGAGGGCACGCCCATGGGGCAGCGCGCGCAGATCCTCGAGGTCCTGGACGCCGAGCTGCACCTCGGCGAGGGCGCCGAGCAGTCCTTGCCCGTCCCTGCGGACGAGATCGACCTCGTCGTCACCTCACCGGGGTGGCCGCCGCACCAGCCGCTCCTCGCGGCGGCGGCGGCAGCCGGCATCCCGATCTGGGGCGACGTCGAGCTGGCGTGGCGCATGCGTCCGCGCGAAGGGGGAGCCCCCTGGCTGCTCGTCACCGGCACCAACGGCAAGACGACGACCGTGCAGATGCTCACCTCGATGCTGCGGGCTGCCGGCCTGCGCGCCGCGAGCGCCGGCAACGTCGGTACGCCCGTCCTCGACCTCGTGCAGGACCCGCAGCCCTACGACGTCATCGCCGTCGAGCTGTCGAGCTTCCAGCTGCACTGGAGCGACTCCCTGCGTCCGCAGGCCGCGGCGTGCCTCAACATCGCGCCGGACCACCTCGACTGGCACGGGTCGCTCGAGGAGTACACGCGGGCCAAGGGCAAGGTCTACGCCAACGCCGAGGTCGCCTGCGTCTACAACGAGCAGGACCCGGTCACCCGACGGCTCGTCGAGGAGGCCGACGTCGTCGAAGGCTGCCGGGCCATCGGGTTCACCCTCGGCACCCCCGGCCCGTCGATGCTCGGGCTCGTCGAGGACGTCCTCGCCGACCGGGCCTTCGTCGAGGACCGGGCCACCTCCGCCGCCGAGCTCGGCAGCCTCGCCGACGTGCAGGGGGACGCCCCGAGCGTCGCGCCGCACCTCGTCGCCAACGCCCTGGCCGCCGCCGCGCTGGCCCGCGCCCACGGCGTCCCGGCCGTCGCCGTGCGCGACGGGCTGCGCCGGTGGCGACCCGAGCCGCACCGCATCGCGCACGTGGCGACGGCCGGCGGGGTCCACTGGGTCGACGACTCCAAGGCGACCAACCCGCACGCCGCCCGGGCCAGCCTGACCTCGTACGAGCGGGTGGTCTGGGTCGCCGGCGGACTGCTCAAGGGGGCCGACGTCGACGAGCTCGTCGCCGCCGCGGCCGATCGGCTGCGGGCCGTCGTGCTCATCGGTCGCGACCGCGACCAGATCGCCGAGGCGCTCGCCCGACACGCGCCGGATGTCCCGGTGATCGACATCGCCGCGGCCGACACTGGGGCGATGGACCTCGTGGTCCGGCACGCGGGAGAGCTCGCGCAGCCCGGCGACGTGGTGCTGCTGGCTCCGGCGGCCGCGTCCATGGACATGTTCGACAACTACGGAGCACGCGGCGACGCCTTCGCCGCGGCGGTGGACCGGTACCTGCAGGGAGAGTGAGCGCGTGAGCAGCAGTGCAGCGACCGGACGCGGTCGCGCCGGCACGCGCGCGACCCGCACCACCTGGCTCGACCAGTGGGCCGCGCGCTTCGAGTCGCCCATGACGACCTACTACCTCGTGCTCGGGGTCGTCGGCGTCCTCGTCGGCATCGGCCTGGTCATGGTCCTGTCGGCCTCCATGATCATCTCGCTGAAGGAGAACGACTCCTCCTTCACGATCTTCCTCAAGCAGTTCGTCTTCGCGGTGATCGGCGGCGCGGCCCTGTGGTGGGCCTCGCGCCGCAGCGTCCTCTTCTGGAAGCGAACCGCGCTGCCCGCCGCGCTCGTGTCGGTCGTGCTCCTCGGCCTCGTGCTCACCCCGCTCGGCTTCGGCTTCCAGGGCAACCGCAACTGGATCGGTGTCGGCTCGCTGTCGATCCAGCCGAGCGAGGTCGCCAAGATCGGTCTCGTCCTCGCCGGCGCGCTGGTCCTGGAACGCAAGCGCGCGCTGCTCGGCTCGATCAAGCACGCGCTCGTCCCCTTCGTCCTGCCGGGCGCACTGGTGGTCGTCGGGCTCGTCATGGCGGGGCACGACATGGGCACCGCGATGGTGATCTGCGCGATCGTCATCGGCATGCTCTTCACCGCGGGCGTGCGCAAGCGCTGGTTCGCGGCCGGTCTGGGCGTCGCGCTCGGTCTCGGCGCGCTGGCCGCCCAGATCGGCAACAACCGGATGGAGCGCATCCAGATCTGGCTCGACCCCTCGCAGTGCGCGCCCGGGACCGATCTCTTCTACGGCATCTGCCGGCAGTCGGTCCACGGCCGCTACGCCCTCGCCGACGGTGGCTGGCTGGGCGTGAGCCTCGGCGCCAGCCGCGAGAAGTGGGGCTGGCTCTCCGAGCCGTACAACGACTTCATCTTCGCGATCATCGGCGAGGAGCTCGGGCTGCTCGGCACCCTGACGGTGCTCGCCCTGTTCGCGGCCTTCGCCCTGGCCGCGCTGCGGCTCGTGACCCGCACCGACGACTTCTTCGTCCGCATCGCCACGGCCGGCATCTGCACGTGGGTGCTCACCCAGGCGATCATCAACATCGGCGCCGTCACCGGGATGCTCCCGGTCATCGGTGTCCCGCTGCCCTTCGTCTCCTCCGGTGGCTCGTCGCTCGTCACGACGATGCTCGCCGTCGGCATCCTGCTCAGCTTCGCGCGGAGCGAGCCCGGATGCTCTGAGATGATCGCGGCGAAGCCGTCCCGGGCGCGCGCCCTGCTCGCCCGGATCCCGAGCAGGAGGACCTCGCAGCGATGACTCCCACCCGCCCCTCACGCATCCTGCTGGCGGGAGGTGGCACGGCGGGTCACGTCTCCCCGCTGCTCGCCCTCGCCGACTGCCTGCGCCGCCGCGACCCCGGGGTGCAGATCCTCGCCCTCGGGACGAGCGAGGGCCTGGAGGCGCGGCTCGTGCCCGAGCGCGGGTACGAGTTCACGACGATCCCCAAGGTGCCGCTGCCCCGCAGGCCCTCCGGCGACCTCGTCCGCCTGCCGGTCAACCTGCGGCGCGCCGTCGCCGCCGCCGGCAAGGCCATCGAGCGGGTCGACGCCCAGGTCGTCGTCGGCTTCGGCGGGTACGTCTCGACACCCGCCTACCTGGCCGCGCGCAAGGCCGGCATCCCGATCGTCATCCACGAGCAGAACGCCCGCGCCGGTGTCGCCAACAAGGTCGGCGCCCGGTTCACCGACCACATCGCCATGACCTTCCCCGGGACGAAGCTCCCGGGTGGCCGGGTCATCGGCATGCCGCTGCGGCCGGAGATCGTCACCCTCGACCGGGCCGCGGTCCGCCCCGAGGCACGCGCGGGACTCGGGCTGCGCGACGACCTGCCCGTCCTCCTCGTCACCGGCGGCTCGCTCGGCGCGAAGCGGCTCAACGACGCCTTCGGGGCGAGCGTGGCCACGCTGCGCGACGCCGGGGTGCAGGTCCTCCATGCGACGGGTGCCGGCAAGGACTTCGTCGCCATGGGCGGGGACGAGACGGTGCCGTACGTCGTGCTGCCCTACGTCGACCGGATGGACCTCGCCTACGCCGCGGCCGACGCCGTCGTGTGCCGCGCCGGGGCCAACACCGTCTGCGAGCTGACCGCCGTCGGCCTGCCGGCCGTCTACGTGCCCCTGCCGATCGGCAACGGCGAGCAGCGGCTCAACGCCGCCGGCGTCGTCGCCGCCGGCGGTGGCCTGCTCGTCGAGGACGCCGACGTCGACCCCGCCTGGATCGAGCGTGAGGTCGTGCCGCTGCTGCGTGACGCCGACCGGCTCACGGCGATGTCCGCCGCGGCGGCGTCCGTGGGGCACCGCGACGCCGACGAGACCCTGGCCGACATGGTCACCGCGGCGTGGGAGCAGGGCGGCAGCCGTGGCTGAGCTGCCCATGGTCCCGCGCAACGCACGCTTCGACGTCCTGGCCCCGACCGTCCCGCTCGCCGACCTCGGCGTCGTCCACGTGCTGGCCGCCGGCGGCGCCGGCATGTCCGCTATCGTGCGCCTGCTGCTCGATGCGGACGTCGAGGTCCGGGGGAGCGATGCCCACGACTCGCCGCTGCTGGAGCGGCTGCGCGAGCGCGGCGCGAGGATCTGGGTGGGCCACGACCCCGCCCACCTCGACGGCGCCGACACCGTCGTCGTGTCCTCGGCGATCCGTGAGGACAACCCCGAGCTCGCGGCCGCGCGGGAGCGCGGGCTGCGGGTGCTGCACCGCAGCCAGGCCCTCGCCTCCGCGATGGGTGAGCAGATCCGGGTGGCCGTCGCCGGCGCCAACGGAAAGACGACGACGAGCTCGATGCTCACCGTCGCGCTGCTCGAGGCCGGGCAGCAACCCTCGTTCGCGCTCGGCGGCGAGCTGTCCACGCAGGGCGTCAACGCCGCGCTCGGCGAGGGGCGGTCCTTCGTGGCCGAGGCCGACGAGTCGGACGGCTCCTTCCTCGCCTACCGGCCCGACGTCGCCGTCGTGACCAATGTCCAGCCCGACCACCTCGACTTCTACGGGGACTACGCCACGGTCGAGGCGGCCTACCTCGAGTTCGCCGGCACCGTGACCACGGGTGGGCTGCTCGTCGCGTGCGCGGACGACCCCGGGTCGCAGCGCCTCGCCGAGCGTGCCGAGGTCGCCGGTGTGCGCGTCCTGCGGTACGGCTTCTCCGAGGGGGCGCAGGTGCGCCTCGTCGACCCCGTGCTCGACGGGACGAGCGCCACGGTGACCCTCGAGGACGGCGCCGAAAGGCATCGGCTGGCGATCACGGTCCCCGGTCGCCACAACCTGCTCAACGCCGCCGCCGCGTACACCGCGGCCGTCCACGGCCTGCTCGTGCACCCGGCCGCCGTGCTCGAGGGGCTCGCGGCCTACGGGGGCACCCGACGTCGCTTCGAGACGAAGGGGGAGGCCCGCGGCGTCACCGTCGTCGACGACTACGCGCACAACCCCGGCAAGGTCGAGGCCGTGGTGCGCACCGCCAAGGAGATCGCCGGCGGGCACCGGCTCTTCGTAGTCTTCCAGCCCCACCTGTACTCGCGCACGCGCGACTTCGCGCAGGGCTTCGCCGACGGGCTCGCCCCTGCCGACGAGGTGCTGCTCCTCGACGTCTACGGGGCGCGCGAGGACCCGCTCGAGGGCGTCGGCTCGCACCTCATCGCCGACCCGCTCGTCGCGGCCGGTCGCTCGGCCCGGGTCGTGAGCGAGGCGGACGCGGTCGGGTCGATCGCCTCGAGCGCCGAGCCCGGCGACCTCGTGCTCACGGTCGGGGCCGGTGACGTCACGCACGTGGGTCCGAGGATCCTGCGGGCCCTCGCCGCCTCGGTCGGTGACGGGACCTGATGACCCGGGGGAGCGGGACGCGGGAGGCGACCGAGCAGCGCTTCGCCGAGCGGGCGGCCCAGGCCCGGGGGCAGCGGCTGCGCCGCTGGCTCGTCGTCATGCTGTGCATCGCGGTCGTGCTGGGCCTGGGGTGGCTCTTCGGCTTCTCGGCGTTGCTCGGGACTAAGCGGGTCGAGGTGACTGGCGCCGACCCGGCCGACCGTCCGCGCATCGAGGCGATCGCCGAGACCGAGATCGGGACCCCGCTGGCCCGCGTGGACGCCGACGCCCTGTCCAGCACGATCACCGACGACGTCGCCGGTGCCGCGCACGCCGACGTGGAGCGGGGCTGGCCGCACACCCTGAAGGTCAACGTGACGTCGAGGGTTCCGGCGCTGGCGGTCCGTCGGAACGGCGGCTACCGGCTCCTCGATCTCGAGGGCGTGGAGATCCGCACCGTCTCGTCCCCGCCAAAGGGGGTGCCCGCGGTGACCGCCGAGGGCCAGGAGGGCGTCTCCGGCCACGGGGTGCGGGCCGCCCAGGGGATGCTGGCCGCGCTGCCGCAGGCACTGCGCTCCAGGGTCAAGGACGTCACCGTGGACTCGGCCGACCAGATCACCTTCCGGCTCGGGGGCACGGAGGTCGTCTGGGGTGACGGGAGCGACCCCGAGCTCAAGGTCAAGGTGATCCCGATACTCCTGCAGAAGAAGCCCGACGTCATCGACGTGTCCGCCCCCGAGACGCCGGTCACGAGGGGATAGTCTTGCGACACGCTGGCGCGAGCGTTTGCCCCGGCGGCCCGCGGGACATACCGTCATCCGCACACCGAGCGTGACCAAACTGTAACCCTGAAGTTCACCTTGAGCCTTCAGGCGGTGAGGCACCACCGAGCAGCAGCAACAGGAGTCCCCCGTGGCATCAGCCCAGAACTATCTGGCCGTTATCAAGGTCGTCGGCATCGGCGGCGGTGGCGTCAACGCCATCAACCGGATGATCGAGGTCGGCCTCAAGGGTGTCGAGTTCATCGCGATCAACACCGACGCCCAGGCGCTGCTGATGTCCGACGCGGACGTCAAGCTCGACGTGGGCCGCGAGCTCACCCGCGGCCTCGGTGCCGGCGCGGACCCCGAGGTCGGCAAGCGGGCCGCCGAGGACCACGCGGAGGAGATCGAGGAGGTCCTCAAGGGGGCCGACATGGTCTTCGTCACCGCGGGCGAGGGTGGCGGCACGGGCACCGGCGGTGCCCCCGTCGTCGCCAAGATCGCCAAGGGCCTGGGTGCGCTCACCATCGGTGTCGTGACGCGTCCGTTCACCTTCGAGGGGCGTCGGCGCGCCAACCAGGCCGAGTCCGGCATCGGTGCGCTGCGCGACGAGGTCGACACCCTCATCGTCATCCCCAACGACCGGCTGCTCTCGATCAGTGACCGCGCGGTCAGCATGCTCGACGCCTTCCGCAGCGCGGACCAGGTGCTCCTCTCCGGTGTCCAGGGCATCACGGACCTCATCACCACGCCGGGCCTGATCAACCTCGACTTCGCCGACGTCAAGTCGGTCATGCAGGGTGCCGGCTCGGCACTCATGGGCATCGGCTCCGCCCGCGGCGAGGACCGCGCCGTCCAGGCCGCGGAGCTGGCGATCTCCTCGCCCCTGCTCGAGGCGAGCATCGACGGTGCGCACGGTGTGCTCCTGTCGATCCAGGGTGGCAGCGACCTCGGTCTCTTCGAGATCAACGAGGCCGCCCGCCTCGTCCAGGAGGCCGCGCACCCCGAGGCCAACATCATCTTCGGTGCGGTCATCGACGACGCCCTCGGCGACGAGGTGCGAGTGACGGTCATCGCGGCCGGCTTCGACGGTGGGTCCCCGACGCAGCGCCCGGACGACCGGGCCCTCGGCCAGGTCCAGTCCGGCGGACAGGGGCGACCGGCCCCGGCTCAGCAGGCCCCCGCGCAGCAGCAGCGCCCGGCCCAGCCGCAGCAGGGTCGTCCCCAGCAGGTCCCGGCCCAGCAGGTTCCGGCGCAGGCCCAGCCGCAGCAGGTCCCGGCCCAGCAGCAGGCGCCCGCCCAGCAGCAGGCGCCCGCCCCGGCGCAGCCCCAGCCGGTCCCCGCGCAGGCCCCGGCTCAGGCCGCGCCGGCGACGCCTCCGCGGCAGGTGACCTTCGACGACGGTGACGACCTGGACGTCCCCGACTTCCTGAAGTGACCTGACCGGACCCAGTGTTTGCCTGGAGAGACGACACCGCCGGACTCGTGCGGGCGTTCACCGATCGGCACGGGGGGCGCAGTGTCGCCCCCTTCGCCGGTCTCAACCTCGGCGCCCACGTCGGCGACGACGCCGCAGCGGTCGCGGGCAACAGGGCCCTCGTCGAGGAGGCCACCGGTCTGCGGACCGTCTGGGCGGACCAGGTGCACGGCGCCGACGTCATCCACGTGACCCCGGAGCTGCTCGCGGCGGACCGCTCCGGGACCGGTGCGGTCGGGACCGGTGACGCGATGGTCAGCGCCGTGCCCGGCGTCGCCCTCGGCGTGCTCGTGGCCGACTGCACCCCCGTCCTCGTCCACGACGCCGCGGGTCCGCTCGTCGGGGTCGCCCACGCGGGCCGCCCGGGCATGGTGGCCGGGGTCGCGCTCCGCCTCGTCGAGGCGATGCGCGACCTCGGCGCCACCGACCTGCTCGCGACCGTCGGCCCGTCGGTCTGCGGTCGCTGCTACGAGGTCCCCGACGAGATGCGCGCGGACGCGGCACAGGTCGCGCCCGTCTCCGCCGCGATCACGTGGACCGGCACGCCCGCCATCGACGTCGCGAGCGGCGTCGTCGACCAGCTGCGCCGAGCCGATGTGCCCGTCGAGTGGGTCCCCGGGTGCGCGCGCGAGGACCAGGCGCTCTACTCCTACCGGCGCGACGGACGGACCGGGCGCTTCGCCGGGATCATCGGGAGGACGGCATGAGCGGGCGAAGGGAGGAGCTCGCCGCCAACCTCGAGCGCGTCGAGGAGCGCATCGCCCGCGCGTGCGAGGCGGCCGGCCGGCCGCGCGAGGACGTCCGGCTCATCGTCGTGACGAAGTTCTTCCCCCGCAGCGACCTCGACCTGCTCGCCGACCTCGGCGTGACGGACATCGGCGAGAACCGGGAGCAGGAGGCCGCGGCCAAGCTCGCTGAGGGTGGCACTCCCGAGGGCGTGCGCACCCACTTCATCGGCCAGCTGCAGTCGAAGAAGGCCGGTGCCGTCGCCCGCTGGGCCGACGTCGTCCAGTCCGTCGACCGGGCGAAGCTCGTCGGCGCGCTCACCCGCGGCGCCGAGGCGGCCGGGCGCGAGCTGACCGTGCTCATCCAGGTCGACCTCGACGCGGAGCCCGACGGCCACCGCGGGGGAGCGGTCCCCGGCGACGTGCCGGCCCTCGCCGACGAGATCGCGGGGTCCCCCCTTCGTCTCGCGGGCCTCATGGCGGTCGCGCCGCTCGGCGAGGACCCCGACCCCGCCTTCGCCCGCCTCGCGGAGCTGTCCGCGCGCCTGCGGGTCGACCACCCGGACGCCGACTGGATCTCCGCCGGCATGAGCGGTGACCTGGAGTCCGCGGTCCGCCACGGTGCGACACACCTGCGTGTCGGGACGGCAATCCTCGGAGATCGGACGTCCCACCGGTAACTTCGGTGACACCGAAGGCAACAGGTGTGTGACGAAGGATGAGGACATGACGGCACTGCGCAACGCGATGGTCTACCTCGGGCTCGCGGAGGACGACAAGCGCTACGACGAGTACGACGACCAGTACGTCGACGAGTACGAGGCCGGTCACGACCTCGTCGAGGAGGAGCACGCCGCCGAGGTCACGCCGCTGCGCCGTGTCCCGAGCGCTCCTGCCGTCCGCGAGGTGGAGGTCACCGCGATGAACCGCATCACCACGATCCACCCGAGCACGTACAACGACGCCCGCGCCATCGGCGAGAGTTTCCGCAGCAACACGCCGGTGATCATGAACCTCACCGACATGGACGACTCCGACGCCAAGCGTCTCGTCGACTTCGCCGCCGGCCTGGTCTTCGGTCTGCACGGGTCCATCGAGCGGGTCACCAACAAGGTCTTCCTGCTCTCCCCGGAGCACATCGAGGTCGACGCAGAGGGTGGCGAGCCGGCGCAGCCGCGCGCGCTGTTCAACCAGAGCTGACCCTCCCAGCGGGGCCCCAGACCCCCGACCTAGGCTGGATCCATGTCGATCGTCCGCGGCGTGCTGAACCTCGTTCTGTACGTCTACCTCCTCGTCCTCTTCGGGCGCCTCGTCCTCGACTGGATCCAGGTCTTCGCCCGTGAGTGGCGACCCCGTGGCGTGATCCTCCTCGTGGCCGAGGCGATCTACTCGCTCACCGACCCGCCCCTGAGGGCTCTGCGCAAGGTCTTCAAGCCCCTGCGCATCGGCGGTGTCGCCATCGACATCGCCTTCCTCATCCTGATCCTCGCGGTCTACATCCTCCTGGGCATCGTCTAGGCTGAGCGGGATGCCCGTGCGCGCTCCGCGTGACATGGGCGTGCACACTGTCCGATCGCTTACGGAGGAACAATGGCGCTCACGCCCGAGGACGTCCTCAACAAGACCTTCACCCAGACCCAGTTCCGTCGTGGGTACGACGAGCGCGAGGTGGACGACTTCCTCGACGAGGTCGTGGCCGAGATGCGCCGCATGGTCAAGGACTCGGAGGACCTGCGGGCCCGGGCCCAGGACGGGAGCGCTCCCGCAGCCGCTGCCGCCCCGGTCGCCGAGGGGTCCGGCAAGGCCGACGAGGCACTGGCCCGCGAGAACCGCGACCTGCGCGCCCGGCTGGACGACCTGCGCAGCCGGTTCGAGAAGGAGACGGCCGCCCGCGCGGCGGCCGAGAAGCGTGCCACCGAGCTCGAGCGCGCCAAGGGCGACGAGAGCGAGCGGGCCAAGGGCGACGCCTCGGTGAGCCGTGCGCAGCAGGGCGCCGACGAGCGCATCGCGACCGTCACCGCCCGCGCCGAGGAGGCGGAGAAGCGCGCCCAGGAGCGCATCGCCGCCGCCAACGCGGCCGCCGACAAGGCCGAGGCCGAGGCGAAGTCCCGCCAGGACAAGGCTGCCGCCGCCCCGGTGGCCGCCGCTGCCGGGACCGACGGTGGCGCCGGCCAGATGGCCGCTGCCGCCGGTGGCGGCGCCGGTGCCTCCGGGCTCATCGCCCTCGCGCAGCGCCTGCACGACGAGCACGTCGCCGAGGGCCAGAGCCAGCGGGACAAGCTCATCGCCGAGGCGCAGCGCCGCCACGACGAGCTGATCAGCACCGGACAGGGCAAGCACGACGAGCTGCTCTCCACGGGGCAGGCGAAGTACGACGACTTCGTCAAGACCGGTCAGGGCAAGCGCGACCAGTTCATCGGCGAGGGCACGACGCAGCGCGACAAGCTCATCTCGGACGCGCAGACCAAGAGCACCACGATGGTCAGCGAGGCCGAGGCCCAGCGCAAGAAGATCCTCGACGACCTCAACGCGCAGAAGACGCGCATCGAGGGCCAGATCGCGGAGCTGACGACCTACGAGCGTGACTACCGTCGCAAGCTCAAGGACTTCATCAGCAGCCAGCTGAAGGGCCTCGACAGCAGCGCCACCGTGGCGCCGGAAGCCTCCGCCAAGCACTGACCTCAGCCACTCGGTCGCCCCGCGGGCGGCGTCCACCCGATGTCGGGAGGGCGCCGCCCGCGGCGTGTCCCGGACCGGTGCGGCGAGGTCGTCGTCCCGCGGGTCGAGACCGACACCAAGTTGTCACGTGGCGAGTGCGACCGGGCGACGAAAACGTCGTACCCTGCGTTGACTCTGATCCGTGCTCTCGGCCCGGATCCACGATCTGAGGACGGTCATGGCCGCGAAGAAGACCACGACGAAGACCGCCACCGCGGCCGCGACGAAGAAGAGCGCGACGGCCAAGGGGGCCACGAAGAAGACCGCTGCCAAGAACGGCACGGCCACCACGTTCGCCGTCCGCGAGGACGAGAGCCCCTGGACCGCCAAGGAGCTCAAGGAGGTCAGGGCCGAGCTCGACGCCGAGATCGCCCGCCTGACCGCGGAGATCGACACGGCCGAGGCGGGGCTGACCGAGTTCCTCAAGGAGCCGGTCGACGGCGCGGGCGACGACCAGGCCGACGCGGGCGCCAAGTCCTTCGAGCGCGAGCACGAGCTGAGCCTCGTCGCGGGCGCCCGTACGGGCCTGGAGCAGAACCAGCACGCCCTCGACCGGCTCGAGGACGGCACCTACGGGATCTGCGAGTCCTGCGGCAACCCGATCGGCAAGCTTCGACTCCAGGCCTATCCTCGTGCGACCCTGTGCATGACATGCAAGAGTCGACAGGAGCGGCGCTGAGCGCCCCACACACCCCAGACCACGACGACGACACCCCGGCGGCGGGTTCCCGCTCCGGGGTGCTGCGGTGGTACGCCGTCGCGGCCGTCGTCACCCTCGTCCTCGACCAGGCCACCAAGGTCTGGGCGCTCGACGCCCTGACCGACGGGAGGGTGGTCCCCGTGCTCGGTGACCTCCTCTCCCTTCGCGTCATCCGCAACTCGGGCGCCGCGTTCTCCATCGGCGACGACATGACGTGGGTCATGACGATCATCGCCGTCGCGGTGACCGCGGCGATCGTGTGGGTGACCCCGCGCATCCGCTCGACCCACTGGGCCGTCTCGCTCGGGTTGCTGCTCGGCGGGTCCCTCGGCAACCTCTACGACCGGTTCTTCCGTGAGCCGGGCCCGCTGCGCGGGCACGTCATCGACTTCATCGACTACGCCGGGTACTTCGTCGGCAACGTCGCGGACATCGCGATCGTCGGTGGGGCCGGGCTGCTCATCTGGCTCGTCCTCACCAACGTCGGGATCGACGGCTCGCGCCCGAAGCACACGGAGGAGTCCCATGGGTGACACCCGCAACGTCCTCGTCCCCGACGGCCTCGAGGGGGAGCGGGTCGATGCCGCCGTGGCGCGGCTCTTCGGCCTCTCCCGCACCCGGGTCGCCGAGCTCGCCGCCGACGGCCAGGTCCTCGTCGAGGGCGCGACCGTCGTCAAGTCCTCCCGGGTGAGCGCCGGCGACCGCATCGAGATCACCCTGCCCTCGGTCGACGAGAGCCCGGGCGTCGCGATCGTCGCCGAGCCCGTGCCGGGGATGCGGATCATCCACGACGACGACGACATCGTCGTCGTGGACAAGCCGGTCGGCGTCGCAGCCCACCCCAGCGTGGGCTGGAGCGGGCCGACCGTCCTCGGCGGTCTCGCAGCGGCGGGGTACCGGATCACGACGAGCGGGGCGAGCGAGCGCCAGGGCATCGTCTCCCGGCTCGACGTCGGCACGTCCGGCCTCATGGTCGTGTGCAAGAGCGAGTACGCGTACTCCGTGCTCAAGCGCGCCTTCAAGCAGCGCACGGTCGACAAGACCTACCACGCACTCGTCCAGGGCCTGCCGGACCCGCACGTCGGCACGATCGACGCCCCCATCGGCCGGCACCCGAGCGGCGACTACAAGTTCGCCGTCATGGACTCCGGCAAGCACGCGATCACTCACTACGAGCTCATCGAGGCTTTCCGCCACGCCTCGCTGCTCGAGATCAAGCTCGAGACCGGCCGCACGCACCAGATCAGGGTGCACATGGCCGCCCTTCGTCACCCGTGCGTCGGGGACCCGACGTACGGCGCCGACCCGACGCTGAGCGCGAAGCTCGGCCTCGAGCGCCAGTGGCTGCACGCGATGGGCCTGGGCTTCATCCACCCGGGCACCGGCGACTACGTGCACTTCGAGAGCACCTACCCCGACGACCTGCAGACCGCCCTGGACCGGCTCGCCGGCATGCACTGAGGCCGTACGGCTAGTTGACGAGGCGGTCGCGGCCCTCCCAGTACGGGGCGCGGAGCTTGAACTTCTGCAGCTTGCCGGTCGCCGTGCGGGCCAGCTCGTCGCGGAACTCGATGGAGGTCGGCGCCTTGTAGCCGGCCGCCTTGGACTTGCACCACGCGATGAGGTCGGCCTCGGTGGTCGTGGACCCCTCGGTGAGGACGACGAGGGCCTTGATCGTCTCGCCCCACTTGGCGTCCGGGACGCCGATCACGGCGACCTCGGTGACGTCCGGGTGGGAGAAGAGGACGTCCTCGACCTCGATCGAGGAGACGTTCTCCCCGCCGGTGATGATGACGTCCTTCTTGCGGTCGCTGATCGTCACGTAGCCGTCGTCGGTGATCGTGCCGCCGTCACCGGTGTGGAACCACCCGCCGGCGAAGGTGCGCTCCGTCTCCTCCGGGAGGTTCCAGTAGCCCTCCATGACGACATTGCTGCGGGCGAGCACCTCGCCGGTCTCCTCGTCGACCTTCATCCGGCAGCCCAGGGCGGGGGAGCCGGCGCGCACGAGCTTGCCGGCGCGCTCCTGCGCGGACAGGTCGTCCCACTCGGCGCGGGTGCGGTTGATCGTGAGGAGGGGGGAGGTCTCGGTGAGGCCGTAGATCTGGATGAACTCCCAACCCAGCTCCTCCTCGACCCGGGCGATCGTCTGCGTGGGCGGCGGCGCGCCCGCGACGATGATGCGGACCCGGTCACGGCCGGGGACCTCGCCCTGCCACTCCGCGGCCGCGGCCAGCACGGAGTTGACCACTGCCGGGGCCGCGCACATGACGGTGACGCCGTGGCGCTCGACGCGCCGCAGGATCTCCGCGCCGTCGATCTTGCGGATGACGACGTGCTGGGCCCCCACGCCCGTCATGGCGAAGGGCATGCCCCACCCGTTGGCGTGGAACATCGGCAGCGTGTGCAGGTAGACGTCGCGGTCGCTGATGCCCGCGTGCAGGCCGAAGGTCACGGCGTTGGTCCAGATGTTGCGGTGGGTGATCTCCACGCCCTTGGGGCGGGCGGTGGTGCCCGAGGTGTAGTTGATCGTCGCGACCGCCGACTCGTCCGCCTCCCAGGCACGAGGAGTGGCGTCCTCCGTGTCGCCGAAGAGGTGCTCGTCCTCGCCGAGGACGAAGGTGTGCTCCGCCGAGACCTCGTCGACGAGGGAGGTCAGCTCGGGGTCGATGTAGAGGACGCGGGCGCCGGAGTGCTCGACGATGAACCGCACCTCCTCGGGGGCCAGGCGGAAGTTGACGGGCACGAGGACCCGGCCGGAGCCGGAGACCCCGAAGAAGCTCGTCAGGAGGCGCGCCGAGTTGTGGCTCACCACGGCGACCCGGTCGCCGACCTCGATGCCGAGCGAGTCCAGGTGGGCCGCCTGGGCGAGGGCGAGCCGGCGCATCCGCGCGTAGGTCACGTCCTCCAGGGGCGCAGCCGGCTGGTCGGGCTCGTCGACGACGGCGATGCGCTCGCCGTAGACCGCGGCGGCGCGGTCGATGAAGTCGTTGACGGACATGGGGACGAACATCCCGGGGCCTCCTGTGAGGTGGTTGACGGCGGTGTCGGTCCCGACGGTAGACCCCCTTCGTCCGGCGCGGTAGCGGGCGTCCCACCGCGACGCGCCGAGTGGCGGTGACGGAGCGACCGACGGCGTGCTCGGCTGTCGGGGGCGCGATCTAGACTCGGGTCGATGTCCGAGCTGCCGCGTCCCGAGAACTTCGTCCACCTGCACAACCACACCGAGTACTCCATGCTCGACGGTGCCGCGCGGATCAAGGACATGTTCTCGACCGCCCAGGAGATGGGCATGCCGGCGATCGCGATGACCGACCACGGCTACCTCTTCGGGGCACACGAGTTCTGGAAGACCGCGCAGTCCTACGACGTCAAGCCGATCATCGGCCTCGAGGCCTATGTCGCCCCCGGGACGCACCGCAGCGACAAGACCAGGGTGAAGTGGGGCGACGAGCGCACCCGGCCCGGCGACGATGTCTCCGGTGGTGGCGCGTACACCCACATGACGCTGCTGGCCCGCAACAACAGCGGCATGCACAACCTGTTCAAGATGGGCTCGCGGGCCTCCCTCGACTCCGTCTTCGCCAAGTGGCCGCGACTCGACCGCGAGCTGCTCTCCCAGTACGGCGAGGGGCTCGTCGCGACGACAGGCTGCCCCTCCGGCGAGATCCAGACGCGGCTGCGGCTGGGCCAGTACGACCTCGCGGTCCAGGCCGCGTCGGAGTTCCGGGACATCTTCGGCCGCGAGCACTACTTCCTCGAGCTGATGGACCACGGCAACCAGATCGAGCGCCGGGTGCGCGAGGACCTGATGCGCCTGGCCAAGGACCTGCAGCTGCCGCTCCTGGCGACCAACGACCTGCACTACGTCAAGCAGGAGGACGCGATCGCCCAGGACGCGCTCCTGTGCATCAACTCCGGGTCCAAGCTGCACGACCCCGACCGCTTCAAGTTCGACGGGGAGGGCTACTACCTCAAGTCGCCCGAGGAGATGCGTCGGCTGTGGCGCGAGCTGCCCGAGGCGTGCGACAACACCCTGCTCGTCGCGGACATGTGCGAGGTCTCCTTCGTCGAGGGCGAAGGGCGGTACATGCCGAAGTTCGACTGCCCGCCTGGGGAGTCGGAGCAGTCGTGGTTCGTCAAGGAGATCCAGACCGGCCTCGGTCGCCGCTTCCCGGACGGCATCCCGGAGTACGCGCAGAAGCAGGCCGACTACGAGATCGACGTCATCGTCGGCAAGGGCTACCCCGGGTACTTCCTCGTCGTCGCCGACTTCATCAACTGGGCCAAGCGCAACGGCATCCGCGTCGGGCCGGGCCGTGGCTCCGGTGCCGGCTCCATGTGCGCCTACGCGATGGGCATCACCGACCTCGACCCCGTGCCGCACGGCCTGATCTTCGAGCGCTTCCTCAACCCCGAGCGCAAGTCGATGCCCGACTTCGACGTGGACTTCGACGAGCGCCGGCGGGCCGAGGTCATCAAGTACGTCTCCGACAAGTACGGCGACGAGCGCGTGGCGATGATCGCCACCTACGGCACGATCAAGGCGAAGCAAGCGGTCAAGGACGCCGCCCGCGTCATGGGCCACCCCTTCAACGTCGGCGAGCAGCTGACCAAGGCGATGCCCGCCGACGTCATGGGCAAGGGCGTGCCGCTGGCGAAGATGTGGGACAAGGAGCACGACCGCTTCGGGGAGGGGCAGGAGTTCCGCCAGCTCGTCGAGTCCGAGAAGCACCTCGGTGAGGTCGTCGACCTGGCCAAGGGCCTCGAGGGTCTGAAGCGCCAGTGGGGCGTGCACGCCGCCGGCGTCATCATGTCGAGCGAGCCGCTCATCGACGTCATCCCGATCATGCGCCGCCTGCAGGACGGTCAGGTCCTCACGCAGTTCGACTACCCGACGTGCGAGACGCTCGGCCTGGTCAAGATGGACTTCCTCGGCCTGCGCAACCTGACGATCCTCGACGACGCCCTGGTCAACATCAAGGACAACCGCGACGAGGAGATCGACCTCGACGCGCTGAGCAAGGACATGACCGACAAGGCGACCTACCGCCTGCTGAGCCGTGGTGACACGCTCGGGGTCTTCCAGCTCGACGGCGGCGGCATGCGCACCCTGCTGCGCCTGATGCAGCCGGACAACTTCGAGGACATCTCCGCCGCCCTCGCGCTCTACCGCCCCGGCCCGATGGGCGTCAACGCGCACACCAACTTCGCCCTGCGCAAGAACGGCCGCCAGGAGGTCGTGCCGCTCGACCCGCAGCTGAAGGGGAAGCTCCAGCCGCAGATGGAGGAGGCGCTCGGCCCGATCCTCGGCACGACGTACGGCCTGTGCATCTACCAGGAACAAGTCATGGAGATCGCGCAGAAGCTGGCGGGCTACACGCTCGGCAACGCCGACCTCCTGCGCCGCGCCATGGGCAAGAAGAAGAAGGAGGTCCTCGACAAGGAGTACGTGCCCTTCTCCGAGGGCATGAAGGCCAACGGCTACAACGAGGCGTCGATCGCCGCGCTGTGGGGCGTGCTCGTCCCCTTCTCCGACTACGCGTTCAACAAGGCGCACACCGCCGCGTACGGCCTGGTCTCCTACTGGACCGCCTACCTCAAGGCCAACTACCCGGCCGAGTACATGGCCGCCCTGCTCACCTCGGTCGGCGACGACAAGGACAAGTCGGCGCTGTACCTCAACGAGTGCCGCCGCATGGGCATCAAGGTGCTGCCGCCCTCGGTCAACGAGTCCCAGGCCCGCTTCTCGGCCGTCGGCACCGACATCCGCTTCGGCCTCAACGCCATCCGCAACGTCGGCCGCAACGTCGTCGACGGGATCATCGCGGCCCGCGAGGAGAAGGGGGCCTTCACCTCCTTCGACGACTTCCTCGCCAAGTGCCCGGCCGTCGTGTGCAACAAGCGGACCATCGAGTCGCTCATCATGGGCGGCGCCTTCGACGACCTCGGCCACCCGCGGCAGGGGCTGGTCATGGTCCACGAGGAGTACGTCGACGCCTTCGTCGGCGTCAAGCGGCAGGAGGCCGTCGGCCAGGACTCGCTCTGGGACATGTTCGGCGGCGGCGACGAGGAGGCCGACGTGGCCGGCGCCGGCATCGAGGGCATGGGCCTGCGGCCGATCCCGCAGGTGGAGTGGGACAAGCGGGCCAAGCTCGCCAACGAGCGCGAGATGCTCGGCCTCTACGTCTCCGACCACCCCCTCTTCGGCGTCGAGCACGTGCTGCAGCGCGCCGCCGACACCTCGATCGCGACCCTCACGCAGCCCGACTCCGGGGTGAAGGAGAACAGCAATGTCACCGTTGCGGGGTTGGTCACCGGGCTGAGCGTCAAGCGCACCAAGAAGGGCGATCTCTGGGCGATCGCGACCGTGGAGGACCTCGAGGGGGCCATCGAGTGCCTCTTCTTCCCCAAGACCTACCTCACGGTCCAGACGATGCTCACCCAGGACATCGTCGCGGTCGTCCGCGGGCGGGTGAACGCCCGCGACGACACGGTCTCGATCTACGCCGAGGACCTGACGATCCCGGAGCTCACCGACGGTCCCCGCGGACCGGTCGTCCTCACGCTCGACTACGCGCGGGCGACCACCGGCCGCATCGAGGAGGTCAAGCAGGTGCTCTCCCAGCACCCGGGCAGCACCGACGTGCAGATCAAGCTCGTCCAGCCCGGACGATCCGTGACGATGTCGGTCGACCCGTCCTACCGGGTCGAGCCGACCGAGGCGCTCATCGGTGACCTCAAGGTGATCCTCGGCGCCCGGGCGGTGTCGGCATGAGCGAGCACGCGAAGGGGGAGGCCCCCACCCCTCCCGTGGCGGCGCAGAAGCCGTGGACCCGCACCCACCACGGCGAGGACGTCGCCGACCCCTACGAGTGGCTCCGTGACGGCGAGGACCCCGAGGTCCTCGCCCACCTCGAGGCGGAGAACGCTTACGCCGAGGCCACGACGGCGCACCTGGCCCCCCTTCGCCAGCGCCTGTTCGACGAGATCAGGAGCCGCACGCTCGAGACCGACCTGAGCGTCCCCGTCGCCTCCGGCGACTGGTGGTACTACGCGCGGACCGTCGAGGGCAGCCAGTACGCGATCCAGTGCCGCGCGCCGCTCACCGACCGCACGACCGTGCCCGAGCTCGACCCGTCGCAGCCGCTGCCGGGCGAGGTCGTGCTGCTCGACGGCAACGCGCTCGCGCAGGGCCACGAGTTCTTCTCGCTGGGTGCCTTCGAGGTGAGCACCGACCACAGCCGCATGGCGTACGCCGTCGACGTGACCGGTGACGAGCGCTTCGACGTCACGGTGCTCGACATCGCCACCGGGGAGGTCCTCGACGAGGCGGTCACCGGGGCGGGGTACGGGCTGGCCTTCTCCCGGGACGCCCGGCACCTCTTCCACGTCGCCGTCGACGACGCGTGGCGGCCGCACGAGGTGTGGCGGCACGAGATCGGCACCGCCCGGGACGCCGACGCGCTGGTGCACCGCGAGGACGACGAGCGCTTCTGGATGGGCATCGGCACCAGTCGCGACGAGCGCTGGGTGGTCATCGGCCTCGGCAGCAAGACGACCTCCGAGGTCCACCTCGTCGACGCCGACGACCCGACCGCTGCGCCGCGGTGCGTCGCGCCCCGACGGGAGGGCGTGGAGTACGACGTCGAGCCCGCCGCCGACCACCTGCTCATCGTGCACAACGAGCGCCAGCCCGAGGGCGACCTCGCGTGGGCACCGCTGGAGGCCACGAGCGCCGAGCAGTGGCAGCCGCTCCTGGAGCGCGCCGAGGGCGAACGCTTCGTCGGGGTCGACGCCTTCGACGACTTCGCGGTCCTGTCGCTGCGTGCCGACGGGCTGCCGGCGCTGCGGCTCCTGCCGCGACGGGCGAGGTCCACCCCCTTCGTCGGCTCGGACTACGGACCACCGACGGAGGTGGCCTTCGACGACGCGCTGCACTCGGTCCACCTCGGCCCGGTCGCCGACACCGACACCGACCGCATCCGGGTCGTCCACGAGTCCTGGGTCTCGCCGCGGTCGGTGCTCGACCTCGTCGTCGCGACGGGGGAGCGGACGGTCCTCAAGCGCCAGCCGGTGCTCGGGGTCGACCTCGCGGACTACGAGCAGCAGCGCACCTGGGCGACCGCGCCCGACGGCACCCGCGTGCCGGTCTCGCTCGTCATGCGCCGCGGGACGGTTGCCGACGGCACCAACCCGGGCCTGCTGTACGGCTACGGCAGCTACGAGATCAGCATGGACCCGTACTTCTCCATCGCCCGGCTGTCGCTGCTCGACCGCGGGGTGGTCTGGGCCGTCGCCCACGTGCGCGGCGGCGGCGAGCTCGGGCGGCACTGGTACGACGACGGCAAGATGCTCGCCAAGCGGCAGACCTTCACCGACTTCGTCGCGGTCGCCGAGCATCTCCACGAGACCGGCTGGGTCGCCCGGGACCGCCTGGCGATCGAAGGGGGGTCCGCCGGCGGTCTCCTCGTCGGCGCCGCGGTCAACCTGGCGCCCGACCGCTTCGCCGCGGTCCTGGCGGCCGTCCCCTTCGTCGACGCGCTGACGACGATCCTGCGGCCGGACCTGCCGCTCACCGTCGGCGAGTGGGAGGAGTGGGGCAACCCGCTCGAGGACCCCGAGGTCTACCGCTACATGCGCGGCTACAGCCCCTACGAGAACCTCGCGGACGTGGAGTACCCCGCCGTCCTCGCGACGACCTCGCTTCACGACACGCGCGTCTACTTCACCGAGCCGGCGAAGTGGGTGGCGCGGCTCCGCGAGGTGACCCGGCACTCGCCCGAGCGCCCGGTGCTGCTGCGCACCGAGATGAGCGCCGGGCACGGCGGACGCTCCGGTCGCTACGACGCGTGGGAGCAGACCGCGTGGGAGTGGGCGTGGGTCCTCGACCGGATCGGCGCCACCGAGCTCACCCCAGGTCGAGGGTGATGAACTTCGGCCGGTAGAGCGTCGGGTCGCGGGTCAGCTCACCGAAGTCGAAGGTGTTGACGTTGTACGAGATGAGCAGCTGCTCGTCGTCGGACAGCGTCGGGTGGCCGTGCGCGTTGTACGTGAAGTGCTGCCCGCGTCCCGACTCGGGGGTCTCGTAGATCCGCTGCGGGTCCGCCCACGGGCCCTGCGGCGAGCACGCCGTCCACGCGTTGATCCCGGGGCTGAAGGGCTGCGAGGTGTCCGAGGAGATCATCAGGTAGCCGTCGCGGTAGGGCGTGACGCTCAGCTCGTTGGCCACGCCGTCGGTGAGCCGCGCGCTCCGCGTCGGGTCGCTCGTCCACCCGTCGGCGCCCCGGTACTCCCAGCGGGTGCGGTCGGTGAGGTTGCCGGCGGGCACGCGCGCCAGGTGCAGGTGCTTGGTCTGCTCGAGGTCCTCGATGCCGTAGACGTAGGTGTACGTCGGTGTTGGCATCACCCCGGCGCCCCAGGCGACGTGGTCGGTGCCGGAGCTGCCGGGGTCGATGATCTCCTCCACCTCGAGGCCCGGCAGCGAGACCCGCGCCATGGCGTTGCGGTCCCACGCGAAGCCCTGCTCGCCGACCCGGCGGGTCAGGGAGAGGAAGACGACGAGCTCCTCGCCCTGCACGAGCGCGTCCTGCACCCAGTAGTAGGTGTCCTCGCTCGGGTCGGGGAAGAAGGACTCGGGCCCCTCGGACGTGTGCGTGCTCAGGCGCCCGGAGTCGTCCTCGGCCACGAGCGCGTTGTGGACCATCGCCATGCCCGGTCGCGGTGTGCCCCCGGCGGTGACCTCACCGATGAAGGAGTCGGAGAACAGCCACAGCGTGCGACCGTCGGGCAGCCCCACGGAGTACGTCGAGTCGCCACCGACCCACCCGGGTCCGGTGAGCTCGAAGCGCCGGTCGTCCTCGCGTGACGGCGTCGCCCAGTCGAACTCCGCCGTCACCGCGTCGCAGCCCGCCCCGGGTGCCTCGTCCGTGCAGGCCGCGAGCATCCCCCCGCCGAGCGCGAGCGCGACGAGGCCCGCGGTGACACCGGTGCGGCGCATGCGGGCTCCTCGGACGAAGGGGGTCGCCCCCATTGTGACCGACGGGTCACCTCGGGTAGGTGGCTGCGGCGCGTCCCCGATGTCACGACTGCGCAATGACAGGTGTCATGGGGAGACATCTCGCAGCCCGGGGAGCATCATGGGGGTGAGGGCCCGGCCGCCCGACCGTGCCCACCGAGACCAGGAGGTGCCCGATGGGCGCAGCAGTCGAGATCAGCACCGGTGACATCGCGCCGGAGCACCTGGCAGGCAAGCACGTGATGCTCGGGTCCACCGAGCTCGGGGTCCTCGGGGGGTCCGAGTCGTCGGTCCGCTACGACATCCCGTCGGGCAAGCACGTGCTCTACCTCAAGGACGGGCTGACGACCTCGGGTGCGGTGGCCTTCCGAGTCCAGGCGGGGCACTGCGCGCAGATCGTCGTCAAGGACACCGAGGCGGGGATCTTCAGCGCCTTCTTCGGCGGCTGGTTCGCCCTGCAGCGCGCGGGCGATCATCGCCTCGAGCCCGGGGTGCCCGGCGCCGAGGAGATCTCCGAGGACGAGGTGCCCGTCGGGGCATGAGACCCGTGGGGGAGCATGTCCCCCATGAGCACCGACGACGCCGCCCGGCTGGCCCGCGGCGAAGAGCTGGAGTACCGGGCCGCGCGCGTGGGCATGGTCTTCGTCCTGATGTTCTGCCTCGGCTTCACCGTCATCGGCCTGTGCCTTCTCGGCGGCGAGGGACTGCTGCGGATGCTCGGGGTGGCGCTCATCGTCTTCTTCGGTGCCGTCGGCATCCCCGTCGCGGTGTGGAGGCTCGCGCGTCCCGGCGTCCACGTGCGCGTCTCGGCCGCCGAGGGCGTGTGGATCCGCGAGCTCGGCGCGTGGATCCCGTGGTCGCACATCGTCTCGGTCGGTCGCGGACGGGTGGCGGCACGTCCCGTCGTCGAGCTGCACCTGCGGGACGGTCGGACGGTGGAGATCCCGCAGACGATCAGCGCCTCCCCGCTCGACGTCCACCCGGTCCTCGCCGCCGAGCACGCCCGCCAGTCCTGACGGCGCCGGCCTGCTCATTACGATCGGGAGCATGCGCGTCACCCAGCTGCGGATCTACCCGGTCAAGTCCCTCGGGGGCACCGACGTCGACTCGGCAGAGGTCGAGCCGTGGGGCCTGGCCGGGGACCGACGATGGGCGCTCGTCGACCCGGCGGGGGAAAAGGTCACCGCCCGCGAGGAGCACGCCCTGCTGCGCCTGTGGGCCGAGCAGGTCGACGAGGAGACCATCCGCATCCACGACGAAGGGGAGAGCATCCTCGTCGACGTCCCGCTCGGTCTCCCACCGGTCCCGGTGAGCCACTCCCGTCAGGGATTCGCCCCGCCCGCGGACCAGGACGTCAGCGAGTGGATCAGCGACCGGGTGGGTCGCCCGCTGCGCCTCGTGTGGCAGGAGGACCCGCGGGTCCGGCGGATGTCCGGCGCGCACGGGGGCCTCGAGGGCGACACCCTCTCGCTCGCGGACGCCGGGCCGCTGCTGCTCACCTCCGAGGTCTCGCTCGCCCGGCTGCAGGAGTGGGTGGGCGCGGACGAGGAGCCGCTCAGCATGCTGCGCTTCCGCCCCAACGTCGTCATCGACGGCGAGGAGGCCTTCGTCGAGGACGCGTGGCCGACGGTGCGCATCGGTGACGTCCGGTACCGGACGGCCGAGGTGTGCGACCGCTGCGTCATGACGACGATCGACCCGGTCACGCTGGCCACGGGCCCGGAGCCGATCCGCACGCTCTCGCAGTACCGCAGGTGGGAGGGCAAGACGTGGTTCGGCACGCGTCTGGTCCCGCTCGGCGCGGGCGGGCTGCGGCTGGGCGACGAGGTCGTCCCCGGACCCTGAGGGGCCCTGCGACACGCGGGTCGCACGCCAGCCGTTGACAACTGTGAGGAGCACCACTACGTTCGCAAACTGAATCTGAACACAGATTCATTTCAGAGGTTCTCAACGAGGAGATTCCCGATGGCGCTTGTTCCTTCGTCCCGAGTCCGCCGTTCGTTCGCCCTGGCCGCGAGCGGAAGCCTGGTGCTCGCTCTCGCTGCCTGTGGCGGGGAGGGGAGCGACGGAGGGGCCGGTTCGGGTGGCGACACCCTCGTCATCGGCTACTCCGCCGGGATCAGCGGTGGCGCCGCCGAGTACGGCCGCAACGTGCAGAACGGCCTCCAGATGGCGATCGACGACCTCAACGAGGAGGGCGTCGAGATCGACGGCAAGCAGTACACGCTGAAGCTCGAGAGCCTCGACGACCAGTACCAGCCGAGCACCACCGGGACCAACGCCCAGCGCCTCGTGCAGAAGGAGGGCGCCAAGATCGTCTTCGTCCCGCACGCTGGTGGCATCAAGGCGGCCCAGGAGCTCAACACCTCGCGCGACAAGTTCCTCATCGGCGCCTACAGCTCCGACCCGGACATCCTCTCCAGCGGCAACGAGCTCACCGTGATGATCCCGCCGTCCTTCACCAGCTACATCGACCCCTTCATCGACAAGGTCGACACCAAGGGCAAGGGCAAGCTCGGCCTCCTCACGACCTCGAGCGAGTTCGGCCAGGAGTGGACCAAGGCGGCGACCAAGAGCTGGCAGGACGCCGGCGGCCAGGTGCTCTCCAACAACAACATCGACTACGGCACCGTCTCCGACTTCGCAGGACCCGTGTCCAAGACGCTCGCCGGCAAGCCCGACGTCATCCTCGTCGGCGGCCCCTCGCAGCCGACCGCGCTGATCATCGAGGAGGCCCGCAAGCAGGGCTACGACGGTGCCTTCATGATCATCGACCAGGCGAAGTTCGAGGAGATGGAGGAGTTCACCGAGCCGGAGAACCTCGACAACTCCGTGGGCATCGCCCCCGTCAAGGAGTTCGAGGGGACCGAGGACTTCATCTCCCGGTACCAGGAGAAGTTCTCCTCCGACAAGCCGGTCAACGCCGACATCGCGCTCAACTACCAGTCGCTCCCCGTCTTCGTCGAGGCGATGAAGAAGGCCGGCAGCACCGACGACCCGGAGGCCATCCGCGAGGCCATGCCCGAGGCCGTCGGCGAGGTCGACGACAAGTTCAAGGTCGCCTTCGCGCCCGACAGCATCACCGACAAGGGCCACTTCGTCTCCGACGGGCTCAAGGCGGCCTACCGCAACGACAAGGGCGAGTACGAGACCTTCGAGATCGAGCAGCCGAAGGAATGAGCCCGGTGACCAGCGACCCCCACGGAGGTGACGGATGACCCTGTTCATCCAGCAGCTCATCAACGGTCTGGCGCTCGGCGGCATCTACTGCCTGGCCGCCATCGGCCTGACCCTCGTCTTCGGCGTGCTCGGGTTCCCCAACCTCGCCCACGGCGCGCTCTTCATGGTCGGCGGGTACCTGACCTACACCCTGCTCGTCGACGTGGGGCTGCCCTACGTCGTTGCCATCGTGCTGGCGGCGGTGCTGCTGGCGGCCATCGGTGTCGTCTTCGAGCGGCTGATCTTCCACCCGCTGCGCAACGCGCCGCACACCCACCACATGATCGCGACGGTGGGCGTGATGTTCTTCCTGACGTCCGTCGTCCAAGAGGTCTGGGGGACCGGGTTCCTGCGGATGGAGTCCCCCTTCGACGGGCGGCTGACCGTGGCCGGCGCGCAGATCTCCTGGCAGCGGATCATCATCATCGTCACCGCGATGGTCGTCCTGATCGCCCTGACCTTCTTCCTCAAGAGGTCCGTGCACGGTCAGGCGATCGAGGCGATCGAGCAGGACCGGACCGGTGCCGCTCTGGTGGGCATCAACCCCAACGTCGTCTCGATGCTGACCTTCGCCGTCTCGTTCGCCCTCGTGGCGATCTCGGCGGGGCTCGTCGCCCCGATCCAGCTGCTGTCGCCCGGGATGGGGGAGTCCCTGAGCCTCATCGTCTTCGCGATCATCATCCTCGGCGGGCTCGGCTCCCTCCCCGGAGCCATCATCGGTGGGTTCGTCATCGCGATGGCAGAGGTCATGGCCTCGACCTACATCTCCGTCGGCGCCGGGCAGGCGGCGGTCTTCGTCGTCCTGATGGCCGTGCTCGCGATCAAGCCGACCGGGCTCTTCGGGATGGTGGAGCAGCGATGACCACGATGCTCAAGCCACGGCTCCTCGGCGTCGCCGTCGTCCTCATCGCCTTCCTCGTGGCGCCGTTCCTCGTCGAGGGCCAGCCCTACCTGCTGCGCATCGTCACCACGGCGGCGGTCTACGCGATCGCGGCCTACGGGATGAACATCATCCTCGGCCTGACCGGGCAGCTGTCCCTGGCCCACGGTGCCTTCTTCGGTGTCGGTGCCTACGTCGTGGGACTGGCCACGACCGACCACGACTGGTCCTTCTGGACCGCGTTCCTGGTCGCCGTCCTCGTCACCACGGTGCTCGGCTACGCCTCGGGGCTGATCGCCCTGCGGACCCAGGGGGCCTACTTCGCCATCTTCACGATGGCGCTCGGGTTCCTGATCTACATCATCATCATCCGGTGGGAGTCGGTGACGCACGCGCACTCGGGTGTCAGCGGGATCAAGCTGCCCGAGGGCATCGGTCCGATCGACTTCGAGGACCCGGTGGCCCTCTACTACCTCGTGCTGCTCTTCCTCGCCGGAGCGGCGTACACGACGCACGCGATCCTCGGCTCCAACGCGGGACGCTCGCTCGTGGCCATCCGCACCTCTGAGGACCTGGCGAAGTCCATCGGGGTCAACGTCGGCGTGAGCAAGCAGCTGGCCTACACCGCCTCGGCGGGCACGGCCGGTCTGGCGGGCGGGCTCTTCGCCACGCTCAACGGCTTCATCGGCGCCGACTCCGCGTCGATCGACCTGACCTTCCAGTTCCTCCTCTTCCTGCTCATCGGCGGGATGGGGACGGTCATGGGACCGATCGTCGGCAGCGTCCTCGTGGCCTTCCTCTTCGAGATGCTGCAGGATCTCGAGGCCTACCGCTTCATCGTGCTCGGCCCGATCATCGTCCTGCTCGTCATCTTCGCCCCGCGTGGGATCGTCGGGTACCTCAACGAGTTCATCGCGGGACGACGGCGCAGGTCCTCCCCACCCGAGGCCGCCGTCGCCTCGACCACGACGGAGAGGGGACTGTGATGTTGCTCGAGGTACGTGGGCTCGGCAAGGCCTTTGGTGGCCTGGACGCGGTCAAGGACGTCGACTTCGACGTCCCGGAGGGCTGCGTCACGGCGATCATCGGACCCAACGGCGCCGGCAAGTCGACCTTGTTCAACCTGCTCGCGGGGTTCTACCGGCCGACCTCCGGCACCGTGACCTTCCGGGGCAAGGACATCACCGGCATGCACCCGCACCAGACGGTGCGGGAGGGCATCGCCCGGACCTTCCAGACGACGCACCTCTTCGAGGGTGCCACCGTCCTGGACAACGTGCGGGCCGCCAGCGTCGTGCGCTCGACGTCCAACGCGCTCGACGCGGTGCTGCACACGCCGCGGCACCGGCGGGACGAGCGGCGCAGCCTCGCGAGGTCGATGAGCGAGCTCGAGTTCGTCGGCGCGGCGCACCTGAGGGATGAGATCGCCTCCACGCTCCCGCAGGAGGCGCAGAAGCGGATCTCGATCGCCCAGGCGCTCGCCACCGAGCCGGTCCTGCTGCTCCTCGACGAGCCCGCCGCCGGGACCACCGACGAGGAGACGGAGTCCTTCGGGATGCTCATCCGGCAGATCGTCGCCCGCGGGATCACCGTCTGCCTCGTCGAGCACAAGATGTCGATGGTGATGAACTTGGCCGACCAGATCGTCGTCCTGGACCACGGTCAACGCATCGCCATGGGCACCCCGGAGGAGATCAGGAACGATCCGCTCGTCATCGAGGCCTACCTCGGTGCCGACGCGGGCGCGGCAGGAGCAGCATCATGATGAGCATCACCGGCCTGAGCGCCGGGTACGGCGCGGGCAACGTCCTGCACTCGGTCGACATCACGGCACCGGCGGGTGAGCTGACGGTCATCCTGGGCGCCAACGGGTCAGGGAAGTCGACGCTCTTCCGCACGGTGAGCGGCATCCTGCGGCCGACCAGCGGACGCGTGGAGTTCGACGGCGAGGAGACCACCCGGGCCCGACCGGCGACGATCGTGCGCAGGGGGCTCGCGCACTGCCCCGAGGGGCGGCACCTCTTCCCACGGATGTCGGTGGAGAAGAACCTGACGCTCGGTGCCTACGTCGGTCGTCGGGACAGGAAGCGCGTGCGTGAGCTCCTCGAGCGCACCTACGAGCTCTTCCCCGTCCTGCGCGACAAGAGCCACCAGAACGCGGGCTCCCTCTCGGGCGGGCAGCAGCAGATGGTGGCCATCGGTCGTGCGCTGATGTCGGACCCGAAGATGCTCATCCTCGACGAGCCGTCGATGGGGCTGGCACCGCTCATCACGCAGCAGGTCTTCGACGCCATCGTCGGGATCAACCGGGAGGGCATCGGTGTCCTGCTCGCAGAGCAGAACGCGCGATCCGCGCTGAGGATCGCGACCACCGGGTACGTCCTCGCGGAGGGCAGGGTGGTCCTCTCCGGTCCCGCCGCCGACCTGGCTGACGACCCTGCGGTGCAGCAGGCCTACCTCGGGGTCTGACCGGTGAGCACCGAGGACGAGACCCTGCGCCGCCTCCAGAGTGACGGAGGCGGCGCAGGCCGCGCCGCCACGGCGTACGGGCCAGGGCCCGACCAGCTCGTCGAGGTCCTCGCACCGGCTACCGCCGACCCGGCCCCGCGCACCCTCGTCGTCGTCCACGGGGGCTACTTCCGCCCCGGAGTGGACCGGGCGCACGCCCGACCCATGGCCGCGGCACTGGCGAGCGCCGGGTGGCGCGTCGCCCTGGCCGAGTACCGTCGGGTGCCCGGCGACCCCGAGGCCACGACGACCGACCTCGCTGCCCTCGACGCCCACCTGCGCGGCGCGGGTCACGACGTCGCCGCGTGGGTCGGCCACAGTGCCGGCGGGGCGCTCGTCATGTGGCGGGTGCTGCAGCCGCACCTGCCCCCGACGCGCGCTGTCGCCCTGGCTCCCGTCGCCGACCTCGACGCCGCCGTCTCGGAGCACCTGGGCAGCGACGCCGTCCTCGACTGGGTCGGCGCGTCGCCCGACGAGGCCCCGGCACTGTACGCGCGTCTCGACCCCACGCGGCTGCGCATCGCCGATCCCGTCGCGGCGCAGCGGATCCGCGTCCTCCACGGCGATGCGGACGGGACCGTCCCCCTTCGTCAGTCGCAGGGGTGGGAGCGCACGGTGCTGCCAGGGGCCGACCACTTCGACCCGGTCGACCCGACCTCGCCGCACTGGCCGGCGGTGCTCGACGCCGTCAGCGGCTGAGCGCCTCGCCGATCCGCAGCAGCGCCTCGGCGACCTCGCCGTACGACGTGCTGAGCGGTGAGAGCCCGAGCCGGATCCCGTCGGGCTCGCGGAAGTCCGGCACGACGTCGGCCGCCCACAGCTCGCGGTAGACCTCGCGGAACCGCGGGTGGCCGATCGTCACGTGCCCGCCGCGGTCGGCGTCCTCCCGCGGCGAGACGACCCGCACCCCGTGCTCGGCGAGGGTGTCGTCGAGGGCGTCGATGACGAAGCGTCCGAGACGGGTCGCCTTGTCCCGCACCGCATCCAGCCCCACCGACGCGATGAGGTCGACCGTGTCCTCGATCCCGACCATCCCGAGCACCGGCGGGGTGCCGGAGATGAACCCGCGCATCCCCGCCCCGGCCTCGTAGCCCGGCCCCATGACGAAGGGCTCGGCGTGCCCCATCCACCCCTGGATCGGCTGCCGCAGCGTGCGCTGGTGCCGGGCCGCGACGTAGCCGAAGGCCGGGGCGCCGGGCCCGCCGCCGAGGAACTTGTAGGTGCACCCCACGGCGAGGTCGACGCCCTGCGCGTCGAGGTCGCACGGCAGCACGCCGACGGAGTGGCAGAGGTCCCACAGGACCAGGGCGCCCGCGTCGTGCGCGAGGGCGGTGATCGCCGGCAGGTCGGCGACCCAGGCCGACTTGTACGCGACGTGCGAGAGCAGGACGACGTCGGTGCGCTCGGTGAGCGCGCCGGCCACGAGGTCGGGGGTGACCCCCTTCGCCGGGTCCGGCTCGAGCCACACGAGACGTGCCCCGGTCTCGGCCGCGATGCCTTGCGCCACATAGCGATCGGTGGGGAAGTTCTCCGAGTCGAGCACGATCTCCGGTCGGTCGGGGCCGGCAGCGGCGACGGCCGCGCGCAGGAGCTTGTAGAGCATGACGGTCGTGGAGTCACCGACGACGGTCTGGCCGGGTGCGGCGCCGAGGCAGACCTCGCCGATGCGGTCGCCGAGCCGCAGCGGCAGCTCCATCCACCGCTCGTCCCAGGAGCGGATGAGTCGGTCGGCCCACTCGTGCTCGACGAGGTGCGTGATCCGCTCCGCGGTGGCCCTCAGCGGCCGACCGAGCGAGTTGCCGTCGAGGTAGGCGACGAGGCCCGCGGACGGCAGGTACAGGTCACGGCAGTGCCGAAGGGGGTCGGCCGCGTCGAGCGCGGCGGCCCGGTCGCGCAGCGCGCTCGCGCTCACGAACCGATCTCCGTGCGCACCGCGAAGAGCTCGGGGAAGAAGGTCAGCTCGAGCGCCCGCTGCAGGAAGCCCACGCCGGAGGAGCCTCCGGTGCCGGTCTTCATGCCGATGGTGCGCTGCACGGTCTTGAGGTGCCGGAAGCGCCACAGCTGGAAGTTGTCCTCGAGGTCGACGAGCTCCTCGCAGGCCTCGTAGACGTCCCAGTGGGCCTCGGCGTGCGAGTAGATCTCGGTGAAGACGGCGCTGAGCTCGGGGTCGATCTCGTGGGCGCGCGTGACGTCGCGCGTCAGCACGCGCTCGGGGATCGGGTAGCCGCGGCGGGCGAGGTACCTGAGGAACTCGTCGTAGAGGCTCGGGGCCTCGAGGAGCTCGGTCAGCGCGGCGTGCGCCGCGGGGTCGGCCTCGTGGACCTGGAGCATGCCGGGGTGCTTGTTGCCGAGCGCGAACTCGACGCCCCGGTACTGCCACGACTGGAAGCCCGACGCGTGGCCGAGGTAGGGCCGGAACTCCTGGTACTCCGTCGGCGTGAGCGTCGCGAGCACGGACCACTGGTCGGTGAGCGTGCGCTGGATGTGCTTGACCCGGGCGATGCGCTTGAGGGCGATGCGCATCTCGTCGGCGGCGAGCAGCGCCATCGCCGAGCGGGTCTCGTGCAGCACGAGCTTGAGCCACAGCTCCGAGGTCTGGTGCTGGATGATGAAGAGCATCTCGTCGTGGTGCTCGCTCAGCGGCCGCTGGGCGTCCAGCAACGTCTCGAGCGCCAGGTAGGACCCGTAGGACATCTCCTCCCGGAAGTCGCGGTGGACGCCGTCCTCGATGTCTCGTGTGTTGCCGCTCACCCGACCCACACTAGGGTCTGTCGGCCTCCGTCCCCGTCCCGGTGCCGGACCCCAGGAGCGCGCCGGCGAGCACACCCCCTGCGGCGATGATGGCCGCCGAGACGAGCATCGCGGTGCGGTAGCCGTCGGTGAAGGCCGCCGGGTCCTCGACGACGCGGCCGGTGAGCCCGGCGAGCGGCGGGATGGCCGCCACCCCGAGGAGCCCACCCGTGCGCGCCACCGCGTTGTTGACCCCGGAGGCGAGCCCGGCGGCCTCGTCCGGGGCGGTCGAGAGCGCGTTCGCGGTGAGCGGCGCGACCATCGCCGAGAGCCCGAGGCCGAAGAGCACCACGCCCGGCAGCACGTCGCGCACGTAGTCGGCGTCGGCTCCCACGCGCAGCAGGAGCAGCACACCGCCGGCCATGACGAGCGGGCCGAGCGCGAGCTGCACGCGCGGCCCGGTGCGCGCCGCGAGCGCCCCCGACCGGGCGGACAGGAGCATCATGAGCACCGTCGTCGGCAGGCTCGCGACGCCGGCCGCGACCGGGCCCCAGCCCGCGACGACCTGCAGCTGCAGCACGAGCAGGAGGAAGACGACGCCCATCGCCCCGTAGACGACGAAGGTCACCGCGTTGACCGTCGAGAAGCTGCTCGAGCGGAAGATCCCGAGGGGGAGCATGGGGGCGGGGGTCCTCCCTTCGTGCACGAGGAAGGCGATACCGGCGACGACCCCGACGACGGCCGCGGTCGTCGTGCTGCGGTCGAGGCCTCCGTCACCGCTGCTCGTGAGGGCCCATGTGACCGCGGCCAGGGCGGTCACGCCGAGTGCTGCGCCGACGACGTCGAGACGTCCGGGACGTGCCGTCCCGTGGTCGGCGGGGGCGTGTCGCGCCGCGATGAGCAGGACGAGCACGGCGAGCGGCAGGTTGATGAGGAAGACCCAGCGCCACGACGCGACGTCGATGAGCCAGCCACCGACGAAGGGGCCGATGACGGTCGCCACGCCGCCGTACCCTGCCCAGGCGCCGATGGCGCGCGGCCGGTCCAGCGGGACGAAGGCGGTCTGCAGCATGGCGAGGCTGCCCGGGGTGAGCAGCGCGGCACCGATGCCCTGCAGCGCCCGCGCGCCCACGAGCCACCCCGCGTCCGGCGCGAGCCCGCAGGCGGCCGAGGCGAGCGCGAACCACACGGTCCCGATGACGAAGACCAGCCGACGGCCGTACCGGTCGCCGAGCACGCCACCGAGGAGGATGAAGGCTGCGAGGGTGAGCGCGTAGCCCGTCACGACCCACTGCAGGGTGGCGAAGGGGGCGTCGAAGGTGCGGCCGATGTCCGGCAGGGCGACGTTGACGATCGTCGCGTCGATCATCGCCATGCCCGACCCGAGGATCGTCATGACCAGGATCCAGCGGCCCCGGGCGGAGTCGAGTCGCAGACGTCCGGCAGGCGCGTTCACCGCCCCAGCCTAGGCCGCCGCGCGCGCCGGGTCAGGCGCCGCGCGAGACCTCCGGCAGTCGCGTGGACGAGACGACCCCGAGCACGCCGAGCCCCGCGAGGAACAGGAGCGCCCACTCGACGCCCAGGCCGGCGATCGCCGAGCTGATCCCGCCGACGACGAGGAGCACCAGGCCCATCGCCGAGTTGGAGACGGCCACGTAGGTCGTGCGCCGGTCGCCCTCGGCCATGTCGACGACGTAGGTCTTGCGCCCGACGCGCACGCCCGTGTGCAGCATCGTCACGAGGAAGTAGCTGCCGACGAAGATCGCGTAGGTGAGCCGGCCGTCGCCTTCGAGGTCGAGCAGCGTGACGAGCAGGACGAGTGCCACCAGGACGAGGGAGGCCAGGGCCGCGCCGGCCGTCATCAGCCGACGGCTCGACCGGTCGGCCATCCGTCCGAAGACGCGTCCGCCGAGGAGCGCGGCGAGGCCCGAGGCGATGATGAACCCGCCCAGGCCGGTGAGCGCCGGGGCGCCGGCCTGCACCGCGAGCGCGACGATGAAGGGCGGGCTGAGCGAGGACACGAGCAGGAAGCTGCGGACCGTGACGAAGGAACGGAAGGTGCGGTCCTCGCGCAGCAGGGCGATGGTCTCGACGAACCACCCCTCGCCGGTCGTTCCCTGAGGAGGCCGCTCGCGGCCGTCTCGAAGGGGTCCCGGCTCCCGCACGCTCGCCCAAACGGCGGCGACGAGGACCCAGAGCACGGCACCGGCACCGAGGATCGCCGCGAGGGTCCGGGCATCGAGGCCCTCGCCGAGGGCCCGGACCCCGAGACCGAGGGTGATCGCGACGAACCCGGAGGCGGTCGTGGCGAGCCCGTTGATCTGGCCGCGCTCTCCCTTCGGCACGGTCCTGGCCTGGACGTCCTTGGAGGCGATGGAGGTCAGGCAGCGACCGAGGGAGAAGACGGCCAGCGCCGCGACGATGACGAGGCCGGCGACCAGGCCGTGGCCGAGCGCCGCCGTGCCGGCCATGACCGCGACGGCCGCGGCCTGGACCACTGCGCCGGCCGCGACGACGAGCTTGCGCTGCCGGACCCGGACGACGAGCGGTGTGAGGAAGGCCTGGGGGAGCATCGACCCGGACTCGCGGATGGGGACCAGCACGCCGGTGAGAGCGGCGGGCACGCCGAGCGCGTGGAAGAGCCACGGCAGGACCGTGGACGCGTTGACGGCCTGGTCGCCCGAGCTCTGGAGCGCGTTGGCCCCGACGAGGCGAAGGGTGTTGCCCGCCACGTGGCGACGCGCCGCCCCGGGCATCTCGGCCTCGGCCTCGAGGTCCCGCTTGATGAGGCGCGCGTGGAGGCGCTCGGTCGTGGTCACGGGGTCAATGTACGTAGGCCGGTCAGACCTCCTGGTCCGCAGGGCTGGACACCTTCGCGAAGACCCGCGGCTCCCCCTTCGTGATGAGCATGACGGAGTAGGGGTCGAACCGGTCGCCCTGCTCCATCCCGGGCGTCCCGACGGGCATGGCGGGCACGCTCAGGCCGCGAGCCCCCTTCGGCGGGTCGGCGAGGTACTCGAGCACGTGCCGGACCGGGACGTGCCCGACGAAGAGGTGGCCATCGCGGTGGCGGGCGAGGTGGCAGGACTGGAGGTCGAGCGGGATGTCGTGCTCCGTCCACACCGTCGCGAGGTTGTCGGGGAGCTCGGTGGTGATGGCGAAGCCGTGCTCCTCGGCGTGGGTGACCCAACCGCCGCAGCAGCCGCAGGAGGCGTCCTTGTAGACGGTCATCGCGAGGCGGTCGACGGGGGTGGTCGGGCCCGAGCAGGCGGCGAGGAGGCCGCCGAGGGGGAGGGCGAGGAGGGACCGGCGGGTGATGGTGGACATGTCGGACCTTTCGGATGACGAAGGGGGTGGGCCCGGCCGGCCGGGCCGCGGTGGGGAGAGCGGGTCAGAGGGCGGTGCGCATCTTGCGCATCTTCGTGATCTCGGCCTTCTGGTCGGTGATGACGTCCTGCGACAGCTCGAGAGCAGCGGGGTTCTTCCCGTCCTTGCGGTGCTGCTCCGCCATGTCGACGGCGCCCTCGTGGTGCTCGATCATCTGGTCGAGGAAGAGCCGCGAGGCGCTCGCCCCGTCGGAGTCCTCGAGCCTGGTGATGTCCTGCTCGCTCACCATGCCGTCCATGTGCCCGCCCTCCATGGGCATGCCGGACCCGTGATCCATGGGGTGGCCCCAGTCCCTCAGCCAGCCCTCCATCGTGGTGATCTCGGGGCCCTGGGCCTTCTTGATCTCCCGGGCCAGCTGCTCGACGTCCGGGTCGACGCCCTCCTTGTCGAGGACGATGTCGGACATCTCCACGGCCTGCTGGTGGTGCATGGTCATGCCCTGGGCGTAGGTGACGTCAGCCTGGTTGAACTGTGCGGTCGTGCTGCTGCTCGAGGCGGTCCCGGTGTCGGGACCCTCGTCGGACGAGGCGCAGCCGGTGAGGACGAGAGCGGCCGTGGCCGCGCTCGCCAGGGACGTGATGACAGTGTGCTTGCGCATGGGTGATCGCTTCCTGACGTGGGGTGTGTGGTCGGTGACGGACGCGTCGATCACGTCCGGCTGATGCACAACCTCGTCAGGGAGACGCCGAAGATGTCTCCTGGGGCGGCGACGGGGGAGAGGGACGGCGGGGACCGCAGCCACGGCGGCTGCCAGGGCCACGCAGCGCGACCACGTCCGGGCACGAGGAGGACCAGGGACAGGAGGACGACGAGGCACATGGCCGTGGCGGCCGTGCACGTGTCGCTCCCGTCCGGCGCGTGGCAGCCGGGCTGGTCCACACCGACGTGGGCGTGGACGTGGGTGGCGCTCGTCCCGGCCGGCGCGGTCGGGGAGTGGTGGCCGACCGAGAAGCCGTGCATCGCGAGGATGCCGGCGATGACGGCCACGGCGAGCCCGAGCAGGAGGCGCCGGTCCGTGTTCACGCCTCCCAACTTACCCCCCGAGGGTATCGGCGGTGCGAGGGCCCCCGTCAGGTCACCGACCACCCAGCCAGCGCCCACCGGTCCACGATCGGGCGTAGACGCCGTCGTCGACGGCGATGCCGGCCTCGCCGAGCTCGAGCGGGCGGAAGGTGTCGACCATGACCGCCGTCTCGTCGAAGTAGTCCGCCCCGAGCGATGCCTCGACGGCACCCGGCTGGGGGCCGTGCGCGTGGCCACCGGGGTGCACGGAGATCGAGCCCTTGCCGATGCCTGATCCCTTGCGGGCCTCGTAGTCCCCGTCGACGTAGAACATGATCTCGTCGCTGTCGACGTTGGAGTGGTAGTACGGCACCGGCACCGCGAGCTCGTGGTAGTCGACCTTGCGCGGGACGAAGTTGCAGATGACGAAGCCCTGCCCCTCGAAGACCTGGTGCGCCGGCGGCGGCTGGTGCACCTTGCCCGTGATCGGCATGTAGTCGCGGATGTTGAAGGTGTACGGGTAGAGGCACCCGTCCCAGCCGACGACGTCGAAGGGGTGCTCCGGCACCGTGTGGATCGTGCCCGACATGCCACTCGGCCCGCGCCCACGGTGCTTGATGTGGACGTCGACGTCCTGCTCCTCGACGAGCAGCGGCTCCGTCGGGCCGTGCAGGTCGCGCTCGCAGTAGGGAGCGTGCTCGAGGAGCTGGCCGTAGCGGGAGAGGTAGCGCCTGGGCGGGGCGATGTGGCTGCTCGCCTCGATCGCGTAGAGCCGAGCGGTCTCGCCGGTGCGCAGGACCCAGCGGTGGATCGTCGCGCGCGGGATGACGACGTAGTCACCCTCGGTGGCCTCCAGCGCCCCGAGCTGGGTCTCGAGCAGCGCCGACCCTCGCTCGACGTAGACGCACTCGTCGCCGATGGCGTTCTTGTACAGGGGAGAGGTCGCGCCGACGTGGGCGTAGGAGAGGCGCACGTCGGCGTTGCCGAGGACGAGGCGACGGCCGGTCACCGCGTCGGTCGTCGCGACCGCCTCGTCGGCGAAGAGGTCGTGGAGCCTCAGGTGCCGGGGGAGGAGGGGCTCGTTGGGCACGAGGGTCTGGTCGGGCAGCTCCCACGGGCGGGCGTCGACGATGCCCGAGGGGATGTGGCGGTGGTAGAGCAGCGAGCTGTCGGAGGAGAAGCCCTCCTCGCCCATGAGCTCCTCGGACAGGATCCTGCCGTCCGTGTCCTTGAAGAGGGTGTGCCGCTTGCCCGGCACGGGTCCGACCTGGCGGTAGTGGGCCATGGTCACTCCTAGTGCGTATATCGCACACAGTTGTGCGCTCAGCGCACACGCTATCCCGTGGAGGATGCCCGGTCAAGGCTCGAGCCGGTCAGAAGAGGCGCGTGATCGCGGCCCGGGACTCCTGCAGCAGGGGCACGAGCATCGCGACGTCGAGGTCGTCGGGGTGGCCGAGGGCGATGAGGCCGATGGCGCTCTCCACCTCGGTGGCCGAACCGTGGCCGGTGCCGAGCGCGAGGCCGGCGGTGCCGGGCTGCACCTCGCCGCGGGAGATGGAGTACCCGTCCTCGCGGGCCGTGCGCACGGCCGCGGGGTCGTCGTCCCTCGGCGGCCGCTGGGCGAGGATGGCCAACCCGTCGGCGCCGAGGTCGAGGGGGTGGCGCGTGCCCACCCGGTAGCTGATGCCGATGGATCCTCGGGCAGACGGCTCCGCCACCGCGATCGCGACCGACTCGTCCCCGTCGGCGATGGAGACGAAGGCGGTGAGGCCGCTGCGGTCGGCGAGCTCCTGGACGACGGGTTGCGCCGCCGAGCGGTACTGCGCCATGAACCTGCCGGCCACCACGAGGGCGCCGCTGCCGAGGCGGTAGAGGCCGTCGCCCCCCTTCGTCACGAGGTGGCGGTGCTCGAGCGTGGCGAGGATGCGGTAGGCGCCGGCGCGGTGCACCCCGAGCTCGTCGGCGAGGGCGGCCGGCGAGACGCCACCCGTGCGGCGCGAGACGATGTCGATCGCCTCGAGGCCGCGGTCGAGCGTCTGGAGGGTGCTCATGGCACCGGGAGTCTACGCAGGCGAAGGGGGTGGGCCCTGCGTCGCCGGGCGTTGTCGGTGGTCGCTGTCAGTGTGTGAGGAGTCCACACAGGACACCGCAGGGGAGCGAGGGACGCTCGTACCGGCAGACGGGGAGGTCTGCCGGTCGAGTCCTCGCCAGCCCCACCAACACATCCGGGGGGATGACTTTGTTCTTCACATCCTTCATCAGGTCTGCCGTCGTGGCATTCGTGGCCGCTCTCGTCGGCGGGGTCGCCGTCCTGTCGACCCAGGTGGTGCAGGAGACGCCCGCGGTGGAGTTCACCACGGCCGGACCGAGCACGGTGGCGCCTGCCGTGCCGGCGGGCGCACTCGAGGCGGCCCACGCCCACGCTGAGGCACACGGCCTCACCGACTGTGTCGACCCGGCGCACGCCCGCCTGGACGACGTGATCCTCACGGTCCCGGCTGACCCGGGCGCCGAGGTGGTCATCACGCCGGTGGGCTTCGACGAGGCGCTGGACTCCGGTGCTCAGGGCCGGTGGAACCTGTTGGCCTGCAGCGCCGGCGAGGGTCGCTAGTCGGTGAGCGAGGCCGCCACGCGGGTGGCGGCGGTCGTGATGTCGTGCCCGAGCTGGACCGCCTGCGGGTCGTCGAGCTCGCCCTGGGCACCGCCCCCGACGAAGACGACGAGGCCGGCATCGACTCCGCGCAGCGCCTTGATCACCTCGCGCGCGGCGGGCGCGTCCTGGGCCCTCGGCACGGCGAGGACCGCGCAGTCGGCCCCGTGGGCGTCGAGGGCCGCCCGCCAGGCCGGGGCCGGCAGGTTGGGCCCGAGGTAGGCGACGTCGACGCCGAGACGTCGCAGGGTGACGGCGAAGGCGAAGATGCCCAGCTCGTGGTGCACGCCCGCCGGCAGCCCGACGAGGACGCGCGGACCACCCGGGCGGCTGGCGGCGGCGTCGAAGGCGGCGGCCAGCCGACGCAGCACGGCGTGGGCGACGAGGTGCTCGCCGGCGACGGAGATCCGCCGGTCCGCCCAGGCGCCGCCGACCGCCTCGAGCGTCGGCATGAGCCAGTCGTCGACCACGGACTCGAAGGACGCCACGGCGAAGCGCTCGTCGAGGACCCGGGCGACCCCGGCCGGGTCCATCGCGGCCGCAGCGTCGAGGAGGTCGCACGTGGCATCGGCCGGCGTCCGCGAGGGGTCGGGGAGGGGCGGCGACGACGGCGCGGTCTCACCGGCGTGGCGCCGGCCGACCTCTGCCGCAGCGGTGCTCGCGGTCCAGCCGTCGGCGACGAGGGCTGCCATCTCACGGATGCGGTCGACGGTCTGCTCGTCGTAGAGGCGGTAGCCGGACTCGGTGCGCTGGGGGTCGACGAGGTCGTAGCGACGCTCCCAGGCGCGCAGGGTCGCCGCCGGGATGCCGGTCAGCTCGGCGGCGCGCTTGATCGTGTACATCGGCGAAGGCCCTACTGCAGCCGGGGCAGGACGCGGGCGAGCGCCTCCTCGGCGTCGTCCCCGAGGCCCTCGAGCGAGCCGCGCAGGAAGGGGGTGGCCAGCCGGGCCAGTCCCTTGAAGGTGAAGTCCGCCTCGTAGACGAGCACGCTCCCCGAGCCGTCGGCCGTGGGGCTGATGGACATCGTGTCGCGCGCGACGACGGTCGAGTTCTCCCCCCGCATGACGACGAGGCGGTCCGGCTGCAGGTCGACCGTGACGTAGGTCAGCTCGGTCTCCCGGCCGCGGAAGACCGAGCGGTTGTGGTAGCGGCTGCCGACCCCGCCGTCGCCCTCGACGAGGGTCGTCGTCACCGTGCCGGGGTCCCACTCCTCGCTCGTCGTGAAGTCGGAGAGATAGGCGTAGACGGCCGACGGGGCGGTGTCGGGGACCTCGATGGTGCGGGTGATCTTCATGGTGACCTCATCCTTGGACAAACATTTGACAGGTGCTCGACGTCGATCCTAACCTTTGGACAAAGGTTGAACAATCCTTTGGCAGGGTCGGCATCGAACACCTCGTGCCCCTTCGTCCTCGTCCACTCCCGGGAGAGCCCCATGACCGACCTGCGCGACCGACCCACCCGGCCCACCGTCGCCGTCATCGGCGCCGGTGTCTCCGGGCTCACCGCGGCGCACGTGCTGTCGCAGACCCACGAGGTCACCCTCTTCGAGGCCGACTCCCGGCTCGGCGGGCACGCCCACACCCACACGGTCCCGACGAGCGACGGGGGCCGGGCCCGCGTCGACAGCGGCTTCATCGTCCACAACGAGCGCACCTACCCGCACCTGCTGCGGCTCTTCCGCGAGCTCGACGTGCCGACCCGTCCGACCGAGATGAGCATGTCGATCACCTGCGACGGCTGCGGCCTGTCCTGGGCCGGCGGCCGCGGGGCGGGTGCGGTGCTCGCGCAGCCTCGGCGGCTCGCCGACCCGCGCTTCCTGCGGATGCTCGTCGAGATCCCGCGGTTCCACCGGGCCGCCCGGGCGCTCCTCGCGCAGGACGAAGGGGGGAGTGCCGGCGACCCGACGTGGGGCCAGTTCCTCGAGCAGCACCGCTTCTCGCCGTACTTCGTCGCCCACTTCGCCCTGCCGCTCGTCTCGTGCGTGTGGTCCTCCGGTGACGAGGACTCGCTCGACTACCCGGCCCGCCACCTCTTCGCCTTCCTCGAGCACCACGGGATGCTCAGCGTCACGGGGTCGCCCACCTGGCGCACGGTCGTCGGCGGCTCGGCGACGTACGTGGACGCACTGACCGCGCGGCTCGGTGACGTGCGCACGAGCGCACCCGTCACCTCCCTCACCCGGCATGCTGACGGGGTGGACGTCCGTACGGCCGCCGGGGCGGCCCCCTTCGACAAGGTCGTCGTCGCGACGCACGCCGACCAGGCGCTCGCGCTGCTCGCCGACGCGACGCCGCAGGAGAAGGAGGACCTCGCCGCCATCCGCTACACGCGCAACGAGACCGTCCTGCACCGCGACACCCGGCACCTGCCGAGCGCACCGCGGGCCCGTGCGTCGTGGAACTACCGCAGCGCCACGTGCGGCGGCGCCGTCCAGCCGAGGGTCAGCTACTGGATGAACCGGCTGCACGGGTACGACGAGGGCGGCGACCAGTTCCTCGTCACGCTCAACTCGCCCACCCCCTTCGCCGAGACGGACGTCATCGCGCGGATGGACTACGCGCACCCGGTCTTCACGCGCGAGGCCGTCGCCGCGGCCGCGCGGCTGCGGACCGCCGGCGGTGACCGGCTCGCCTTCGCCGGGGCCCACCTCGGTTGGGGGTTCCACGAGGACGGGTGCCGGTCCGGCGTCGAGGCGGCGCAACGCCTGGGGGTGAGGTGGTGAGCACCGCGACCGCGGAGCTGCCGACCCTGCCGAGCCTCGTCGTCGGGACGGTCGCCCACACGCGCCGCACGCCCCTCGAGCACGCCTTCACCCACCGGCAGTACCAGTGGCTCGTCGACGTCGACGACCTGCCGCGCTACCGCGGACCGCTGCGCGCGCTGACCCGGATCGAGGCGCGCGACCACCTCGACGGCGGGCGGCTCGGCGGGGGGATCCGCGGGGACCTGGAGCGTTTCCTCGTCCACCGCGGCAGGACCCTGGAGGCGAGCGACCGGGTGGTCATGCTCGCCAACGCGCGGGTGCTCGGGCACGTCTTCGACCCGCTCACCGTCTTCTGGTGCCTGACCGCCGACGGCGACCTGCGCGCCTGCGTCTTCGAGGTGCACAACACCTACGGCGAACGCCACGCCTACCTGCTCGACGTCGACGAGCGCGGGCACGCGCACACGGACAAGGCCTTCTACGTCTCGCCCTTCAACGACACGAGCGGCGAGTACGCGGTGAGCCTGCGGCTCGACCCCGAGCGGGTCACCGTCACGGTCGGCCTCGACCGGGAGAGCCGGCGCGTGCTCACCGCGACGACCACCGGGGTGCCCCGACCGGCGACGCCGACCGCGGTGTGGCGCACCGCCGCCCGCCACCTCCTCATGACCTGGCGCGTCAGCGCCCTCATCCGCGTCCACGGCATCCGGCTGTGGCTGCGCCGCCTCCCCATCCAGCCCCGTCGTCCCCACTCCCAGGAGAACGTCCGATGACCGCCGCAGCCCCCACCCTCGACCAACCGATCTGCCTGAGCCGCCCCGCACTTCGTCCGTGGTGCGTGCGGGCCCACCTCGCCCGCCCGATCGTCACCAAGGTCCTCGAGCGGGCGCCCGTGCGGGTGACGATGCCCGACGGCACGACCCTCGGCGGGGGACGCGACATCGACGCCCCGACGCTGCGGATCGTGCGCCCGACCGCGCTCTTCGAGCGGATGGCGCACCACCCCAAGATCGGCTTCGGCGAGGGCTACATGGCCGGCGACTGGGAGGCCGCGCCCGGCACCGACCTCGCGGACGCGCTCGTGCCCTTCGCCGAGCGGATCACGACGCTCGTGCCGCCCGGGCTGGCCCGGCTGCGCCGCGTCGTCGACCGACGCATCCCGAGCGCCACCCGCAACACGCTGCTCGGCTCGCGCAAGAACATCGAGGCCCACTACGACCTGAGCAACGACCTCTTCGAGGCCTTCCTCGACGAGACCCTGAGCTACAGCTCGGCGCTCTTCGACCGCTCGCGGACGCTCACCGAGCAGAGCCTCGAGGAGGCGCAGCACGCGAAGATCGAGGCGATCCTCGACACCGCCGACGTGCGTGCCGGCTCGCGGGTGCTCGAGATCGGCACCGGGTGGGGCTCGCTCGCGATCGCCGCAGCGCGCCGCGGGGCGCTCGTCACGACGATCACGCTCTCCCAGGAGCAGGCCGCCCTGGCCCGGGAGCGCATCGCCGCGGCCGATGTCGACGAACCGGGGCTCGCCGGGCGGGTCGAGGTGCGGCTGCAGGACTACCGCGAGGTGACGGGGCAGTTCGACGCCATCGTCAGCGTCGAGATGATCGAAGCGGTCGGCGAGGAGTACTGGCCGACGTACTTCGGTGCGATCGACGACCTGCTCGCGCCTGGCGGCGTCGTCGCGATCCAGGCGATCCTCATGTCGCACGAGCGCTACCTCGCGACCCGCCGCTCGTACGGCTGGATCCAGAAGCACATCTTCCCCGGCGGGCTCATCCCCTCCGAGGAGGCCATCGAGGAGACGACCGCACGGCACACGTCGCTGCGGGTGACCTCGACCCACCGCTTCGGCCGGGACTACGCCGAGACATTGCGGCGCTGGCGGCGTACGTTCGACCAGGAGTGGTCGACGATCGCCGCGGCGGGCTTCGACGAGACCTTCCGCCGCAAGTGGGAGTTCTACCTCGCGTACTGCGAGGCGGGGTTCGCCGCCGACTACCTCGACGTCGCCCAGATCCGGTTCGAGAGGCAGGAGCAGGCATGAGCAGCATCGTCGGACAGCGCATCTGGTTGGTGGGCGCCTCGAGCGGCATCGGTGCCGCCCTCGCCGAGGAGCTGCACCGGCGGGGGGCGATCCTGGCGATCAGCGCCCGCCGGGAGGAGCGCCTCGAGGAGGTCGCGCAGGGCCGCTTCGCCACGGTCGCGCTCGACGCGACCGACGCCGCGGCGACCCGCGAGGCGGCCGCGCGGGTGCGCCGCGAGATCGGCCCCATCGACATGGTCATCTGGTCGGTGGGCTACTGGCACACCTTCACCGCCGACGAGTGGCTGGCCGACGAGTACGAGACGCACATCCGGGTCAACCTCCTCGGGCTGGGCAACGTCATCGCCGCGACCGTGCCCGAGATGGTCGCCGCCCGCCACGGGCACCTCGTCGGCATCGCGTCCGTCGCCGGATACCGCGGGCTGTCCGGGTCGGAGGCCTACGGCGCGACCAAGGCCGCGCAGATCAACCTGCTGCAGTCGATGCGCGCCTCCTTGTCGACGAAGGACGTCCGCGTCACGACCGTCTGCCCGGGGTTCGTGCGCACGGACATGACGGAGACCAACTCCTTCCCCATGCCCTTCATCATCGAGCCCGAGGAGGCGGCCACGGAGATCGCCGACGGGCTCGAAGGGGGCAAGGTCGAGATCGTCTTCCCCCGCCGGATGGCCGCGACGATGAAGGTCGCCCGCGTGCTGCCCGAGCGGGTGTGGGCGATGATCACGGCCCGTCTGGCCCGCGCTTCGTGATCGACCCCGTCGGCGAGCTGCGCGCCTTCGTCGCCGCGGCGCTGGTCGCCCCGGTGCCGCGCGACCACACCGAGCCGGACGCCCTCGTGCGCCGGCGCCGGGTGGTCACGGTCGCGACGCTCCTCGTCGGCACGGTCGTCCTCGCGGTCACCCTGCGCATCCCGCCGGGTGACGATGCGTTCTACCTCGGCGGGCTCGCGCTGGCCCTGGTGTGGATCATCGGGGGGACCGCCGCAGGGCGCTTGCACGTGGGGTGGGCGCACACGCGCGAGTCGGACCTCGCCCGGCCGGTCGTGCAGCCGATCGCCCTGGCCCTGCTCGCCGTCGCGATCTTCCTCGCCGGCGCGCTCGTCGTCGGCCGGGTGCCGTGGCTGGCCGAGCTCGTCGACGACGTCCTCGACCACGCCCGCTACGGGTCGCTGCCGCTCGTCTGGGCGATCACCGTCATCACCGGCATCGGCGAGGAGCTCTTCTTCCGCGGTGCGCTCTTCGCCTCCGTCGGGCGCAGGCACCCGATCGCCATCACCACTGCCGTCTACGTCCTCGTCACCGCCGCGACCGGCAACCTGCTGCTCACCTTCGCCGCGCTCCTCCTCGGTCTGCTGACCGGCGCACAGCGGCGGGTCACCGGCGGGATCCTCGCCCCGATCCTCACGCACGTCATCTGGTCCAGCTCGATGCTCTTCCTCCTCCCGCCCGTCCTCGACCTCCTGAGGTGACCGACCCATGAACTCGACCTCCGCTCCCTTCGCCCCCGGCACGGTGCTCGTCACCGGCGCGACCGGCTACATCGGGGGCCTGCTCGTGCCCCGCCTGCTCGACGACGGCTGGAGCGTGCGGGTGCTCACCCGATCCGCGGGCAAGCTGCGCAGCCACGACTGGGCCGACCGGGTCGAGGTCGTCGAGGGCGACGCGACGTCCGGCGAGGACCTGCGGCGGGCGCTCGCGGGTGTCGATGTCGCCTACTACCTCGTGCACTCGATGGACGGCGGCGGTGACCTCGCCCGGCGGGACCGTGAGCTCGCCGAGGGCTTCGCGTCCGCCGCCGCGGACGAAGGGGTCGGGCGGATCGTCTACCTCGGCGGTCTGCACCCCGAGGGTGCGGACCTGTCGGTGCACCTGGCCTCCCGGGTCGAGGTCGGGGAGGTCTTCCTCGACAGCCCCGTGCCGGCGGCCGTGCTCCAGGCCGCGGTCGTGCTGGGGGACGGGTCGGTCTCCTTCGACATGCTGCGCTACCTCACCGAGCGGCTGCCGGCGATGGTCGCGCCGCAGTGGCTGCGCAACCGGATCCAGCCGATCGCCGTCGACGACGCCCTGCACTACCTCGCCGGGGCTGCGCGGCTGCCCGCGGACGTCAACCGCACCTTCGACATCGGCGGGCCGGAGGTGCTCACGTACGAGGAGATGATCCAGCGCTTCGCGCGGGTCAACGGGCTGCGGCGGCGGGTGATCGTGGGCGTCCCGGTGCTCACGCCGTGGCTGGCCAGCCACTGGGTCGGGCTCATCACGCCGGTCGAGGCGGATGTCGCCAAGCCGCTCGTCGGCAGCCTCGTGCACGAGGTCGTGCGCCGCGAGCAGGACCTCGACGACCTCGTCGGCCTCCCCGAGGGCGGACTCACCGGGTTCGACGACGCGGTGCGCCGGGCGATGCGCGGCACCCGGCCCGACCACGCACTGCGGGATGCGCTGACGGTGACGGCGGCGACGGTCGCCAGCGCGGCCGTCGGTGCGGCGGCGACCCAGCCGGACAGCCGCTGGTACCGCTCGCTCGACCTGCCCTCGTGGCAGCCGCCGAAGCTCGCCTTCCCCCTCGTGTGGACCCCGCTCTACACCGACATCGCCGTCACCTCGGTCGCGACGCTCGTCCGGCTCGAGGAGGAGGGGCGCTTCGACGAGGCGGCTCGCTACCGGCGGGCGCTGTGGACCAACCTCGTGCTCAACACCGGGTGGAGCGTCGTCTTCTGGCGGGTGCGCCGCCCGGCGCTCGCGGCCGTCGAGGCCGGGGTGCTCGCGGCGAGCTCGGCCGACCTGGCGCGGCGTGCCTCCGCCGCCGGTGGGCGCACCCGCTGGACGCTCGTGCCGTACGCGGCCTGGACGGGGTTCGCCGCGGTGCTGTCGACGGCGATCGCGCGGCGCAACCGGTAGCGGGTCAGTTGGTGTCGGGACCGGCCTCCCACTGCACGGCGCGTCGCGCGGCAGTTCGAGCGACGAAGGGGGTCTGCGCCCCGGGATCTCGTTGGTCCGGACGCGAACTGCCGTACGACGCGCGGGTCAGTGGGTGTCGTCGGCGACGAGCTGGGTCTTGGTGCCGAAGACCTGGAGGGTGTCGAGTGGTTCGTCCTGGAGGTCGGCGACGGTGGCGATGTCCTGCCACTGACCGCCGTTGACGCGGTACTGGCCCGTGAGGCGGGCGTCGACCTTGACCTGCTTGTCGCCGGTGCCGGCGTACTGGTGCGTGATGTCGCCGTCGGGGTAGGTGCCGCCGCTGCTGCTGGTCCAGACGGAGGTCTGTCCGTCGCCGAAGTGGTAGCGGTAGTCGCGGGCGGCGACCTTGAACTCGATGTTCCAGGAGAGCAGCTTGATCGTCCTGCTCGTCTCGCCGGGTTGCAGCCCGGTGTCGTCAGGCCATGAGGCGGCGTAGAAGTTCGTGAAGTTCTTCAGGGTGCGCAGGCCCTTGGGCTGGATGGTGACGCTGGGCTTGCTGAAGGGCAGCTCACGGAAGGCGGTCTGGATCTGGGCCAGGGTCGGGACGGGCGGCGCTGCCGGGGCCGGGATGGTGACTGGTGGCTGCCCGGGACCGCCGGGGATGGTGACGGCGTCGGGTGGCCCGCACGTGACCCGACCCGTGGACTGCCACGGCCCGTCGTTGACCCTGACATGGGTGGTGACAGGAAGGTCGAAGTTGTTGGGGTTGCCCGACTCGGTGATGCACCCGGCGCGGGTGCCGTCGCACTGGGACGTCGAGTTGTCACAGGGGAGGTACTTGACCTCGACCCTGTCCTTGACCGCGGGGCCCTTGACGTTCGTCCCTGTGATGTGGGCCGAACGCGGTCTGCTGGGGTCGATGGCTGGTGCTGTGCCGCCGTCAGCACCCTTCTGTGTTCCTGGGTCGATGCCGTGTTCCTCGGCCGACGCTTCGATCAGACCATCCGTGACCTTCGCGTGCGGACCGCCATGGTCGGCATAAGCCCACGTGGGGCCAAACACGGCAGTCAGCAGAGCGAGGGCCAGCACCACCAGTGGGCGAATCATGTGACGACCCAGTCCTTGATCTGCCACACGCCTTCCTGCCAGACGACGTGTTCGGTCACCGTGTAGGAGACAGCGTCGATGTCGCCGTTGACCTTGCCGGTTTTGTCGACACGGTGGTGATCGGCGACCTCGACATCCATGGTGACCTTGTAGCCCTCGTCCGGTCGCTTGGTGGCCACCACGTTGCTCACTGTGTAGGGGTTCTTGTCCTTCATCCACCCCTTTGCCTTGTCGGCCTTGATGTTCTTGATGGCGGTGCCGCAGACCGCGCAGTCGCTGGCGTCCAACTTCTCCAGCTTCGTGGTGTTTGCAGTGTGTGCAGCGTCGCCGTAGGTGAGGAGGTAGTACTTCCCAAAAGCCGCAGCGCCCTCCTTGGTCTCCTCTCGAGCAGCCGCCGGCAGGTCCTTCGGCATCTCGGCGCCGGCTCCGGTCGAGGTCGGCGACACACTCGGGCCGGACGAGCTGCTCGAGCTGGGGTCGACCTCGATGGGCGAGGCCGTCGTGGTGGGCTCGGTCGGCTCGTCCTCACCGCAGGCGGCCAGGCCGCCGGTCAGGACGGCCGTGGCGGCCAGGGCTGCCGCTCCACGCGAGAACTGCACGGGATCTCCCCTTCGTCGACGATCGGGGCAGCGCCGAGGGCCCCCGAAGAACTGACTCCAACGGTAGTGAAATCCGCGCAGGCCGCATCTCGAGTTTCCACAGGAGGCCACGGTCACAGGGTCGTCAGGTGCCCGTCAGAGGCCGGTCACGATCCACGGAGGGCGGCGCCGCCGAGCGTGCGGAGGGGACCGTTCGCCTCACTACCGAGCGGTCACCCTTGGCCCTCGGGGACGTCGCCGCTTGCCTGTGCGGACCACCGACAAAGGAGTCGTCCATGGCACACGAACCACACGAGACCACCGGCACCCAGGTGCCCCGCCGCGTCTTCCTCGGCGGCGTCGGCGCCGCCGTCATCGGGGCGGCCGCAGCCGGAGGGGCGGGCGCCTTCGCGCGCGGCGCCGGCGGACAGGCCGTCACGGCCGCGGCCATCCCCGTGGCCGACCTGGACCCCGTCGACCTGCTCAAGCGGATGCTGTCCTACGACACGCAGAACTTCGGGACCGGGGCCAAGACCCGTGCGCACGCCGAGTGGCTCAAGGGCGTGTGGGAACGAGCCGGCGTCGCCGCCGAGATCATCGACACCCCGCAGCGCGACAACGTCCACCTCATCGCCCGCATCAAGGGCACCGGCACCGAGGAGCCCCTGCTCTTCCTCGGCCACTCCGACGTCGTGCCGGTCGAGGAGGAGAACTGGGACGTCGACCCCTTCGCGGGTGAGGTCATCGACGGTGAGATCTACGGGCGCGGAGCTCTCGACATGAAGGGGGCCAACGCGGCCGGCATCGCCGCGCTGCTGCGCCACCTCGACGAGGGAGCCACGTTCGACCGTGACCTGATCATCCTCACCGACTGCGACGAGGAGGCCGGGGACTACGGCTCCCGCTGGCTGGCGGCGAACCACTGGGACAAGATCGACGCCGGGTCCGTGCTGACCGAGGGCGGCTGGTTCCTCGCACAGAGCGACAGGACCACCCCGATGCTCATCACGGCCACCCGCCAGGACAAGGTCTACTTCAACCTCGACCTCACGGCGACGGGCACTGCGACCCACTCCAGCAAGCCCATGCCCGACGACTCCGCGATCGTCGCCCTCTCGCGGGCGATCAGCGAGCTCGGGGACTGGGAGGCGCCGGTGCACCTCACCGACGTGACACGCGAGTACTTCGAGGCTGTCGCCGAGGCGACGAGCGACCGGCGCTTCGCCAAGGCGATCCGCCTGATGCTGCGGGCCAAGAGCGACCGGTCGCGCGAGCGCGCGGCCCGGCTCGTCGTCAAGCTGTCGGACTACCCGTACCTGCACCGCGCGCTGCTGCGCACGACCCATGCCTTCGTCATCCAGGAGTCGGGCTACAAGGAGAACGTCATCCCGAGCGAGGGCACGACCCGGGTCAACTGCCGCGCCGTCCCCGGCGGGCAGAAGCCCCGCGAGTTCCTCGCGCAGGTGCGCGAGCTGCTCAAGGACCGTGATGTCGAGGTCAAGCTCATCGGCAACCCGGGGGAGAGCGAGGAGCAGGCGCTCGCCCGGCTCGACGGCACGTGGGCGACGAAGCCGGCCGACCTCGACACCGACCTCTGGCGTGCCCTCGAGGACGCGTCGAGGACGACGTACGAGGACACCCCCTTCGCCCCGGCGTTGTTCGAGGCCGGCACCAGCCTCGGCCCGTGGCGCACGCAGGGCGTGCCCGGCTACGGCGTCTACCCGTACGTCCTGAGCAACGAGCAGCTCATCGGGATGCACGGCAACAACGAGCGCATCTTCGTCGAGGCCCTCGAGCAGGGGACGGACTTCATGTACGAGGTCTGGGGCGCCCTCCGCACCAACGCGACCGCCACCGGGACGAAGGGGGGCTGACGCACCCCGGCGGCCACCTCGCGTCCGACAGGGTGTCGGAACGCACAGGCACCAGTTGCGCCTCTCCGCCCGATCACGGCGACCGGGCGCCTCCGTAGCGTCTCGTGCATGAGCTCGACACCCCACGACGACGTGGTCATCATCGGCGCCGGCATCGGCGGACTCACCCTGGCCCTCGCCCTGCGCGAGCGCGGCATCGACGCGACGCTCGTCGAGCGGACCGCGGAGCTGCGGGAGGTCGGCGCGGCCGTCGCGCTGTCGGCGAACGCGACCAACCTCTTGCGGCGCTACGGCGTCTACGAGGCGCTCGAGGAGGTCTCGTGGCCGCAGACGGACCTGATCTTCCGTGACGGCCGGAGCGGGGCGACGCTCGGCCGGACGCCCGTGGGGGAGTCCTACCGGGCTCGCTTCGGCGCCGACTACTGGGGCGTGCACCGCGCGGACCTCCAGCGGGTCCTGTCCGAGGCCGTGGGTGCCGACCGGATCCTCCTGTCCAGCGAGGTGACCGGCCTGCGCGAGGACGGTGACCGCGTCGTCGTCGAGATCGCGGACGGAGACCACCTGGACGCGGCGGTCGTCGTGGGCGCCGACGGCGCCCGGTCCACCGTGCGCCGGTGGGTCGTCGGGCACGACGACGCGATCTACTCGGGGCGCAGCGGGTTCCGCGGGATCATCCCCACCGAGCAGCTCACCGAGCTGCCGGACCCGCACGCCATCCAGTTCTGGATCGGGCCGACCGGGCACCTCCTGCACTACGCGATGGGCGGCGACGGCAGCCACGTCAACTTCCTCGCGGTGAGCCGCGAGCCCCGGGAGTGGACCGCGGACGGCTGGGTCGTGCCGGCCCGCGACGAGGAAAAGCTCGCCCCCTTCGCCGGCTGGCACCCCGCGGTGACGCAGATGCTCGAGTCCGTCGAGGTCTCGCAGCGCTGGGCGCTCATGCGGCGTCCGCCGGTCCGGACCTGGCACCGCGGTCGCGTCGTGCTGCTCGGCGACGCGGCGCACGCGCTCGTGCCGCACCACGGGCAGGGTGCCAACCAGTCGATCGAGGACACGTGGGCGCTCGCCGAGGAGCTCGCCACGGTGGGCAGCGGCGACCCGACGGCGGCCTTCGAGGCGTACGAAGGGAGGCGCCAGCCGCGCACCCGCGCCGTCCAGTTCGCCTCCGCCCAGGTCGCCGAGGTCCTCCACCTGCCCGACGGGCCGGAGGCCGACGCGCGCAACGCGCAGATGGCGACGGCGGACTGGTTCGAGGACAAGCTCGCCTGGGTGCACGGCTACGACCCGACGGTCGACCGGGGGATCCGTCCCGGCGTCAGGGTCTGAGCAGCCCGGCGAGCCGGGCGACGCGCAGCCCGGTGTGCAGGTCGCGCCGGACGAGGCCGTCGCCGAGGTCGACCTCGGTGGTCGTGCGGATGCGACCCAGCCGGTAGTAGAGGGTCGAGCGGTGGATGCCGAGGGCGGTCGCGGTCGCCCGCCCGTCGCCTCCCGTGGCGAGGTAGGTCTCGAGGGTCGGCACGTCGACCGCGCGGTGGTCGCTGGCCAGCAGCCGCGCCACGGGGGCGGGCAGGTCGTCGGCCCGGAGCCGCTCCAGGGGCAGGTCGAGGAGCAGCCGGTCCAGCCCGAGGTCGTCCCAGGTCGTCACGCGCCCGTAGGTCGTGGGGTCGAGGCAGGTGGCCCGCCAGGCCCGACGCGCGCGTGCGTGGGATGTGCCGGCCGAGGTCAGGTCCGCGACGACGTCACCGATGCCGGCGCGCAGCCCCGCGAGGCCGGGCGCGGCGAGCACCCGCTCGAGCCGGTCGCGGACGACGGGCCGCGGGAAGACGAGGACGCCCAGCCCCTCCACGAGCCCGCCGACGACCGTGGCCGTCGACGTCCGGGCGACGAAGTCGAGCGTCGCCTGCACGCCGGCGAGGGCGGTGCGGGTGGCCTCGGGGGTGTCGTCCGGCTCGGCGATGACGACGACGCAGTACCGGTCCGCGGCCCCGACGAGACCCTCGTCCACGAGTGCCGTTGCGGCAGATTCGCGCTCGCCGGGTGACGTGCTCGCGCCGAGGAGGAGGCCGAGCAGGTCCGTGGCCCGGGCAGCATTGCGCTGCTCGCCGAGCGCCCGCAGCGACAGGAGCGCGCCGAGGTGGGCCGCGCCGTCGGCGAGGACGTCGGGCGAAGGGGAGGGGACCCCCTTCGTGCGGACGTACAGGAGGTGGCCGACGCGGTGGCGGTCGTCGCGGAGGGGGTGCAGCACCCACGCGGTCCCGTCACGGGCGGTGCGGGTCGTGGGGCGCGTCTGGCCGGCGGGCGGCGGCTCCCAGGTGTCGCTGTGGGCGAGCACGTGAGAGAGGCGCGCGCGGTCCTCGTCGCTCTCGTGGATCGAGTAGGCCAGGACGCGCATGCCCTCGTCGAGCACGACGAGGCGACGCTGCAGGGACTCGGAGAGGTCCTGCAGGGCGTCGTCGAGGCCGGCGCTGCGGTGCACCACGTCACCGTAGCGGCGGCCACGCCCGGATCAGCGCGGCGGTTGCTCGACGTGCGTCGGTCCGGTCATGAGCGCCTGCTCCACCCACGCCATGGCGAAGGGGAGGGACGCGACCGAGACCATCCCGGCCACCGTGAGGATGGCACCAGTGAGGTTCATGCCCCAACGGTGGCACCCAACCCGCCGACACGCCGGACAAATCGCCGCGGACGTGCCGTCGTCACCGGATCTTGACCTGGTGCTCGTGGGCGGTGGGTCCCTTGCGAGGATGGCGGGATGACCTCCCTCCACGACCGTCTCGAGCTCGCCCACGGACCGGCCTGGGCCAACCGCTTCGCCCTCGCCCCGCTCACCAACACGCAGAGCCACGCGGACGGGACGCTCTCCGAGGACGAGTACCGGTGGCTCGTGGCGCGAGCCGCCGGGGGCTTCGGCCTGACGATGACCTGCGCGACCTACGTGGCGCGCGCCGGCCAGGCGTGGGCCGGGCAGCTCGGCATCAGCGACGACCGGCACCTCGCCGGCCTCACCCGCCTCGCCGACGGCATCCGCGCCGCCGGCAGCGTCTCCTCGGTGCAGCTGCACCACGCCGGTCGGCGCTCCGACCCGGCCGTCACCGGCGTGCCGAACGTCGCGCCGTGGGACGACCCGGACAAGGACACCCGGGCCCTGTCGACCGGTGAGGTGCAGCAGGCGGTCGAGGACTTCGTCGTCGCGGCGGAGCGGGCCGAGCGCGCCGGCTTCGACGGCGTCGAGGTCCACGGAGCCCACGGCTACCTGATCTGCCAGTTCCTCGACGGACGCCACAACCAGCGCACCGACGGCTACGGCGGGTCGCTCGAGGACCGGTCCCGGATGCTCTTCGAGGTCCTCCGCGGGATCCGCGAGCGGACCCGGGCCGACTTCCAGGTCGGGCTGCGGCTCACCCCGCAGGGCAACGGCATCGTCCTCGACGAAGGTGTCGCCGTCGCCCAGCGGGTCCTCGACTCCGGCCTCGTCGACTACCTCGACATGTCGCTGTGGGACGCCTTCATGACCGTCGACGAGGAGGGCAGCCTGCTCATCGACGCCTTCGTCGGCCTCGAGCGCGGCGCGACGCGGCTCGGCGTCGCGGGCAGGATCCGCAGCGCACAGCAGGCCCGCTGGTGCATGTCGAAGGGGGCGGACTTCGTCGACCTCGGCCGCGCGGCGATCGTGCACCACGACTTCCCGACGCGGGCAGGAGCCGACTCCACCTTCGCCATGGCCCCGCTGCCGGTGACCCGCGAGCACCTGCACGCCGAGCGGGTCAGCGAGACCGTCGTGGAGTACCTCGACGCGGGGTGGCCGGACTTCGTCGCCGGCTGAGGGACGACCGTGCCGAGGGGCCGGGTCATACTTGCGGCAGATCGGCGACGAGCGCGGGGAGTCTCACATGGTCCAGGACGGGTTCTGGCACGACGACGTCGTCCGGCTGGCCGAGGAGGGGGAGCCCTCGGACCTGCTGGGGTCGATCGGGGCGTCGGTGCCGACGACCCGGCACCCGCAGGCGCTGCTGACCTGGGCGCAGGACCTGGGGCAGAGCATCCCGGACCCGGGCGCAGGCGGCACGCGGGTCCGCTGGGAGGTGCTGGCCACCGTCGCCGCGCGCGACCTCGTGGCGGCGCGCGTCCTCGAGCCGCACCTCGACGCCCTGGCCATCCTCCGTGAGGCCGGCGACGTCGTGGACCCGGCCGGCGCCACCTGGGGCGTGTGGGCCGCGGAAGGTCCCGGAGTGCGGCTGGAGGCCTCGCAGGACGACGACGGCTGGGTCCTGGACGGGGTCAAGCCGTGGTGCTCCCTGGCCGGTGACGTCAGCGCAGGACTGGTCACCGCCTGGGTCGACGAGCGGCGACGAGGGCTGTTCGCGGTGGGGACGCGCGATCCCGGCTTCAGCGCCGACGCCAGTGCATGGCGTCCGTCCGGGCTCGCGGAGGTCGCCACCGCGACCGTCACCATGCGTGGCGTCGCGGCGCGTCCCGTCGGCGGCCCCGGGTGGTACCTCGCCCGGCCGGGTTTCGCGTGGGGTGGGATCGGGGTGGCCGCCGTCTGGTTCGGCGCCTCCGTCGCCCTCGCCCGCCGACTGCTGCTCGAGACCACCCGCCGAGCACCTGACGACATCGCCCTGCTCCACCTGGGCGAGCTCGACGCGCGTCTCACCGCAGCACGGGTGCTGCTGGCGCACGCCGCCCAGCTGGTGGACGCCGGGCGGGCCGAGGGCGCTGCAGGGGCGCACCTAGCCGCCCGGGTACGGCACGTGGTGGCCGATGCGGCCGAGGAGGTCCTGACGCGCACGGCGCACGGGCTGGGCCCGGGTCCCCTGAGCCAGGAACCCGAGCACGCCTGGCGGGTGGCGGACCTCTCGCTCTACCTGCGGCAGCACCACGCCGAGCGCGACGCGGTGGCGCTCGGCCGCATGGTCGTGCCGGCTCGCTCCCGGTGACGTCGTGGTGACCTTCAGCCACAGGGACGCGGGCACGAGTGCGCACGCCTGGAGATCCGATCCGCGCTGGCCGCAGCCCACCGATGTCGAACAGCTCCTCGTGGGCCGCTCGCGCGTCGTCGTGGTCGCGGCACACCCCGACGACGAGACGCTCGGCGCTGGGGCCCTCGTGGCCGCAGCCGCCGCCCGCGGGGCGCGGGTCGAGCTCGTCGTGCTCACCGACGGGGAGGGCTCCCACCCGGAGTCGACGACGTGCCCGCCGGTCGAGCTGGCGGCCCGTCGTCGTGACGAGGCGCGGGCCGCGGCAGCCGCGCTCGGGCCGGATGTCGAGCTGACCCTGCTGGGGCTGCCCGACGGCGGGCTCGCCGGTGACCACGAGGAGCAGGTGACGCGCCAGCTCGTCGAGCGGCTCGGCGACGCCCGTGAGGTCTTGCTCCTTTCGCCCTGGCGGCGCGACGGGCACCCGGACCACGAGGCTGCCGGGCGTGCGAGCGCCGCAGCCGCGGTGCGCACCGGTGCCCGTCTGCTGGAGTACCCCGTGTGGTTCTGGCACTGGGCGGCCACCGAGGACGCGCCGTGGGACCGGCTGCTGGTCCTCGGGCACGGCGAGGCCGCCGCGGAGCGCAAGGCGGCGGCGGTGGCGGCCCACCGTACCCAGGTCGAGCCCCTGTCCGACGCGCCCGGTGACGAGGCGCTCCTGTCGGCGCAGCTGCTCGAGCACTTCACCGGTCGGGTCGAGGCCTTCGTCGACGAACCGCCCGCCGATCCCGCCCTCGAGGCCCTGCACACCGCGGAGAGCGACCCGTGGGGCACGACGCACCGCTGGTACGAGCGCCGCAAGCGCGACCTCGTCCTGGCGTGCCTGCCCCGTCCGCGGTTCGTCCGGGCGCTCGAGCTCGGGTGCTCCCGCGGTGAGCTGGCCGCGGACCTCGCGCGCCGGTGCCAGGACGTGCTCGCCGTCGACCGCAGCCCAGCGGCCGTCGCACGGGCCCGCACGGTCGTACCGACCAACGTCGAGACCGCGGTGCTGGATGCGCCCACCGAGTGGCCCGACGGCGCCTTCGACCTCGTGGTGCTCTCCGAGGTCGGGTACTTCCTCAGCCCCGTCGACCTCGAGCGCCTGATCGCGCGGGTCCGGTCGAGCCTGGCCGACCACGGGGTCGTGGTGCTGTGCCACTGGCGCCACCCGGTCGAGGGGTGGGTGCTCGACGGTGCGGACGTCCACCAAGCGGCACTCGCCGCGGACCTGCCGCCACTCATGTCGACCTACCGCGACGACGACGTCGAGATCATCGTGCTGGCCGAGTCGGCGGACCGACCGGACCCCCGTGGATGAGCAGCCGGATCTCGTCACGGGCATCTCGGCGGTGGCCGTCGTCGTGCCGGCGAACGACGAAGAAGTGCTCCTACCGCGGTGCCTGACGGCGCTCGCGCACGCCGTCGCGACACTGCGCACGGCGCGACCCGACGTGCGGGTCGAGGTCGTGGTCGCCCTGGACGCCTGCACGGACGGCACCGCCGCCGTCGCGGCCCGTCACGGCGTGCGCACGACGACGGTGGCTGCACGATGCGTGGGTGCCGCGCGGGCGGCTGGTGCCGCGGCCGCGCACGAGCTCCTCGAGCTCGGTGCCACGCACCGGGCAGCCGGTGCGTGGATGGCCTGCACCGATGCCGACTCCGTCGTCCCGCCGGACTGGCTGACCGGGCAGGTGGCTGCAGCCGACGGGGGTGCAGACCTCGTCCTCGGCCGTGTGCGGCCGGATCCCCTCGACCTCGACGGCGACACGTACCGGGAGTGGTCGAGGCGGCACACGTCCGCCCACCCGACGCGACACGTGCACGGGGCCAACCTGGGGGTGCGCTGGTCGGCCTTCGCAGCCGTCGGCGGGTTCGCGCAGGTGCCCGAGCACGAGGACGTGCTCCTCGTCGAGGCTCTGCTGGCCGCTGGAGCGAGCGTGGCAGCCGGTCCGCCGATCCTCACCTCGGGGCGGCGCGCCGGCCGGGTGCCCGACGGGTTCTCCGGCTACCTGCGCGACCTGGACGCCACGCTCGGCCGATGAGCTGCCGGCGTCAACGAGGGGCGTGGTCCAGGGCTCGCTCCAGTGCCTCGCCGATCGGCACGTAGTCGAAGCCGGGCTCCAGCAGCTCGTCCCGCACCGAGTAGTCCTCGCACACCATGTCGTGGCGCAGGCTCTCGACGAGCGCGTTGACCTCGGTCGACTGCATCCCGGAGATCAGGGCGCTGACGCGACCGACGACCCCGCTCGGCAGGCCGGGGACGTCGACCTGCACGCGGGCCAGGCCGGCGACCTGCGCGTAGAGCCGCAACAGCTCCACGTACTCCAGGACGTCCTCGCCGCCGACGTCGTAGTGGGCATTGGGGGCCGGTTCCACGGTCAGGGCGCGTCGGACCAGGTGCAGGACGTCGGCCAGATCGATGGGCTGGATCCGGGTGTGCATCCAGGTGGGGACCGGGGTGAAGAGGGGGACCCGCTCGCTCAACCGGTGCAGCAGCTCGTACGAGGTCGAGCCCGCACCGATGATCATCGCGGCGCGCAGCACCGTCGTGGGGACCGAGGAGTCGAGGAAGACCTGCTCGACCTCGTAGCGGGAGCGCAGGTGCGGGGACAGCTCCCCGTCGGGGACCAGCCCGGAGAGGTAGACGAGCCGCTCCACCCCGGCGCGCTCGCAGGCGCGGGCCATCCGCCGCGCGGCCTCGCGGTCCTTGCGCTCGAAGTCCTCGGACTCCAGCGAGTGCACCAGGTAGACGACGGCATCGACGCCGTCGACGGCCCTCGCGACGAGCTCGTCGTCCTCGATGTCGAGCTCACGGCTCTCGACGTCGTCGTGCCACGGGAACCTGTCCGTCCCCGAACGGCTGGCCGCCACGACCGTGTGACCGGCCTCGAGGAGCTCGGGCACGAGGTGGGAGCCGACGTAGCCGGTCGCCCCGGTGACAAGTACTCGCTGCATGTCCGTCACAGTAGCTGCGGCATGGTCGGTACCACCGTGCGCGACAGGGCCGATCTCGACAGGTTGCACCACCCCAGACCCGTGGTGAGACTGGGCGGGTCGAGACCCGCCAACCCGCAGGAGCAAGGCATGAGTGAGAACACCACGGTCATCAACGCCTCGACCGACGACGTCTGGTCGGTGCTGAGCGACGGCTGGCTCTACCCGCTCTGGGTCGTCGGCGCCTCGCGCATGCGCGACGTCGACGAGGACTGGCCCGCCGTCGGCAGCCGCATCCACCACTCGGTGGGCGTCTGGCCCGGGCTGATCAACGACCACACTCGGGTGCTCGCCCAGGAGCCGCAGCAGTCGATCACCCTGTGCGCTCGCGCGTGGCCGATGGGTGAGGCCGAGGTCCGGATCACGCTGACCCCGGCCGGCGACCGGACCGAGGTGACCATCGTGGAGGACGCGGTCTCCGGGCCGGCGCTCCTCGTGCCCGGGATCGCACGGCAGCCCGGCCTGAAGTGGCGCAACTCCGAGACCCTGCGCCGTCTGCGCCTGCTCGTGGAGGGTCGCTCCGGCAGGACGCAGACGGGCTGACGCGGGACTCCGGCGTCAGTGGGCGACGGTGAACCGCTGGCGCGGGTGCCGCCGCTGCTCGATCTCGTCGACGTAGGCCAGGGCGAAGTCGGTGCCGGAGATCTCCGACATCCCGTCCTCGGTCGTCACGAGCTCGTCGCCGCCGAGGCGGTAGCTGCCCGTGGTCTCGCCGGGCGCGAAGGACCCGAAGAGCGCGGCCGGGGAGACGTAGAACCAGTCCAGCTCCTGCGGGCCCGCGCGGAGGGCGTCGAGGACCTGGGCGTGGGAGAGGGCCTCGGGCTTCCAGTCGTCGAGGAAGTCCGGGGTGTCGACGAGGCGGGGACCCCCCTTCGCCACGTGGAGCGAACCGGCGCCACCGACGAAGGACAGGCGCGCGCCGTGCTCGATCGCGGCGGAGGTGAGGCGCTCGACGTGGTCCACGAGGGGCGAGCCGCCGACGTCCGCGCCGTGGGTCGCGATGACCAGGTCGTCCGCCTCGGTCGCCGCCTGCGCGAGGACGGCGTCATCAGTGAGCGAGCCGGTGCGGTACTCGACGCCCGCGGTGGTCTGCGCGGGGGCGGTGCGGCTGTAGGAGATGACCTGGTGGCCGCGGGAGACGGCCTCGGCGGCGATGCTGCCGCCGGCGTACCCGGTGCCGCCGAAGATGACGATCGTGGACATGCGTGGATCTCGCTCTCAGTTGGTGGTTGACACGTCGAAGGGGGCGACGCGCCCCTCGCTGTTGCGGCGCCACCCGAGCTCTGGGGCGACGTGCTGGGCGAAGCTGTCGAGGATGTGCAGGTTGTAGTCGACGCCGAGCTGGCTGGGGATGGTGAGCATGACGGTGTCGGCGGCCGCGATGGCAGGGTCGGCTTTCAGCTGGTCGACGAGGACGTCGGGCTCGGCGGCGTAGGTCTTGCCGAAGGTCGAGCGGAGGCCGTCGATGACGCCGACCTGGTCGCTGCTGCCCTGGCCCTGCAGGCCGAAGAAGTGCCGGTCGAGGTCGCTGACGATCGGGAAGATGCTGCGGGAGACCGAGACCCGCGGGCTCCAGTCGTGCCCGGCCTCGCGCCAGGCCGCCCGGTAGAGCTCGATCTGCTCGGCCTGCAGCTCGCCGAAGGAGGCTCCGGTGGCCTCGGTGAGCAGGGTCGAGCTCATGAGGTTGACGCCCTGGCGGGCGGTCCACTCGGCCGTCTCCCGGCTGCCGGCGCCCCACCAGATGCGGCGGTCGAGCCCGGGGGAGTGCGGCTCGAGGCGCAGCCGCCCGGCCGGGCCCGTGCTCGGGTCGGCGTCGACGAGCTGGTCGCCGCGGATCGCGGACATGAAGGTCGCGAAGTGCTCGTGTGCGATGTCGCTGCCGCGCGGGTCGGTGGAGCCGGTGTGGCCGAAGGCCTCCCAGCCGCGCAGGGCCGGCTCCGGTGACCCGCGGCTCACGCCGAGCGCCACGCGACCGTCGGAGATCAGGTCGAGCGCCGCGGCCTCCTCGGCGAGCTGGAGCGGGGTCTCGTAGCGCATGTCGATGACCCCGGTGCCGACCTCGATGTGCCGCGTGCGCGCGGCGATGGCCGACAGGACCGGCATGGGCGCGGCGCCCTGGCGGGCGAAGTGGTGGACGCGGAAGTACGCCCCGTTGACCCCGATCTGGTCGGCGCCGACGCCGATCTCGACGGCGTCGCGCAGGGCCTGCCCGGCGTCGGGGTCACCCGGCCCGCTGCCGTGCCCGTAGTGCCCGAAGCTGAGGAATCCGAAGGCGTGCATGTCGGCGACAACATCTTGACGCGACAATCAATTCCGCACGGACCTCACTTCAGACCCGGGACCACGACCTCCACGAGGTAGGAGCGAAGGGAGGGCACGTCCCGGGTCAGCGTGGTCCAGACCCGCCCCGGGTCGAGGTCGTCGTACTGGTGAGCGGCGAAGTTGCGCATGGCGACGATCTGTCGCCACGGTTGCGCGGGGAAGCGCTCGAGGACCTCGACGGGGACGCGGTTGACGCCCTCGCCGATGCGGATGAGTCCCATCTCGACGGCCCACTGGGTACGTCGGTCGGCGGCGAAGGCGTCGTAGCCACCCTCGGACATGGTCCGGAGCACGTCACAGACGGTGATCACCCCGCGGACCGCATCCAGGGCCTTGGCCGCGGCGGCGCTCACAGGGGCGTCGCCTCACGGAGAATGCGCTCGCGGACCTCGCCGCGCAACGTGTCGGCCCCGACGACGTCCACCTCGGCGTCGAGGAGGTCACGCAGGGCCAGGCGCAGTCCGACCTCGTCGAGGAGCGACGCCGTGTCCGTGAACTCGACGAGGAGGTCGAGGTCGGAGCCGGGCGCGGCGTCGCCGCGGGCCACCGAGCCGAAGATCCGCGGCGAGCGGGCGTGGTGCTGGGCCACGAGACCGAGGATCGCGCCCCGGTGACGCTCCACGCGATGTGCCAACGGGGTCTCGAGCGCGGCCTCCAGCCTGGTGAGCACGGCTTGGCTGGGGGACCGGCGGCCGTTCTCGTAGGCCGACAGGTTGGGCTGGGGGACCTGTGCGGCGTGCGCGAGCTGGGCCTGGCTCATGCCAGCCGCCCGTCGCCGTGCCCGGAGGTCCATCTCCCCACCGTACCCCCGTGGGTTATCGACCGCGATATGTCGGGGGATCAGGCCCAGGGGCGCGCCGCGAGGCCGTGGTCCTGGGCGTAGCCGGCCCGCTGGGGTGGGGTCCACCCTTCGAGCGCGGTGTCGGGGACCTTGTAGACCTCGATGCCGAGCGGACGGCACACCGCCTCCGTGTCGCCGGCCTCCGGGCCGAACATCGGGACCGACAGGTCACCGCCGGGGCAGGTCGACAGGGCCGCGAGGATGTCGATCTCGGCGAAGAACTCGAAGTAGTCGCCCTGCGTCGCCGGGCACGTCTTCATGAAGTACTCGTCGCGCTCGTTCAGGCCGGTGCACTGGAAGACATTGAGCACGTCGTGCACGTCGAACTCGGTGAGGTGCCACGGCCGCACGGCCCGGGTGAGGTTGGAGTGGCAGTGGTAGTCGAAGGGGGCGTCGTTCAGCATCTGGTTGACGTACGGGTCGCAGCGGGTGCCGAGCAGGTCGTGGACGCGCCCCCCTTCGTCGTCAACGCCGTAGTCGGCCAGCGAGTCGCCGGTGATCGTCACGAGCGGACGGAGGAAGGGGAGGGTCGACCACAGCCGGTCGTTGACGGAGACGTGCGCGGCCTGCAGCTGGCGGGTGCGCGCGGCCCACAGGCGTTCGCGGGGGTCGTGGAGGTTCCACAGGTTGAGGTCGGCGACCTGCGGGCCCTCGATGGTGACGATCCGGCAGACGTGCCCGGCGGGCACCTCCCAGGCCCGGCCGCTGCGGATCGGGATGGTGAAGGAGTCGACGAGCTCACGCCCTTCGGTCATCGAGCCGATCCGGCCGTAGAGCTCGCGGTCGACGTCGAGGGGGCCGCCGGGGTCGGCCTGGTAGGCAGCAGCGGTGAGGTCCATGGTGGGTCTCCTATCGGTGGGTGGTCTGGCGGCGGACCATGTCGAGGACGGCCAGCTCGGAGTCGTGGAGGTAGCCGCGCAGGAGCTGCTCGGCGCCGGCGCGGTCCCCGTCGGCGAGGCGCTCCCAGATCGCGCGGTCACGGGGGCCCCACGGGCGGTGGAAGGAGCCGGTGTCGCCGGCGGCGTGGAAGGCCAGGCGCAGGCGGCCGAGGATCGTGTCGAAGAACTGGTCGAGCAGGGGGCTGCCGAGCAGCCGCACCAGGACGGAGTGGAAGTGCAGGCTCGAGCTGGCGTAGTCCTCCCACCGCTCGGCACGCTCCGCGGTCTCGGTCGTCTCCAGCGCGCGGTGCACCTCCTCGAGCGCCTCGTCCGGGGCGAAGGCCGCGTCCTGCACGGCTCGTACCTCGAGGGCCACGCGGGCCGCGTAGATGTCGCGCACGTCGGCGGTCGTCAGGGTCCGCACGACGAAGCCCTGGTGGTTGCGGTGGTCGAGCAGGCCCTCGTGGCGCAGCAGGCTGAGCGCCTCGCGGGCGGTGTTGCGGGAGACGCCGAGCTCGGCGGCGACGGCGGAGTCGCGCACGGGCGCGCCGGGGACGAGCGCTCCGGTGATGATGCGCGAGCGCAGGGTGGCGGCGATCTGGGAGGTCGCGCCGCCCGGCTGGTCCTGGGTCATGGGGAGACAGTAACGACCTGCAGGTGATTGCTCAACAAAGTGCGGTCGACAATGGCGTGTTGGTCCGCACTTCGGGACCAACCGTTGACCGATTGCTCAACAATCCCTAGCGTGTGCACCCTGAACCACCCCTGACATCGAACGAGACGGAGCACGTGGTGGCACGCAACAGACTCAACGAGGAGTCCGCCCTGACAGCGCAGGTCGGCGACGCGTCGGCGCGCAAGGGGTTCTGGGAGCGCATGGGCCCGGGGCTGATCATCAGCGCGTCGTTCATCGGTCCCGGCACGATCACGACGGCGACGGTGACCGGCTCGTCCTACGGGTACGCGCTGGCGTGGGCCATCGCCTTCTCCATCATCGCGACGATCATCCTGCAGGAGATGTCCGCCCGCCTCGGCATCGCGACCGGGCAGGGCCTGGGCGAGGCGCTGCGGACGACCTTCCAGCACCCGGTGCCGCGCATCGGGATGATCGTGCTCATCGTCGCGGCCATCGGCATCGGTGGCGCGAGCTACGCCGGCGGCGACACGACCGGCACCGCGCTCGGGCTCTCCGGTCTGACCGGCCTGCCGCCCAAGCTGCTCGTCGTGGTCGTCGGCCTGATCATCTTCGGCCTGCTCATCACCGGCAGCTACAAGCTCCTCGAGCGGGCCCTCGTCGTCATGGTCGCCGTGCTCGCCGCGGTCTTCTTCCTCACGATGATCGTCGTCAAGCCCGACGTCGCCGCCATCCTGCGGGGCACCTTCACCCCGTCGATCCCGGACGGCGCGCTGCTCACGACGATCGCCCTCATCGGGACGACGGTCGTGCCGTACAACCTCTTCCTCCACGCCAACCTCGCGCAGGAGAAGTGGGGCGGCCTGCCCAAGGACCGGGCGATCCGCGACGCCAGGGCGGACACGATCGTCTCCATCGCCATCGGTGGCGTCATCACCCTGGCGATCATGATCACCGCGGCCGCCGCGATGTGGACGAAGGGAGTGACCGCCGAGTCGGGCGCGGACATGGCCACGCAGCTCGAGCCGCTGCTGGGGGACGCCGCGCCGTACGTCTTCGCCCTGGGCCTCTTCGCCGCCGGCATGACGAGCGCGGTCGCCGGTCCGCTGGGTGCCGCGTACGCGATCTGCGGCGTCATGGGCTGGGGGAGTGACCTGAAGTCGCCCCGCTTCCGCGCGGTGTGGATCGCGGTCATGGGCATCGGCATGGTCATCGCGCTGACCGGCGTCAACCCGATCCAGATCATCATCCTCGCCCAGGCGGCCAACGGCCTGCTCCTGCCGATCGTCGCCGGCTTCCTGCTCGTCGTGATGAGCCGCTCGTCGGTGCTCGGGAAGTACAAGAACGGCCCGATCGCCACGACCCTCGGTGTGCTGATCTTCCTCGTGGTCACCGGGCTGGCGGTCTACCAGTTCGCCGACATCCTCGGGATGCTGCCGGAGTGATCGTCACCCTCAGTGGTCGCACTGGCCAGAGGCGGGCAGGGCGATGAAGCAGCTCGGGCACATCCGCAGCTCGGGCGGGGGAGTGGGCTTGAGCCGGACCCGCTCGCGCCGCCCGGCGAGCTGCCGGGACAGCGCGGGGACCCCGCCGTCGGCGGGCAGGTCGGAGGCCTTGACGTGGCGGTGGCAGGACAGGCGCTCGGCGGCGGCGTGGGTGTCGTTGTCGGCCGGCTCCTCACCCGTGGTCGTGCGGACCGCAACCGCATAACCGGCGCCCACGCTGCCCTTGCTGTCGATGACCAGCGAGCTGAGGTTGGGCTCGTCGTTGGACTGGCACGCCATGGCGACGCGCTCGAGGACGGGTCCGATCCAGTGGTGCATGCGCTGCTGGGTGCGGATGCCGCTCAGCCGCTGCACCTCTGCCGCCAGCTCGCTGTAGGTGATCGTGGCGTGGTAGCGGCGCGCGATGTCCAGCAGGACCGGGCGGGCAGCGCTCGCCCAGGCGTCGCGGGCGGCCTGCGAGCCGACCTCGGAGACCTCACGCCACGAGCCGGTCGCCGGGATCACCTCGGGCGAGGAGTCGACGGGGGAGGTGACCTCGAAGCTCATCTCGCCGAGGACCTTGGCAGCGCCGTACCTGCCGCCGCTGAACTCGCCGCTGGACGCCTGGGTGCCCGTCGCGTAGTGGTGGGCCACGCCGAGGATCGCCTTCGAGTCGTAGGTCCTGCCGTCGATGACGAGCTCGTAGCCGCGGCTGCGGCGGAAACCGTGCGTCACCAGGAACTGCTCCTGACCGAGCTCGTCGTACTCGGCGACGGCGTCGTGCACGTCCTGGGCTGAGACCTGCGCGAAATCGACCATCTCTTGACCATATGCCCGTCTGGTGGTGCCGGATGACCACGTCCTTGACGTCCGCGCAGTTGGGGTGTGGTGTGGAGGGGACGAAGGGAGAAGCCGGTGCAGGACTTCGAGGTCACCTCGCAGGGTGATGGTGAGTACATGGTCCGGGTGCGGACCGACGATGGTGCGGTGACGCTGGACGTGCTGCTCGGTGGGGCCGAGTCGGTGAGCGGGGGAGCGCTCGACTCAGGTGAGGGCACGGCCCGGGCGACGATCCGGTACCTGCTGGAGCACCAGGGTGCCGAGGACCTGCCCCAGCTGGTCGACATCGAAGAGGTCCTCGCGGCCTACCCGGACGCAGCCGAGCGGATCGCGGCCCTGCGGACCGAGACGGACGAGACGAGGAACAGCTGATGAGCGCGAGGTATAAGGTCGGGGACCACGTCGGGTGGAACTCCGAGGCCGGCCAGGTGAGCGGCACGATCACCAAGGTTCACACAGAGGATTTCGACTACAAGGGCCACACGCGCCGAGCGAGCAAGGACGAGCCCCAGTACGAGATCAAGAGCGACAAGACGGACCACGTCGCGGCGCACAAGGGGTCGACCCTGCACAAGGTGGACTGAACAGCGCCCTGCTCCTGCGTTCCGCGAAGGCGAACGCAGCGTCACCGGACGGGGGCGGGTGCTTGGATGCCCTGATCGCGTGGACGCGCAGGAGAGAGGGCATGAGTCGCATGGCGGAGAGCGCTGGGGAAGCAACTGTCACCCGGATCGCGCGCCGGCGCGCCCGCCCCGGGCACGCGGGGGAGTACGAGGAGCTCGTGCGGGAGATGTTCGTGCTGATGCGTCAGCACCGGGGCTTCCTCGGGGCGGAGCTCATCCCGCCGGAGCGTGAGGGCGGGCTGTACCAGGTGGTCGTCAACTTCGCCTCCGAGGACGACCTCGCACGGTGGGACGGATCGGCCGAGCGGCGGGAGATCTTCACGCGGATGCGCCCGCACGCGGAGGGCGAGCCGGAGCACCGGCGCCTCAGCGCGATCGACGAGTGGGTCCTCGGGCCGGACGTGCCCGCCCGCACCGTCGTCCCGAGGTGGAAGACGGCCGTCGTCACGTGGATGGGCATCTGGCCGCTCGCCTCGCTCGTCCTGTGGTTCATCGCGCCGATCTGGAAGGACCTGGGTCTGCCCTTCCTGCTCTCCACGGCGATCAACGTCGTGATCATCGTGGTGGGCATGGTCTTCTTGGTCTCGCCGGTGCTGACCAAGGCGATGCGGTGGTTCCTGGTGCCGCAGCGGCGCTGACGAAGCACCCGATCCACGCCCCCTGACGTGCGAGGCCGCCCGCCCAACGCTCCCTGAGGAGGCCGCCCGCGGCCGTCTCGAAGGGGCAGGCGTGAGGTGCGCTCAGCAGACCCCGTCGCCCGGGGCGGGGGTCGCCAGCCCCATCCGACGGCGGACCTTCAGGCCGAGCCACGTGCCGACGAGGGCGACGACCGCCCATACCCAGCCCGAGAGGCTGAAGCTTGCGATGCCGGCGAGGTAGGCGCCGATGTTGCAGCCGAAGGACAGACGGGCGCCGTAGCCCATGAGGAATCCACCGAGGATCCCGGCGGCGACGACGCGGCCGGGGATACGGCGCTGGATGACGAACTGGCCACCGATGGCGGCGGCGAGGGCGGCGCCGACGATGATGCCGAGGTTGTTCAGCGTCGTCGCCTGGTCGAGCAGGGGGCCGTTGAGGTCGGCGGCGGGGCCGGGCTGCTGCCAGTAGGCCCACGTCTCGGGGTGCATGCCGAGTGCCTGAGCGACCTTGGCGCCCCACACGGCGAAGGCGCTCGTGACACCCCAGGCGCTCCCCTTCGTCATCAGGACGAGGGCGCTGAGGACGGCGAGGACGAGTCCCCCGACCCACATCGGCCAGGAGCCCCGCACGATCCGGGCCAGACCCTGTGCCGTGGGGACCGGCGCGACGGGCGGGGGAGTCCGGCGACGCTCGACGAGCAGGCTCACGGCGGCGATGGCGGCGAGGACGAGCAGGGTGACCACGAGAGCGCCGCCGTAGCCGATGTCCTCGGCGAGGGAGTAGGAACCGAAGCTCGGCAGCGTCTCGTGCCAGAAGTCGTAGCGCCAGGTGGCGGCGAAGGAGCCGACGACGAAGCTGAGGAGCGTGATCACGGTGGCGCTCTGCCCGCTGCCGACGTGGTAGAGCACGCCGGACGCGCAGCCGCCGCCGAGCTGCATGCCGATGCCGAAGAGCAGCGCGCCGACCATCGTGCCGACACCGATCGGGTCGACGCTCGGCTCGGGCGTGACGCCGAAGCCGATGCCGGTGGTGAAGATGATCGCGAAGAAGGTCGCGGTCGTGCCAAGCAGCACCGTGTGGGCACGCAGGCCCCGGCCCTGGCCGACGGACACGAGCTGGCGCCAGGCGGAGGTGAAGCCGAAACGGGCGTGGAAGAGCGCGATACCCAAACCGATGCCGAGCGCGAGGAGACCGGCCTGCTTCACGCCGTGGGTGGCGGCGAGGTAGCTGACGCCGAGGGCACCGATGACGAGTGCCGTGGTTGCCGCCAGAGACTTCGGGCGGTCCATGGCGGGCGGCGTCGTGACACCTGCCCGCTGCACAACGATATCGGGCGAAGGGGGCAGGTCCGGGTTGATCGTCGCAGTCACGGCGGCGACACTACGCCCCAACTTATTTGATGCATAACGTGACGTTATGTGTCTCAGATGGTGGGAGCTGTTGGAGTCGCAGGTTCTGGTCGACACCCCGGCCTGCCCTTCCTGCTGTCCACGGTCTTGGTGCCAGCTCGCTGAGGTCAGCGTGAGGCGCTCCGATCGATGGCGACCCTCCCGTCACTGGCCCCGGTAGCTCGCAAAGAGTGCGCGCTCGACGTCGCTGGGGCTGCTGGCCGATTGCAGCTCTGCGAGGTCGCCCAGGCGTGACATCACGGCGAGGTAGTAGGCGTACTCAGGCGTCGTCCAGCCTGCCGTCGGGAACCCGTCCCGACCCGAGACCGCACGGACGGCAACAGCCATCCACCGATCGAGGATGAGCGCCGCCGGTCTGGAGTACTCGGGGTCCGAGCGCGAGGCGGGGTCCGCAAAGGCCAAGAACTTGGTGAAGAACGCCGGGCCCCACCAAGGCAGTCGGCCGCGCGACCGATTGTTGAGATGGAAGTAGGCCTCAACGGGTGCGTCCTCTTCATCGGACCGGAGGAGTTCGAGCGCGCGGCGCGCCGAGTCGGCGAACTTGTCGTTCTGGACGACCTTATGGGTCCTCCACGGCCCGTACCCGGCGTCGCCGAAGCCCCAGGCATTGACGAGCTGGACGAATGACCTGAGATCTTCGTCGGACGAGTCGGGTCCGACAGTCCGACCGAGTTGGGTCAGGGCGCTGCGGGTAACCGTGTCGCGAGCGAGCAGACCGGGGAACGCCTTGAGGAATGCGTCGCTGATGGGGTAGGCGGGATCGGAGAAGTCCGGGATCCAGTCGTCAGGAACGCAGAGTTTCGTCGTGGCTGCGAGGTGCCTCTCGTGGCGTACTGATGCTGCGACCTTGGCGCTGAGCTGTCCGTCCGTAGGGGGCATGTCTGGGTCCTCTCGTCGGTCGTGCGTGGGTGGTTGGCGTGATCACGGAGTGAGGTCGTCGTGGACCGTCACCCGCGACAGCTCGATCTGTCCGGACGGGCTGCGCCAGAAGCTCAGCCGGCGCGCCGAGGGGCTGGCCTGCTGCAGTGCCGACCGGGCCTTTGTGATGACGGAGTCGTCTGTGTGGCCGTCCGCCTCTGTGAAGAGGTAGCAGCACAGGCGCCCCCCGCGGACCGGGGGAAGATGCCAACTGCACCGCCGTAGACAGTCTCGACGCCCAGTGGCCGGTTGAGGGTCCAGAGGTTCGCGTCGTCGACGACCCCACACGTCTGCGCGGAAGCCCGGAGCGGCTGCGAGGTCGTCGGCGTCGGAGCTCGACCGGCCGCCCTTGTCCAGCGTGATGACCCGAGGGGGTGCGTGCCGCGCTCACTTCCCGTCCGGGGTGAAGGTCAGAGCGCCGTGGTCCCAGTCGGGGGCGATCTCGACGACGAGGTTCTTGGTGTCCGTGCCGACGAAGGCGGCCTTGTAGGTGACCTCGCGGCCAGGCAGGATTGAAGTGGACGGACCGCCATCGAGACCGTTCTCGCTGTCGAAGATCTGCTCGGCCTCCTCGTTGCCAATCTGCGCTGTGATGGAGTTCAGCGTTGGGTCGAACTTGGCGCCGGTGCCGTTCATCATCGTCACCGTGAAGATCAGGCCAGGATCGCTGGAGGGAGCCGCCCACTCGGACGGCGTGAACTGCGTTGGCTTGCTCAGGGTGAGCTGCAGGCCGTCGGAGTAGGTGAACGAGGACCCGAGCTTGAGGATCCCCGGGTCGGTGCCGGTCAGGCTGGTCTCCGCCTCCGGCTCGGGCTCGTCCACTGGCTCGACCGTTTGGGTGCCCGCCGGCTCCGCCGTGGCCGTGGCCGTGGTCGTCTGGGTGACCGTGGTGACGCTCGGCTGAGGCCGGTTGGACCCGGTCGTCGTCGAGGTCGTCGGGACGCCGCCGATCATGCCGCAGGCGCTCAGCGAGAGGGACAGGGCTCCGAGGATGGGAATGAAAATGGTGCTGTTCTTCACTCGATTCTCCTTGATGGTGTTTGGTTGATCAGTGGTTTGTTGGGAGGACTCGACGGCACTTGCTGCACGCCACTCGTTCTCCTCGAGGGTGAGGCTGGTAGCGTCTCTGCATCTTCCTGGTGGTCCCTGATGAGCTGGGCGAGCTGCTGGGCCTGCCCTCTGCTGGTGACGCGAGTGGGTGCCCCCGGTGTCGTCTTCATGGTCAGTCAGCTCTGTCCGCAGGGAGAGTCGCGACGAGCTCAGCCACGTGCTCATCACCTCTTGCGACGAGCAGTGCAACGGCGTCTCCCCCTGGAGCGCCGATGCAGCTGGCCACGGCAGCGCGTGAGGTGAGGTGACTCGCGCCGAGGCCGGTGAGCTCGGTGAGCATCTGGGTAGGGCTGCCTGCGAGTGCCTCGTCGACGACGTGCGCCGAGATGGTCCGGTCGGCCCGATCGACGGTCAACCGGAGGAGGTCTCCCTTCCTCGCGCCGACATGTTCCGCGACCGCGCGAATGGACCCGATGCTCGGACCGGTGTGGCTCGTCTCGGCCCACGCGAGAGGGATGTCGGTGCCTGCATGGCGCAGCTGGATGGCCATGGGGGGACTGCCGTCCAAGAAGACGGCAATCTCATCCGGGATCGCCCGTCCGCTGCCGCGCAGGATGTCGTGATCCGCGCGGACGTGCCACGCCAGCCGGTCAGTGTCGTGCCGGTACAGACCGGGCACCTTGACGGGTGCGGTGACGGGGACGAAGGGGTCGTCGCCGGGGCGCAGCTCGATGATGCCGTCGCTCACCCGGAAGACCGGCGCTCCGCTGTACGACAGAACCGAGCCCGTCGAGACGCCGAACTGCTCCGCGAGGTCCTGAGCGAGCGCGCTGAGCTGCACCGGGCCACCGGTCAGGCGCTCGACCATGGCGGGGACAATGCCCCCGTACTCGGGGAGACCCCACGCACGCAGCGCCACGTGGTGCCGGCTTGAGCGCATGACGAGTGGTTCGCCGAAGATCCGGTTGCGAAAGCCACGGCGGTTGAAGTCCTCGTCGATGACGTCGGCGATCTCATCCGGAGTCATCGGTCGTTGGCGGACGGCCAGGACGGCCACGCCCTTCGTCGCGATGTTGCGGGGCCAGAGGACGAGGTCACCCTCGAGCCGCCGAATGCCCTCGATGGACGTCACGGCGAAATCCACGTGGTCCGGAGCGACCCCCGCGTCCAGGAGTTGCGAGCGGAGGGCCTGCTCGTCGATGAGTGGGCCCTCGTCGACGAGGGGGAGGTCGGCCGGCCCAGGCAGCTGGAAGTCGCTCTTGCGGACGATCCCTTTCTCACCGTCATGGACGTAGCCACCGACGTGCAGCAGCAGACGGAAGGTCTCGGCTTCGGGCGTCATCTCGCCGTCGATCGGAACTTCCGAATCGGGCGCCAAAGTACCCAGTCCGTCCTCGAGCTGGAAGAGTGCCCATCGCACGGGTCGGTAGTCGTCGTCCCGCAGAGTCCCCCGGAGCTTCTTGAGCAACTGGGTCTCGATCTGGCGCACCCGCTCGCGCGTGACGCCGTGCGCCTGACCCAGCTCGTCGAGAGTCGCCCGGCCGGAACCGAGGCGCAGGAGCCGTCGGGTCAGGATGTCGGACTCCCGGTCGTCGAGGGTGGTGCGCCACAGTGTCAGGAGGTCGATCGGCGTTGATGTGCTCCGAGCCGGGATCTTCCAGCCACGGAGACGCTCGACGGCGTCCGTTACCTCAGAAGGCGTCGGAGCGGAGAGCGCCTCCTCCACACCGCCCCATGTCGTCACGCCAAAGGCGAAACGGGCCCACTCGAGCAGCGTCGCGAGGTCCGACGAGTGCTCGAAGGCGGTGGTATCGGAAGTGTTCTCTGACATGAGAACAATCTAGCGGTGAGCACCGACAACGATGTCTGATGGGGCTGTGCTAATCGAGGAGAATGAGTCAAAGATGTCGACGCCAGGACGGCTGCGCGCTGGGGTTTTCCGCCTTTCCCCGAGTGCTCCGATAGCGTAAAATAAAGTCATGGCAGCGAGGGGAATCGCAGCCATATCCACTCTTACGGAAGGCTCATCATGAGTTCCATTTGGCTCGTCGTGTCCGGATCTGATGTCCCCGTCGACGGTGAGGGATTCCACATCACCGAGGCGGCCGCGAAGTCGCGCGTGGCGGAGAAGCTGGCCGAGGACCGCGCTGCCTACGACCGTGCCAAGACCTGGTTCGAGGTGTCCTTCGACGAGTTCCGAGCTGTCCGTGGCATGCCCAGCTCCTACGGCGTCCTGGAGGTGGAGGACGTCGAGCTCGAGATCCATCACGGAGGCTCGGTGCCGGACGCAATATGGGTGCTGATCGAAGGTGAGCAAGTTGGCGTGGACCACGGCTGGGTGACCCGCGAAGGGGTGGAGGAACTGCTCCTGGACCATAACATCGCAGCCCACGAATACTGGGAGGTCTCCACGGAGCGCGCAGAAGGGATGTCGTTCATCGACTTCCACAAGAACGGGTGGAGGAGCCGTGTGCTTTGCATCGCGAGGAACGACGGGCGATCGATCGAGCGGCCGGGCGCGACAGTACTGTCAATCGAGTAGATGTACTGAATCGCTCATCGGGCCCCCGAGCCGATGACGACCATGCGCGACGACTTGGGGACCTCACCTGGGTCGATGTGGACGACTAGGTCGGGAGCGGTGCGAGTCAGTGACTGGGCGCCGAACCTTTTGACGTGGGGCGCGCATGTTGACAACGGGTCACTGTTGGTTGATTCCTTCTCGCGCATAGGATTTTACGCAAACCACCATTTCGAGTGACATTCCGCTCGGACGTCCTAGTCATTGGCCGTAGGTACCGAAATGCGGTCATGGCGTCCGCTCAGACAGTCATCCGCAGTGGTCGCACTGGCCCGACGACGGGAGGGCGATGAAGCAGTTAGGGCACGGCGTCGGCGCAGGCGGGGGAGCCCCCTTACTCCGAACCCTCTCCCTGCGTCGGGTCAACTGCGGTGGCAGCGCCGGCGCTCCGCCGTCAGCGGGCAGGTCATGGCCTCGAAGTGACGGTGGGAGGCCAAGCGTTCGGCGGCCGCGTGGGTGTCGTTGTCGTCCGGCTCCACGCCCATGATCGTGCGCGCGGCTACTGCGTAGCCCGTGCCCATCTTCATCACGAGTTCGGCGCTTGGTGAGGTCCGGCAATCACAGGTGACTCTGGTGGAGGCACTCAACGGGTTGGACCCGAGCGACACTCGACTGCACGACGAGATGGTTGCACTCCTGCAGGCGTGATGGCCTCTCCCCGCTAGCGCCGATGGGGAGAAATGGACTCGCGCATCTGGGGCTGCGTCGTCGGCGACATCCGCCGTCACATGGTTCGGCGGAGGGGAAGGTCGTTGTCATCGGGCCAACGACTCCGGCGTAAAGACGTAGTTGCGGTACGAGCCCATGAGCTGTTGCAGAGTGAGTCGCGCGTGGATCTCGGCACTGAACGTCGTGGTCTCGATGCCGTCGTCGCGCGTGAACGCGAGCAACACGCCCGTGTCATCGGTGTCGAGGGTGCCGAATGGCCGCTGGCTGCGATCCATGGCGTTGTGCACGCGGAATCTTTTCGTGGGGGAGTCGGCCAGGGCCGAGCCCAGCATGTGGGTGCGGAGGCCCGCGAGGTCCTCCGTGGACAAGTCTCGACGCGTGAGGATGCGGGTTGGCTCACCCCCGCGGTGGTCGACGAGCATCAACCGCTGGGAGTCGATCAGCGTCGCGGCGACCTTGAGTCGATCTGCGTACCACCTGACTTGAGCAAAGTCGGGTGTGTCCTCCCACCGTTGGCCGTGAGCACTCTTGATGCGCTTCTTGACCTCGATGACGTGGATGGGGTGTCTGTCGCGGTCGAGAATGACGAAGTCGGCCAAGCGCTTGCCGATCCTGTACTCCCGGACGAACGTCATGTCCTGGTCCGGGATGAGCCACCTGAGGAGCGGCTCCACGATGTGGCTCGAGACATGTGCTTCTAGCTTGAGCGCGCCTGATGCGATGTCGCGCCACTCGTCAAACGTCATGGTCGTGGGCGAAGGGAGATCCGCCAGCCCGGTAGGGGTGGCGGCGATGCGATCGACTTCGCTCTGCTGCGCGCGGTCCTGAGCGAAGAACTCCAGCCTGGTGATGGCGCGAGGATCCATGAAGATTCCGGACCGTGATCTCAGGACGAGCCCACCGCCAGTGCTGTCCAACAAGCGCTCGAGCGGGATGGGCTCGATCTTCACGAGAGGGGTGGTGTCCACCCACCACTGCGTGGGGCTGAACTGGACCTTCCCCGCAGACGCTTCGTCAAACTCCTCGCGCACGAAGTGCGCGTCGGACGCAGCGCGAGCGATGAAGTGCACAGCCTTGCGAGGCTTGATGAAGTAGATGAGCAACAGGTCACCGCGCCGCGTGTTGGACGCCGCAGTCCACTCGTTGACGTACATCCCGATCCGCGCTCCCCGCGCTTGCTCCTCGAGCTCGTCGCTGTCGGGGTAGGACTCGTCGCTCCCGAAGAGCAGCCAAGCGCTCTCGGGAGCAAGATCGCGGGGATCGTCGGGGGGGACCCAGTTCTTCGCTGACGTTGCGGGCTCCGCGGTTTCGCAAGCGTTCCAAGCGCGTCTGTACGCGTCAATCTCGTCAACGAGAGGATCCGCCGCCCAGACAGTGTCGAGAGATCGCTCGAAGGCAAGGACTGGCGCATGCTCCACGAGGTCGTCGTCGTACTCCATCGTGCTCCAGTTGAGGGCCCCAGTTGCGGGTTGTGGCTGGCGCTCAACCCATCCTCGTACGAGGCTCACCTCTTCGTCCGGATCGAGGATCGCTCGCACGAGAATGCGTGAGGTGATTTCGTCGATGGTCGCGACGATGAAGGTGGAGCGAACCATGAAGTGCACTCGAAGGGGCTCGAACTCTGGATTGGTTCCGGACAGGGCCTCGACGAGAGGCGTCAGTCTGGGGTCGGGCGGACTGCTCATGACGTTCCTCTGCTCGTGCCGGTCTCCCCACCGCAGGACCAATGATGCACGCGGGGGACCCATCGCGCCAGATCCTCGTCGTAGCTGTTGAGGCCTACGGCTGAGCCTTCCGATACAACGTCGCCGGCCGCCCCCGATGAGCGGTCGACCTCACCACCTCACCACCGCGCATGACCGGCTTCAGCTGAGGCTTCATTCGCCGCGCGAAGTTGTCCTTGTGCAACTCCTCGCCGACGACCGCCTCGTGCACCTTGCGCAGCTGGTGCAGGGTGAAGGGCTCGGCCAGGAACCCGTCCGGATCGGGCGCGGTGTCGGAATAGCGGTACCTGAACTCGTACCGCTCCCGTAGTGATTCGACTGCGGCAGAGACGATCTCGTCGTGGTCCCAGAGCATCGGCCCGCCGTCCTCGAGCGACCCATCGCGCGACACCGCGACGAGCTCCCCCCTCGCTCCCTCGAGCTCGTGCTCCGGCATCGACACCGAGTAGGCCACCGAGATCGCCCACGTCCGGTCGTCACGATCGGGTGCGTCGAAGAGCCGGAGCAGCCGCGGGGGAGTGACCGCGCTGGGGCGCACCCCGACCTTGTGCTCGAAGACGTCCTGCACCGTGTCCACGACCGTGTGCCGTTCCCGCAGGAAGCGACCCGGCAGCACCCGCCCATCGGGGTCCCACCGTTCCTGCACGAGCACCCGCAGGGCTGCGTCGTCGGTGCCCGCTGAGGTGACGGTGAGGACCGCCAGGTCCACGGTCACGCCGGGGCGGGGGTAGGCGTCGAGGGAACGTCGTCGGGACATACCTGCACATTAGCGCGGATCACGTGCTAATGTTTAGCGAGAACAACACGCTAAAGGTGAGGGGAGCGATGGCGATGACTGAGCACGAGATGGCGGCGGGGGTCGCAGAGATCAACAGGGAGTGGCGGGTCCTCGAGCACCGGCTGCGGACCTTCGTCCACACGATGGAGGTCGAGGGCGAGAGCCTCGTCCTCGAGGTCGGGCGGGACGGCGAGCTGCACGACCTGCCGACGGTGGAGTTCGTCATGGGTGAGGTCCTCGTGCTGGCGATCGGCGGCGACCACCTGGACGAGCGTCACGGTGGTCGCAGGGCGCTCGTGAGCCGGGCGATCACGTGGCTGCACCGCAAGTGCGCCATCCCGCACCCGCACCTCCTGACGCACCGGGCGTCCGGACCTTGCGCCCAGTGGTCCGGTGTCCTGGGTCTGGAGTGGACGAAGGGGGCCGGCCCCGGCGTCCACCACGTCGCCGACCGCGACACCCTGCTCGACCTCGTCGAGGAGACCATCGGGAGCTCGATGCCCGTGGGTCGCGACGAGGACGACGACTTCTTCGTCGACCACGACGGCCAGCGGGTCTGGATCCGCCTCCTCCCGGGCACGCCCGGCATCGAGATCTTCACCCGCGTCGCCCACAGCGCCCATTCGCGCCGGCAGGCCGCGGTCGAGGCCGGGATCCTCAACCGCTCCACCCCGTGGATCCGGTGGCAGGTCATCGGTCGCGATGTCGTCCAGACCGCGATCGTCGACACGTCCCCCTTCGCCCCTGAGCACCTGACGACGACGCTGGAGCTCTTCCTCAGCGCGCTGAGCGCGACCCGAGACGACCTGGCGCTGCGCGTCGGGGGAGAGGTGGCCTGAGATGGACCTCACCACCGCACAGAAGGACCGCGCCTGCGGTGTCATCCTCGGCTCCGCCGTGGGTGACGCGCTCGGCGCCGGCTACGAGTTCGGCTGCGCCGCAGTCGGTCCCGAGGGTCCGGCGATGATCGGCGGCGGCCTCGGCAACTTCGCGCCGGGGGAGTGGACCGACGACACGTCCATGACCTGGGCGATCGCGGCCGTCGCGGCGAAGGGGGCCGACCTCACCTCCCCGGAGGCACTGGACGAGATCGCGCAGGGCTTCCTCGACTGGTACGCCTCCGGCCCGCCCGACGTCGGCACCCAGACGCGCCGGGTCCTGTCCTCCACGCTCTCTGTCCTTCGAGACGGCGCTGGCGCGCCTCCTCAGGATCCGGAGGTCACCCCAACGCTCCCTGAGGAGCTTGCGCAGCAAGCATCTCGAAGGGACGACCCAGGCCACCTCGCGAGCGGCATGACCCAAGCCGCCGCCCACCTCCACGAGCGCACCGGCCGCACCGGCGGCAACGGCTCCCTCATGCGGACGAGCCCGGTCGCCCTCACCCACCTTGGCGACCCGACCGCGATCGTCGAGGCAGCGATGGCGATCTCCGCGCTCACCCACACCGACCCGCGGGCCGGCCAGGCCTGCGCTCTGTGGTCACTCGCGATTCGCCACGGCGTGCTCGAGGGGAAATTCAACCTGCGGTCGGGGCTGCAGTTCCTCCCGCTCGAGGCGCGCGAGTTCTGGACCGAGCGCATCGACGATGCCGAAGCCTGGGACCCCAAGACCTTCACCCCCAACAGCTACGTCGTCACTGCGCTCCAAGCAGCTTGGTCCGCGATCTGCCACACCCCGGTTCCGGAGGACGTGCCGTGCCTGCACCTGCAGGACGTGCTGGCGACAGCGATTGGGATCGGCAACGACACCGACACCGTAGCCGCGATCGCCGGCGGTCTGCTGGGTGCGCGCTGGGGTGCGTCCTCGGTGCCCGCGGCCTGGCGTCGGATCGTTCACGGCTACCCGGGACGGACGGCCGAGGAGCTCGTCGAGCTCGCGCACCTTGCCGTGCACGGTGGGCGGTCCAACGGGTACGGCTGGCCGGGGCGGCAGTACATCCCGTACGTCCAAGCCGACCGGCCTGTCCTCGTGCAGCACCCCTTCGACGAAGGGGTGTGGCTCGGCAATGTCCTTGCGCTCGATGACCTGCCGGACGAGATCACCGCGGTCGTCAGCCTGTGCCTGACCGGCACGGAGCAGGTGCCCTCAGGGGTGGAGCAGGTGGTCTTCCGCCTCATCGATGAGGCTGCGCCGGAGTCGAACCTCAACCTCGAGTTTGTCCTCCGTGACGCGGCGCAGACTGTCGCCACCTTGCGGGCGGAAGGCCACCAGGTTCTTATCCACTGTGTAGCCGCGCAGTCGCGAACCCCCACGGTGGGCATCGCATACGCCATGCTCAGCGGAGTCGAGGTCAAGGCCGCGACGAAGAGGGTTAGTTCAGCCCTGCCCGCAGCGTCACCGAACAGGCGATTCCGTAGGCAACTCGATGACTGGGAGAGTCGAATGAGTGAGTTTGCGGACGCCGAGGGTATGGCTGCGCGCGAGGAGCCGTTCGAGCCATCCCCGCAACCCTCGGTCGCGGGATCCTCAGCCATGTTTCAGAGCCTCGCCTGGGCCTTTCGTCGCGGCGGAGATCAGCAACGTCAGGCAGCTCGACAATTGTTGTTGCGCGCGGGTGTTTGGTTGCCAGTCGAGACGTATCAAGCGTGGCCAGTGTTGCTTCCGTGGGTCGTGAGGGACAACTCGGTCGCTGCCTCGAAGACCAAGGCGACCGTGACGGGGAAGTCGTTGATCAAAACGGCATCCCCAACGACCGGTCTTCTTCGCTCGGACAACTCTCCTGTTGGCACGTTGAAGAATGATCTTCCAGTCATGTGGTCTGGTGGGCTCGAGGAGACGTTCAAGTCGAAGGCCCTGAAGAGCGGGACGCACGAATGGATGCAGTCTCACTGTTGGTCCTACCTGTCTGACACGGGTCAGAGCACAGCGACGCACCCGCTGACCAACAGCTTCGTGCCAAACCTTGTGTGGCTTCCGCACGCAATGGGCAGGCTCACGGACGACGAACGGCTGGTATTCGCAGACGAGTTGCGTGCGATCTCGTGGGCGCGATATCGGCACGTCGACGTTGACCCTGCGCTCCGAGACGTGGTTGAGGAGGCGTGGAGTCTCCTCGACCCACCGACCGCGGATGACCTCCAGTGGGCAGAGTTGACCCGAGCCAACGAGTTCGTTGTGCCCGCGAAGTTTTACCAGTCGAAGGTCGCGAAGGTGCGCAGCATCTCGGCCTACTTGGAGAAGTTGAGAGACGGGCAGGACGGCAGCGCCGTGGACCTTTCTCCGGCGGTGTACAAGGCGAGCCTGGCGTCGGTGGACCCGGATGGGCGCTCACGCCTCCAACAGCACCTCCACCCATTCTTGGCGGCGGCCATGCAGTTCGTCGCACCAGTCGAAGTGGCACACCAAGTGAGTGCGAAGCTGAAGACGAGCCAAGGCTCCGGAGGGGCTGGTCACGGTGGTCACACGAAATTCGACATCCACTCTCCGAACGGGACCGTAACGGGCCTGGCACGTAGCCAAGTCGCTCTGCGCCTGGTGCACGAGGTGATCGCTGTGGGAGTGACCCCGGTTCAGGTCCAGCAGGTCCTCAAGGCGAATATTCGGCAAGTTCCGGGGATCGCCCATGGAGAAGTGCTTTGGAAGAGCATGTCGGATGCTGGGGCGCCCGCCACCATGGACAAGTGGTTCGTCAATGAGCCGATTCACGAAGATGGGGATACGTGGGTCCTGAAGAAGAACTCGTGGACCCAGGAGTTGGCAGCCAAGGCATTCCCGGCCTTGGAGGAACTCTCCGGTGGGCTGGTGAAGGTCACCAGCATTTCCGACCACCCATAGAACGTTACCCAACCGAGAGGTAGTGCATGTTCCTCATCGACAACCAGCTCCACTGGAGCGCGTCAGACCTCACGGCTGCGGCCGAGTGCGAGTACGCCGTGCTTCGTCGACTCGACGACGTGCTGGGGTGGTCCCCGCGCATCACCGTGCTTGCAGACCCGCTCCAAGAACACATCGGCCGGCTGGGCACGGCCCACGAAGAGCGGATCCTTACTTCCCTTCAGCAGGACCGCGATGTCGCGGTCCTCGACCACGTGCCAGCGCCCTTCTCGCTGTCCGGCATCGAGTCCGCCCGATCGGCGACACTCACGGCCTTCGGGTCGGAGGCAGACGTCGTCTACCAGGCAACCTTCTCCGACGGTGAGTTCTTCGGGTACGCGGACTTCGTCGAGCGAGTCGATGACGGATGGCGAGTGTGTGATGCCAAGATCGCGCGCTCCGCAAAGCCCAAGGCACTCATCCAGCTGGGCGCCTACGCTGACCAGATCCTCAGGGCCGGCCTTCCCCTGTCGTCGACCGTTTCCCTGCTCCTCGGCGACGGCCAGCGCGCGGACTTCCGGGTCTCGGATGTGTTGCCCGTCTTCGAGGAGCGCCGTGAGCGATTGCGCGGGCTGATCGCGGGGCATCGAGACACCGGCGATGTTGTCACCTGGGGCGATGACCGATACATGGCCTGTGGCAGTTGTCCGGAATGCGAGCACGCGGCCACCGAAGCTCACGACCTCATCCTCGTCGCAGGGCTGCGCATGGAGCAGCGTCGTAAGTTGCGCGCGTCCGGTATCCACTCCGTGAAGGAGCTTGCCACGGCGACGACACAGCCAAGCGGCGTGTCGAAGGCGACCTTCGCCAAGCTCCGTGCACAGGCATCGTTGCAGTGGCAGCAGATGCAAGCAGACGGCGCGGTGACCTATGAGTTCGTCGACGGCGCCGCGAAAACTCTGAGCCTGCTCCCTGCTCCCTCACCCGGTGACGTTTTCTTCGACTTCGAGGGTGATCCGCTCTACGACGAGGGCGACCCGATGCGCGTGGGGCTCGAGTACCTCTGGGGCGTACTGGATACAGACGAGGTCTACACCGCGACCTGGGCCCACTCGGCGGCCGAGGAACGCGCCGCCTTCGTCGACTTCATCGACGACCTCGCCGAACGTCGAGCCCTGCACCCGGACATGCACGTCTACCACTACGCGCCCTACGAGACGACTGCACTCAAGCGCCTCGCGATGCGCTATCAGACGAAGGAGAACGAGCTCGACGACCTGCTCCGCTCCGAGGTCTTCGTCGACCTCTTCGCCACGGTCCGCGGCTCCGTCCGGGTCTCGCAGCCCTCTTACAGCATCAAGAAGCTCGAGCCCCTCTACATGGACGACCAGCCTCGTGACAGCGCTGTCCCCGATGGGGCGGGTTCGATCACTGCTTACGTCGAGTACCGAGATCTGCGGAAGACCGATGCCGACGAGGCCGACCGCCGGCTCGTCTCCCTCGCGGATTACAACGAGTACGACTGCCTCTCCACGCTACGGCTGCGCGACTGGCTCCTCGACCGGGCGACGGACCTCGAAGTGCGGGACCAGATCGTGTCGCGGGTCAAGGACGAGAAGGGGGAGGAACTGTCGGAGCACGACCCTCTCTTCAGCGCGCTCATGGAGAAGTCAGGGCCGGACCAGCGCCTCAACCGCGATCCTGAGGAGCAGGCCCACGCGATGCTCGCGACCTCGCTCGACTACTACCGACGTGAGCGCAAGCAGTTCTGGTGGGAGCACTTCGAACGGCTCGGTCAGCCGGTCGCAGACTGGTCGGAGAGCCGCGACATCTTCATCATCGAGTCCGCTGAGGTGGCGGGGGACTGGGCAGTGCCCGAAGGGGGAAAGGCCAAGAACGCGCGCCGCACGGTCCGCCTGGTGGGGGACTGGACGCCAGGTAGCGCCAAGAGCGCTCAGGTGCAGGTCGTGTATCCGATTCCGGCCCCACCGAAGAGCTCCGGACCGGAGGGGGTTCCCTTCGCTGCAGCCGCCGTCGCAGCACTGGAGGTCGACCCCGACGACCCGCGCGTGGTGCTGCTCACCGAGAGCCGACCTCTGTCGGAGACCTTCGCGGACCTGCCCGTCGCGCTGGTCCCTGGATTCCCTCCACAGACCAAGAGCATCGAGGCAGCAATCTTCGAGGTGGCTGAGCTCGCAGTCTCTGACAGCTCCCTTCCGCGAACGAGCGCCCTTGATCTCCTGGCCCGCCGGACTCCCCGGCTGGACATCGACGGCGCCCCCTTGCCGCACCATCCATCACAGATCGAGAGCGTCGTCGAAGCGCTGCGGGCGATGAGCAACTCGTACGTGGCGGTGCAGGGACCGCCCGGAACAGGGAAGACCTACTCGGGTGCTCGCGTCATCAAGCGGCTCGTCGAGGAAGACGGGTGGCGGATCGGGATCGTCGCGCAGTCCCATGCGGTGGTTGAGAACATGCTGGCGGGAGTGGTCAAGGCAGGCCTGGACCCATCATTGGTGGGCAAGGGGAAGACGAAGAGCACCTCGCCGACGTGGGCGTCGCTGGACAAGGTCGCACCCTTCATAGATGAGCACGCCGACACGGGATGCGTCGTCGGGGGGACGGTCTGGGACTTCACGAACGACAAGACGGTGCCAAGAGGCAGCCTCGACCTGCTGGTCGTTGACGAGGCAGGGCAGTTCTCACTGGCGCCGACCCTCGGTGCCTCGGTGGCAGCTGCTCGACTGCTCCTGCTCGGCGACCCGCAACAACTGCCCCAGGTCAGTCAGGGGACGCACGCCGAGCCCGTCGACGAGTCTGCACTCGGCTGGGTGATGGGCGAGCACGGAACGCTGCCTCGTGACCTGGGGTACTTCCTGGAGCAGACGTACCGCCTGCACCCCGCTCTGTGCGAGCGAGTTTCCACCCTCTCCTACGACGGTGAGCTGCGGCCGGCAGGTGCAGCGTCGGGCCGTCATCTCGAGGGAGTCGCCCCCGGCATCGGCGTCATCTCGCTCCCGCATTCTGGCAACCGGACCGTCTCGACCGAAGAGGCTGAGGCCATCGCCGCGGGGGTGCAGCGGCTGCTCGGCAACGAGTGGACCGACCCTGATGACGGGACAACTCCGCGTGAGCTGGTCGAGGAGGACTTCCTTGTCGTCGCCCCCTACAACGCACAGGTCATGTGCATCCGCGATGCGCTCCGCCAGGCTGGTCTCGGTGGAGTAAGGGTCGGGACCGTCGACAAGTTCCAAGGACAAGAGGCACCGATCGTTCTCGTCTCGATGACCGCGTCCTCCCACGGAGACGTGCCGCGGGGGATGGGGTTCCTGCTGAGTCGTAACCGCGTCAACGTCGCTGTGTCTCGGGCCAAATGGCGAGCGGTCATCGTCCGATCGGACGCCCTGACCGCTTTCATGCCGAGCAGCGTCCAGGGCTTCCTCGAGCTGGGGGCCTTCATCGGGCTGTGTCGGGGCGGTGTCGACACGGGAGACCTCGCCCAGGACCCTTCGGCTTAGTCCGGCGGAGTCCAGAGCTGAGATCTCAGCAGATACGACTGCGGTGACGACCATTTCGAGGCGGTCCAACGGCTAGCATCCATACCCAGGTGATCTCGGCGAGTGATCGGGGAGGGGAGACGGTGTACTCAAGCAGTTCCGTGGGCAGCCCGTTAGGGGGCCAAGGAAGTGCACGTCTCTCGGCGTTCGGGCCCGAGCCAACCACATGAGGATCATCGACAACCTCAACGCGCTGCTGGGTGACGACCTCAAGGGCGAGATCGCTCCGGACTCGAAGGTCCGGATCGCTGCCTCCACTTTCTCGATCTTCGCCTTCGAAGCCCTCCGCGAGGAACTCGAGCAGGTTGGGGAGCTTGACTTCATCTTCACCTCGCCCTCGTTCGTCGCCGAAAAGGCGACGGACAAGTTTCGCAAGGAGCGGCGGGAGTTTTTCATCCCCACAGCCGGCACTGGCGAGTCGAGTCTCTACGGATCTGAGTTCGAGATTCGGCTGCGAAACAAGCTCACCCAACGCGCGATCGCTAAGGAGTGTGCGGCGTGGGTGCGGCGCAAGGTGACGTTCAAGTCGAACTCCACGGGCAACCCCATGCAACAGTTCGCCGTTGTCGACGACGTGGCTGCCTACATGCCGCTCCAAGGGTTCACCACCGCAGACCTCGGATACGAACGAGGCAATGCGGTCTCGAACATGGTGCACCGCATCGATGAGGCGCCGTTGGCCTCGCAATACGTCGCGTTGTTCGACCAGATCTGGAACAACCCGGCGCAGCTCGATGACGTGACCGACGCGGTCGTCGAGCACATTGCCAGCGTGTACGCCGAAAACTCGCCGGCGCGGATCTATTTCCTGATCCTCTACAATCTCTTCGCTGATTTTCTCGACGATATTAACGAGGATGTTCTCCCGAACGACCGCACCGGCTACCAAGAGACTCAGGTATGGCAGAGCCTCTACAACTTCCAACGCGATGCTGCGACCGGGATCATCAACAAGCTGGAGACCTACAACGGCTGCATCCTCGCCGACAGCGTCGGCCTCGGTAAGACCTTCACCGCGCTGGCCGTCATCAAGTACTACGAGTTGCGCAACAAGTCCGTCCTCGTTCTTGCACCGAAGAAGCTGTCGGAGAACTGGACCAACTACAACGCCAACCTGACGACTAACATCTTCGCGAGAGACCGGTTCAACTACGACGTGCTCGCACACACCGATCTCTCACGCACCCGCGGGGAGTCGATGGGGCTGCGACTCGATCGGATCAACTGGGGCAACTACGACCTCGTGGTGATCGACGAGTCGCACAACTTCCGCAATGCCGACTACGCGGAGGAGAAGGAGTCGCGATATCAGCGGCTCATGCGCCAGGTCATCCGCGAAGGCGTGAAGACCAAGGTCTTGATGCTCTCGGCCACGCCGGTCAACAACCGGTTCAACGACCTCAAGAATCAGCTCCAACTCGCTTACGAGGGGGAGTCCGAGAACCTCGCCCAGCAGCTCAACCTGTCGACCACGATCGAGAAGGTCTTCAAGGACGCGCAGACCGCGTTCAACAACTGGTCGAAGCTCCCGCCCGAGGCTCGAACCACCGAGCAGATCCTCCAGATGCTCGATTTCGACTATTTCGAGCTCCTGGATTCAGTGACCATCGCCCGCTCGCGGAAACATATCCAGGCCTTCTATGACACGACTGAGATCGGAGCGTTCCCCGAGCGGCTTCCGCCGATCTCGATCCGAGCACCCCTCACCGACCTCCCGGGTGTCGCGTCGTTCAATGAGATTTTCGAACAGATCCAGGCGCTGACGCTCGCGGTCTACACGCCGCTCGCGTACGTCTTTCCGAGCCGGCTGAGCAAGTACGAAGACCTCTACGACGTCAAGGGCGGCACGGCTCGTTCCAACCTTGGCCAACGTGGTCGTGAGCAGGGCTTGAAGCAGCTCATGACGGTCAACCTGCTCAAGCGGTTGGAGAGCTCGGTCGAAGCGTTCAGGCTCACCGTAGGGAAGATCGAGGGCGCCGTCGATAAGACGCTTACCCGACTGGAGACGCGCGCGGGCGCCATGCCGGAGACGAACGTTGACTTCGCCAACCTGGACCTCGACGTCGATGACGAGGACGACGCCAACGTTGAGGCGCTGTCTTTCGGGGAGAAGATCAAGATCGACTTGGAGGACATCGACGTCGAGTCCTGGCAGCGCGACCTGTGGCACGACCGCGAAACCCTTCGTGAGTTGCTGGAGGAGATGGAGAAGGTCACGCCCGACCACGACGTTAAGCTCCAGCGACTCAAGCAGCTGATCGAGGACAAGGCCGCCAACCCCATCAACCCCGACAACCGCAAGGCGCTGATCTTCTCTGCGTTCGCCGACACTGCCAATTACCTGTTCCGCGAGCTCGCGCCCTCGTTCAGCAAGGTCGGCTTGGAGAGCGCGATCATCACCGGAGGCGCGCACGCAGCCAAGACGACCCTCGGTCCGGGCCACGACTTTCAGCAGGTCTTGACGCTGTTCTCGCCCCGCTCGAAGCAGCGCCACCTCACCATGCCGAAGGAGACCGCCGAACTCGACGTCCTCATCGGAACCGACGTCATCAGTGAGGGTCAGAACCTCCAGGACTGCGACTACCTGGTCAACTACGACATCCACTGGAACCCGGTGCGGATCATCCAGCGCTTCGGCCGCGTCGACCGCATCGGCTCGACCAACGCGCAGATCCAGCTCGTCAACTTCTGGCCCGACATCTCTCTCGACGAATACATCAACCTCAAGGAACGCGTCGAAAACCGCATGGTCATCGCAGACCTTGCGGCCGTGGGCGACGACAACATCCTCGACCCAGCAAGTGCTGACGCTGCCTACCGCAAGGAACAGCTCCGCAAGCTCCAGGACGAGGTCATCGAACTCGAAGACGTCCGCGTAGGTGTGTCCATCACTGACCTCGGCCTTAATGACTTCCGGATGGACCTGCTCGGCTACATCAGTGAGCACGGGGCGCTGGATACCCTCCCGAAGGGTCTCCACGCCGTCGTCCCGTCCGACCGGGCCAAGGGAGTCAAGCCGGGCGTCATTTTTGCCCTTCGCAACGTGAACGCTGACGAGAACATCGACCGCGGCAACCGCCTCCACCCGCACTACCTCGTCTATCTGGACGACGATGGGAACGTGCTTGCTGACCACACTGAGGTCAAACACCTGCTCGATGTGATCCGTGGCGGCTGCCGTCCACACGACGAACCAGTCAGCGCAGTCACGCGCGTGTTCAACGCGGCGACCAACGAAGGCGCCGAGATGGGCAAGTACTCCGAACTGCTGACAGCGGCCATTCGGTCGATGATCGAAGTCACCGACGAACGCGACCTGGACAGCCTTTTCAGCGACGGCCCGACAACAGCCCTCAGCCAAGCCATCGGAGGCGTAGAAGACTTCGAGTTGATCGCCTTCTTGGCTGTCGTCGATCCAGGACAGGGGGGCGCATGACGGCGCTTCTCTACAAGTGGCCGCAAGCGGCGGAGTTCGGACGGGTCGTTCCAAAGACCAAGTTCTACGAACACACCAATCTCGGATCGACCGTCAAGGACCGCTTCGTCTCGGAAGTGCGACGCATCACCTGGGCCTACAAGCTCGCCGAGGCCACGATCAACATTCCGGGCAGTAGTGGGGTTCCGGAGGTTCAGGTCTTCGAGATCGAAGCGAAGGGAGAGGACGTCGCAGAGGGCGTTCTTGCCGCTATCGACAAGGCGGTCCGAACCCCGATCATTTTCGAAATCAGACGTGGAGAGAACGCTGACGGGTCCATCCGCATGGTCGGTGCTCACAAGCAGCTGGGCGCTGGCGTCCCGAAGCTCGGTCCATACTTCAGTACCGACTGGCAACCCGCGTCCGGCGACCGAGTCCCGCTTCCGACAGCCATCGACTTGGCGGGCATGTACACGGCCCTTCTGCAGCCGATGACGCTTGTCGCTTCGCGCCCTGGTGAGACGTTGTCGGACGTGGTTGGCAGACTCACGTCCGTTCGGTCGCTCGAACGAGAGATCACCGCCTTGGAGCGGAAGCTCCGAAACGAACCGCAACTCAATCGGAAGGTCGAGCTGCGCCGAACTTTAAAGGCTAAGCAAGCATCGCTCATAGATCTGACGAGAGCGACCGACACCCCGGCTACGGGCAACACGAACTAAGGACCAGCGTGGAGAAGCTTCGAATGACGTCACCAGACCTGACGGTCAGCAATCTTGGCAAGATTGCCGAGTTGTTCCCGGGTGTCATCACCGAGGCCGTCGACGCCGACGGCAACCCGGTGAGGGCTGTCGACTTCGATCTTCTGCGGCAGGAGCTCTCTGGTGAGGTAGTTGAGGGGCCTCAAGAGCGATACCAGCTCGACTGGCCCGGAAAGCGCGCCGCAGCCTTCACTGCGAACGCACCAATTGCGAAGACACTGCGGCCTGTAGTCGACCAGTCGGTCGACTTCGCAGGCACTCAGAACCTCTTCATCGAGGGAGACAACCTCGACGCTCTGAAGCTTCTTCAGGAGTCGTACCTCGGCAAGGTCAAACTTGTCTACATCGACCCGCCCTTCCCCCGAAAGTGGGGATGTTGCGGGGTAGTGTGTGGCCATGTCGAGCCCGACCCCGGTGATGTGGAGGCTGGGTCGCTCGCTGCTTGAGGAACACGGGGTGGGCACTTCGGGGGCGGCTGAGCTCGTCGTGAGGGAGCGATCAGCAGGTTTGAGTCCGGGGCAGCCCTTTTTGCTCCGACCGGACGGCGCGCCCGACGTCGACGTGCTGGCCTTCTTCGCGTCGGCGAGCTACAGGTTGCTCTCGGAGCAGACCCAGGTGTCCTACGCCAAGGACCTGCGGCTCTTCCT